>NZ_JADPJQ010000080.1:40586-159976 GCF_023073515.1 Bradyrhizobium sp. 17 | reverse complement strand
AGCTCGCCGGCGGTGTCCACCGTCTCGACGGCCAGCTCATGGTCGTCCTCGACGTCGATCGCGTCCTCGAGCTCGCGCCCGATATGATGGCGGCTTGATACGCCGGCACATCCGCCGACGTACCTGCAATTGGAAGTGCCCCCGCAAAAGGGGGGGAAGCAGAGGTTCACATGCGAACTTGTCTCGTCGTTGATGATTCCAGCGTCATCCGCAAGGTTGCGCGCCGGATCCTGGAGGGCCTCGACTTCCAGATCCTCGAAGCCGAGGACGGTGAGAAGGCGCTGGAGGCCTGCAAGCGCGGCTTGCCCGATGCGGTGCTGCTGGACTGGAACATGCCGGTGATGGACGGCTATGAGTTCCTCGGCCATCTCCGGCGCATGCCCGGCGGCGACCAGCCCAAGGTGGTGTTCTGCACCACCGAGAACGACGTCGCGCATATCGCGCGCGCGCTGCACGCTGGCGCCAACGAGTACATCATGAAGCCCTTCGACAAGGACATCGTGACGGCGAAATTCCAGGAAGTCGGCCTTATCTGAGCGACCGCCCTGGAGGCTGAACGGCTCCTTCGGCGTTTGTTTTAACTGACCGTTTCAGTCTGAGTTGGTGAGTAATGAGTGTTGCGTTCGCAGGTAATTCGACCCCGGGCTCGTCGCGGGAAGCCGGACCGTTGCGGGTGATGGTCGTCGATGACTCCGTCGTCATCCGCGGTCTGATCTCGCGCTGGATCGGCGCCGAGCACGACATGGAGGTCGCGGCCTCGCTGCGCACCGGGCTCGAGGCGGTCAACCAGATCGAACGCATCAATCCCGATGTTGCCGTGCTCGATATCGAAATGCCCGAGCTCGACGGCATCTCGGCGCTGCCGCAACTTCTGGCGAAGAAGCGCGATCTCGTCATCATCATGGCCTCGACGCTGACCCGCCGCAACGCGGAGATCAGCTTCAAGGCGTTGTCGCTCGGCGCCGCCGACTACATTCCGAAGCCGGAATCGACGCGCGAGGCTTCGGCTGCGGACATCTTCCATCACGACCTGATCCAGAAAATCCGCCACCTCGGCGCACGGCTGCGCCGCAAGGCCGCGGTTGCGAGCCCGCCGCTCGCGCCCGCAAGCCCGGCTCCGGCGACACGTGGGCCGGTTGTCGCGCGGCCTGCCGCGTCCGCGGCGGCTCCGGCTTTGCATGCGTCGTCGTCCTCGCCGCTATCCACGCGTCCGTTCTCGACCCAAGCCCCGAGGGTGCTGCTGATCGGCTCATCGACCGGCGGTCCTCAGGCCCTGATGGCGCTCGTCGCCGAGCTTGGCCCCGTGATCGACCGCGTCCCGGTGCTGATTACCCAACACATGCCGCCTACCTTCACCACCATTCTCGCCGAGCATCTGGCACGCACGAGCCGGAAGCCGGCGGCGGAGGCGGTCGACGGCGAGCCGGTGAAGCCGGGCCGCATCTATCTTGCGCCGGGCGGCAAGCACATGCGCGTCGTGCGTAGCGGCGCCGACGTGGCGATCGCGCTCGACGACGGTCCCGCCGTCAATTTCTGCAAGCCCGCGGTCGATCCGCTGTTCACGTCCGCCATCGACATCTGGCATGGCGCCATCCTGTCCGTGATCCTGACGGGCATGGGCTCGGACGGCATGCGCGGCGGCAAGGACATCGTCGCCGCCGGCGGCAGCGTGATCGCGCAGGACGAAGCCTCCAGCGTGGTCTGGGGCATGCCGGGCGCAGCCGCCAATGCCGGCATCTGCGCGGCGATCCTGCCGCTCAACCAGATCGGCGCCAGGGTCAATCGCCTGTTTGCGGGAGACCGTTCGTGACGCCTGTTGACTACGACTATCTACGCAAGTTCCTGAAAGAGCGCTCCGGCCTCGATCTCTCGCCGGACAAGCAGTATCTGGTCGAGAGCCGGCTGCTGCCGCTGGCCCGCAAGGCGAGCCTCGCCGGGATTCCCGATCTCGTGCTGAAGATCAGGAATGGCGACGGACGGCTTGCGAGCGATGTGGTCGAAGCGATGACCACCAACGAGACTTTCTTCTACCGCGACAAGATCCCGTTCGATCACTTGCGCGAAACGATTCTGCCGGGACTGCTTCGAGCGCGCGCGGCGCGCAAGTCGCTGCGCATCTGGTCGGCGGCGTCGTCGACGGGACAGGAGCCGTATTCGATTGCGATGTGCGTGAAGGAGATGGGCGCAGCCTTCGCCGGCTGGCGCATCGAGATCGTGGCCACCGATCTGTCGCAGGAGGTACTGGAGAAATCCAAGGCCGGCGTTTACAGCCAGTTCGAGGTGCAGCGCGGCCTGCCGATCCAGCACCTGATGAAATACTTCACGCAAGCGGGCGAAGTCTGGCAGCTCAATGCCGACATTCGCGCGATGGTGCAGTTCCGCCAGCTCAATCTGTTGCAGGACTTCTCCCATCTCGGCACGTTCGACGTGATCTTCTGCCGCAATGTGCTGATCTATTTCGACCAGGACACCAAGGCCGTGATCTTCGAGCGCATGGCGAAGGTTTTGGAAGCCGACGGCACGCTGCTGTTGGGCGCCGCCGAATCCGTCGTCGGAATTACCGACGCGTTCCGCCCGATCGCCGATCGTCGTGGCCTCTATCAGCTCAATCCGACGCGCTCCGGGCGCCCGATGGGTGGATTGATGCCGCCGTCATTGAAGGTAGCAGCGGCGCGGTGAGATGCGTTCTTCCCCTCTCCCCTTGCGGAAGAGGGTGGCTCGCCGCGTAGCGGCGAGACGGGTGAGGGGTTCTATCCGCGAGCCCACCGACACTTGAACTCGCGGATAGAACCCCTCATCCGGCGCTTCGCGCCACCTTCTCCCACAAGGGGAGAAGGAATGAAGAGCGCACCTCACAAGATCGCATGCGGCAGAAACCGCGAGCCGTTGCCGGTGATCGGGCTTTCGTTCTCGCGGATCGACAGGCCGCAGGGTTCGTGATCCACCAGCCAGCTTCCGATCACGGGATAGAAGCCGGAAAAATTCGGCAGCGGCGCGAGCGCCTGCCGCACGAATCCTTCGGCGCCGTAGGGGCCTGCCTGCTCGTCGAGCGGCATTCCACCAGACACCAGCGTGACATTGGCCCCTTCGCGCGACAGCAGCGGCTTGCGCACATAGGAGCTACCGAGCTCGGCTGCCCGCGGATCGTCCTCGAAGAACGCCGGTAGCAGATTGGGATGGTTCGGAAACATCTCCCATAGCAGCGGCAGGATGCCCTTGTTGGAGAGCACCGCCTTCCACGGCGGTTCGATCCAGCGTGTCTGTGCATCCTTGAGCTTTGCGCCAAAGGCGTCATGGAACATCCATTCCCAGGGATAGAGCTTGAAGGCGAGCGTGATGTCGCGGTCGTCGAGATCGACGAAGCCGCCGGTATCATTGCGCCAGCCGATCGCCTCGATGTCGAATAGCGTGGTCGTCAGTCCCGCCTGGCGCGCGGTATCTTCGAGATAAGCGAGCGTGCCGGCGTCCTCCTCATTGCCCGTGGTGCCGGTGAGATGGACGTGGCGGGTAGCGGCAATCTGCTTCCAGGCTTCGATCAATCGTTCGTGGATGGAGTTGAACTGGTCGGCCCGCGACGGGATGATGCGCCGTTCGATCGCCTGTTCGAGCCAGGTCCATTGAAAGACCGCGGCTTCGAAAATCGAGGTCGGCGTATCCGCGTTGTATTCGAGCAGCTTTGCCGGTCCCTTGCCGTCGAATTTCAGATCGAGCCGGCCATAGAGGCTGCGGTCGTCTCGTGCCCAGCTCTCGGCGATCAGGCTCCAGAACGCCTCCGGTATCTTCAAGCGCTGCAGATGGCGCTCGTCGCCGATCACGCGGCCGGCGAGCTCCAGGCACATCGCGTCGATCTCGCCGGTCGGCGCCTCGATGCCACGCTCGATCTCGTCGAGCGTGAAGGCGTAATAGGCGCGTTCGTCCCAATAGCGCTCACCGTCGATGGTGTGGAAGGCGAAGCCGCATTGTTCGGCGGTCTGCCGCCAGTCGTCGCGCTCGGGGCAGACGATGCGTTGCATGGGTCAGCCGCCGCCGGAGAAGCCATGGCCAAACGAGCCGAAGCCGCCGCGGCTCACGCCGCCGGAGCCTGAATCGGACGACGTTCCGGACGAGGAATGGCTCGAGGAGTCGCTGCTGAAGAAACTCGATCGCGACGAACTGCCGCCGCCGCTGGAGGAGCTGCGGCTGCTGCTGCACGAGGTGCTCGCTTGCACCGCCGGGTCCATGCCGGCAGGGGAGGGCTCGCAATTCTGCCGCGGCATCAGTGTGTAGGCGGTGGTGCCGACCGCGATCGTGCCCATCACCAGCAGCGCGACATGGCCGGAGCGCTTCACCGGCTGTTGTGCAGGCGGCGGTCCGGCCGCCGGCCGGCGCTTGCCGAACTCCTTTTTGGAGGGCTTGCCGGCCATGTCAGTAGATCATGCAGGCGGCGTTGAGCAGGCCTGCGGCGAGCGAGGACAGCCCGAGCCAGATGGCAGCTGCAAGTTCGCCGGCGGCAATCCGCGCCGACAGGTTCGGCACCGGCACTCTCACCAGGAAGAACACGACGATCTGGACGATCAGCGCGATCATCGCCCAGATCAGGCAGTCCAGCACATTGGCCGAATGCGCGATCGCGCTGACCAGCGGCGCCACGAAGCCGAGCAGGCTGAGGCCGAGTGCGATCGCCGCAGCCGGATCGTTGTCGCGGATCAGCTGGAATTCGTTATGCGTCGTGATGCGGGTGTAGACGAACAGGTACGCCACGATCGCGATCAGCCCGGTGCAGAAATAGACCAGGAAGGCGGGCAGGCCGGCCAGTGATTGCAGGATCATCGTTCCCCCATCGTGCAGCGACCATTCGTCGGCGGGGGAAGGATAGCGGTTCAACGGCGCAAGGACGATGAGGCCCCGTTCGCGTCCCCAAAAAACAAAACCCCGCCATTTGCGGCGGGGTCCAGGCTGGGAGGAGCAAGCCCCGAAGGGCTCGCGGGTAAAACCCAGGATCAGGCGGGGATGCGCTCTTCGACCTCGTGCGGCTCGCGCAGCACGTAGCCGCGGCCCCACACGGTCTCGATGAAGTTGCGGCCTTCGGAGGCATTGGCGAGCTTCTTGCGGAGCTTGCAGATGAAGACGTCGATGATCTTCAGCTCGGGCTCGTCCATGCCGCCATAGAGGTGGTTGAGGAACATTTCCTTGGTGAGGGTCGTGCCCTTGCGGAGCGAGAGCAGCTCCAGCATCTGGTATTCCTTGCCGGTCAGATGCACGCGCTGACCGCCGACTTCCACGGTCTTGGTGTCGAGGTTGACGACGAGGTCGCCGGTCTGGATCACCGACTGGGCATGGCCCTTGGAGCGGCGCACGATCGCGTGGATGCGGGCAACCAGCTCGTCCTTGTGGAAGGGCTTGGTCATGTAGTCGTCGGCGCCGACGCCGAGACCCTTGACCTTGTCCTCGATGCCGGCGAGGCCGGAGAGGATCAGAATGGGTGTCTTGATCTTGGAGACCCGAAGCTGCTTGAGCACGTCGTAGCCGGACATGTCGGGCAGGTTGAGGTCGAGAAGGATAATGTCGTAATCGTATAATTTACCGAGATCGACGCCTTCTTCCCCCAAATCGGTCGTGTAGACGTTGAAGCTCTCAGACTTCAACATCAGCTCGATCGACTGCGCGACGGCGCTGTCATCTTCAATCAGCAAAACGCGCATGCCAGTTCCCCATAGTCGCCGCTCCTGGGCGTCAGGTCGGCCGCATTCGCGGCACACAACAAAACGCCTTTGAACAACTGATTCGGATCCTGACAACAGATGGTTAACAAATTCTGATTCTGGAACGCAAGCCCTGTAGATGCAATTTTCGTCGAATCGCCCTAAGGTCTTGTGTGCGAAGCAGCTTTCGTTATCCGGTTGCGTTCAAGTTCCACTTTAAGAGACGGGCCTAACCGACTCTCGCGACTCAGCCTTCTTCTGAAGGGGAGCCACGCTCAGTCACAAAGACAGTGACGCAATGATTAACGATGCGGGTAAACACGAAGTTAAGCGCCGTTCAGAAATATGGCGAAACTTAAGGTTCTCGCCACGAAACCCCGGATTATGAAGGCGATCACCCTCATGAAGGCCCTCTTGTGAAGGCTCTTGCCGAACAGATCGGCGACATTGACGGCATCAATATTTATGGCCGTGTGGTCGGCGTGCGCGGCCTGATGGTCGAGGTCGCCGGTCCGATCCATGCGATGTCGGTCGGCGCGCGGCTCGTGATCGAGACCGGCGGCAACCGTTCCATCCCCTGCGAGGTGATCGGCTTCTCCGGCAACAACGCCGTCGTGATGCCGTTCGCCGGTCTGGACGGCGTACGGCGCGGCTGCAAGGCCGTCATCGCCAATGCCGCAAATCAGGTGCGGCCTTGCGCGGCCTGGCTCGGCCGCGTCGTCAATGCGCTGGGGGAGCCGATCGACGGCAAGGGGCCGCTGCCGCAGGGCCCGGCGCCGATGCCGTACCGCAATTCGCCGCCGCCGGCGCACTCGCGCAAGCGCGTCGGCGCGCCGCTCGATCTCGGCGTGCGCGCGATGAACACCTTTCTGACCTGTTGCCGCGGCCAGCGCATGGGCATCTTCGCAGGCTCCGGCGTCGGCAAGTCGGTGCTGCTGTCGATGCTTGCGCGCAACGTCGATGCCGCCGTCAGCGTCATCGGGCTGATCGGCGAACGCGGCCGCGAGGTGCAGGAATTCTTGCAGGACGACCTTGGCGAGGAGGGCCTGGCCCGTTCCGTGGTCGTGGTCGCGACCTCCGACGAGCCGGCGCTGATGCGCCGCCAGGCCGCGTATCTGACGCTTGCGATTGCCGAATATTTTCGCGACGAGGAGCAGGACGTCCTTTGCCTGATGGATTCGGTGACGCGCTTTGCCATGGCCCAGCGCGAGATCGGCCTGTCCGCGGGCGAGCCGCCGACCGCCAAGGGCTACACGCCGACCGTGTTCACTGAGCTGCCGAAGCTTCTGGAGCGCGCGGGTCCGGGTCTCGGAGAGGGCGCCATCACCGCCATCTTCACGGTGCTGGTCGATGGCGACGACCACAACGAGCCGATTGCGGATGCCGTCCGCGGCATCCTCGACGGCCACATCGTGATGCAGCGCTCGATCGCCGAGCGCGGCCGCTACCCCGCCATCAACATCCTCAAATCCGTCTCCCGCACCATGCCGAAATCGGCCGACCCGCAGTTCTGGCCGACCATCCAGAAGGCGCGGGCGGTGATGGCGACCTATGCCGACATGGAAGAATTGATCCGTCTGGGCGCCTACCGCGCCGGCTCCAGCCCCGAGGTCGACGAGGCGATCCGCCTGCACGAGCCGCTGGAGGCCTTCCTGCGCCAGCGCAAGGACGAAAATGCATCCCTGGCGGACGGCTACCGCCAGTTGGCGCAAATCCTTGGTGATTTGGAAACGGAACGCTAACTTTGTCCCGTCATCATCCCATCCCACAGAGTAGTAGAGCCGGTCTTGGCCCCCGTCGGGCCTGTGGGGAGACCGGTGTTGTCCCACGTGCAGCCAAGGGACTTCTGGGGAGTACGAGTCGATGAAGTCACGTGATACACTCATCCGCCTGAAGAAATTTCAGGTCGACGAGAAGCGCCGCCGGGTCACCCAGATCGAGACCATGATCGCCGACTTCCAGCGGATGTCGACCGATCTTGAACGCGAGATCTCGACCGAGCAGGAGCGCGCCGGGATCAACGATCCCTCGCACTTCGCCTATCCGACCTACGCCAAGGCTGCCATCCAGCGTCGCGAGAACCTGACCCGCTCGGCCGACGAGCTGAAGGGCCAGCTCGACGAAGCCAAGGCTGCGCTGGCCGAAGCCTTCGAGGAGCTGAAGAAGGTCGAGCTCCTTGACGAGCGCGATCAGGCCCGCGAACGCGCCGAGGAAAACGCCCGCGAGCAGGCCGATCTCGACAGCATCGGCCTGATGCGTGCCCGCATGGGCGCCGTCGCCTGAGACGCTAGCCGCCAGACCTGCGAGAATTTGCAGAACCCGGACCCCAAGGTCCGGGTTTTCGCATGCCCTGTCCACAGTGTGGCGCCGCGCCCCCTTGGTGGTCGGCTTTGTCGGGCGCTATGGTGGCGGAGTGCCAGCGCCTGCGCGGAATGCGACGGGCCGCGCATTGGGGGGCTGAATGCTGACGCCAGCAGAGCTGGTCGGGCTGATTGGGGCGATGGCGCAGGGCGATCAGGCCGCGTTCGAGCGCCTCTACGTCGCCACGCGCGCGAAACTCTATGGCGTCGTGCTCCGTATCTTGCGCCGACAGGATCTCGCAGAGGAGGTCATTCAGGAGACCTACGTCAAGATCTGGAACAGCGCCGGCCAGTTCAATCCCGCTCTCGCGTCGCCGATCACATGGATGGCGTCGATCGCGCGCAACCGCGCCATCGACATCGTGCGCAAGAAGACGGAAGTCTCCATCGAGGAAGAGCCCCAGGCGATGGAAGTCGCAAGCGACAGCCCCGATCCGCTGGCGCGGAGGGAGATGACCGAGGAATTGAAGCGGCTGCTGGAATGTATCGGCCGGCTCGAGCCGGACCGTCAGAGGCTCGTGCTTCTCGCCTATTACAACGGCTGGAGCCGCGAGCAATTGGCGGAGAAATTCGCGGCGCCCGTCAACACGGTGAAGACGTGGCTTCGGCGCAGCATGATGGATATTCGCGAATGTCTCGGGCTATGAGATTCGGGCTACGGGAGCTCATACGGTGAGGGTGGGTCTGGACCGCAAGTGATGGCCTATACGGAGGACCATATCGCGCTCGCCGCGGAATATGCGCTCGGCACGCTCGACGCCGGCGAGCGCGCGCAGGTCGAGACAATGATGGCGGTGGACAAGGCGTTCGCCGATGTCGTGCAGGCGTGGGCATTCCGGCTCGGCGTCCTCAACCAGATGGTCGGCTCGATCGAGCCGCGTCCGATCGTGTGGGAGAACATCAGGTCCGAGCTCGCGCGGACGGGCTTTGCGCAGGATCCGCCAGCACTGCCGGACGCAGCGCCGCCGCCACCTGTGCCGGAATATTCCTCGCCCGAGACCGTGCCTCCGCAGGTGCCGTCGGAGAATATGCAGCCGGCGCCGCAGCCTCCTGAAGCGGAGCAGCCTGCCGCGGCGCGACTTGAGACCGATGCGATTCCCGACGTCGTGCCGATATTCATGCCGCAGGTCCACGCGCCGGACCCGGAGGTCGCGCGTGCGCCACCGCCGCCGGTTGCCGACAACAGCAACGTGATCCGGCTCGAGGGCCGCGCGAAGCGCTGGCGCACCATCGCATCCGCCGTCGGCGCGCTCGCGGCCGCGCTGCTCGTGACGCT
This sequence comes from Bradyrhizobium sp. 17, assembly GCF_023073515.1. Taxonomy (NCBI): domain Bacteria; kingdom Pseudomonadati; phylum Pseudomonadota; class Alphaproteobacteria; order Hyphomicrobiales; family Nitrobacteraceae; genus Bradyrhizobium; species Bradyrhizobium sp. 17. The sequence continues at coordinate 150,659 of NZ_JADPJQ010000080.1, read as the reverse complement.
GTCGCTTCAGATCTTCCTGCCCGACGCGCTGCCGGGCGGCCTGCGACCGGCACCGCGCATCCAGACCGTCGAGGTGAAGACACCGGCGCCGCTCCCGGCGTCGTCGCAATATGTCGCCCTGTTGCAGGGCCAGGGCGGAGGTCCCGCCTTCATCCTCACCATCGACGGCGCGACCAAGAACTTTACGGTGCGTAAAGTGGGCGCGACACCGGAGCCCGGCAAGAGTTTCGAGCTCTGGCTGATCTCCGACAAGCTGCCGCGTCCGCGTTCGCTCGGCGTGATCGGCGCCGGCGATTTCACCGCACGACCGGTGCTCGGCTCGTACGATGCCGACGTCGTCAACGGCGCGACCTACGCCGTCACGCTCGAGCAGGCGGGCGGTTCGCCCAACGGCCAGCCGACCTCGGCGCCAGTGTTTTCCGGCAAGCTGATCGAAACCGTGCCGCCGTCACAGCCGCAGGCGCCCGCGAAGAAGTAGGTTTCCATTGTCGTCCTGGCGAAAGCCAGGACCCATTGCCCCAAGAGCTTATTGCAAGAGTGAGCGCTGGCAACACGGGTGAGCAACCACTCAATCTCGGGGTAATGGGTCCTGGATCGGCGCTCGCTCTGTTCGCTTGTCCAGGACGACACCGGGGGCATTGGACGCTTCAACATCGTGGTGGCAATGCCTGATCGGTTCTGTCGCCAAGGTCCGTCCCGCCGTCGTCTTCCGACAAATTCCGCCGAATCCGCCCTCGATTTGAACCTCTCCGCGCTTCGCGGCGTCAAATGCCCGGAATTTGCAGTCGGCGCCCCCCAATCATGGTGCCGGAGAGGGGCGAGAAATCAGATGGATGCAGCGAAAACGTCGGGCATCTTCATTCACCAATATGCGGGGCTGCCACACGGCCCGGCCTTCGAGCATTGGCGCGAGCGGACTTTCGGGGCCTGCGGCCTCGATATTGGGCCGAGCCGAGGCGATAGCATCGATTGCCGGCTCCAGGTCAGCGTGGTCGACAATATCGCGCTCGCCATTCCCGAAGGCGCCTCCGCGCAATATTCACGCACCCAGAGCCATCTTGCCGACGGCAGCGACGATCTCGTCCTGATCGCCGCGCATGCGGGCCTCGTCCGCGTCGGGCAGAACGGCCATGCCGTGGAGCTTGCGCCCGCGCAAATGGTGCTCGTCGACATGGGCATCACCGGCACCGTCGGCCACACCGAGGAAGATCGCTTCACCACCATCCGCATGCCGCGCCGCGCGCTGCTCGACATCAATCCGCGTGCCGAGGACAAGCTGTCGCAAGTGCTCTCGGACGGCGCGGTTGCCGAGACCATCTTGCGCTACCACTCCCTTGCCGCCCATCATGCGCCGCATCTCGACGCCGTCGGCCAGCGCCTCACCGCGCAGCACATGGTCGATCTCGTCGGCCTCCTGCTCGGCACCGACGCCGAACATGCAAGTCTCGCGCGCGGGCGAGGTCATGCGGCGGCCCGTCTCGATCTCATGCGCGCCGACGTGATGGCTGCGCTTGGCCGCAACGATCTCTGCCTGTCCGAGATTGCCACGCGCTCCGGCTTGAGCCCGCGCCAGGCACAGCGTCTGTTCGAGCAGGCCGGAACGACCTTCACCGAGTTCGTGCTGGAACAGCGACTGCTGCAGGCGCGCAAGCTGCTCAGTGATCCCCGCGCCAGGACCCGCAAGATCAGCGACATCGCGCATTCGTCAGGCTTCTCCGATCTGTCCTATTTCAACCGCGCCTTCCGCAAGCGCTTTGCCGCGACGCCGTCGGAACTGCGCGAGGCCTGAGCCGCGCCGAGAATTTGTGCGGCGCGCCGGTGCCACCGCAGTTGGTCCGCCGGGCTGGATGAGTTATATCTGTCTGCGCGGTCAGACCGCCTGATCGTTCGTCGCTTCGTCGTCGCTCTCTTGGGAAATGCAGTCAACGGACATGGCGCGTATCGTCGTGCTCGGCGCCGGGTTTGCAGGTCTGTGGGCGGCCATCGGTGCCGCACGCAAGCGCGAGGAGATCGGCGCGGCCGGCGGTGACATCGAGATTCGTGTCATCGATCGCAATCCCTATCACAACATCCGCGTCCGCAATTACGAGGCCGACCTCAGCGAGGTCGCGCTTCCGCTGCCGCAACTGCTCGATCCGATCGGCGTCAGTCAAGGGATCGGCGAGGTCGAAGCCATCGATCCGGTACGGCGCGAGATTTCGCTGGTGACGGATGGCGGCGACGAGACGCTGGCTTATGACCGGCTGGTGCTGGCGCTCGGCAGCGAAGTGATGCGTCCGGACATTCCCGGCCTTGCCGAGCATGCTTTCGATGTCGACACTTATGCAGCAGCGCTCCGCCTCGAGGATCATCTCAATTCGCTCGGACGCAGCGCGCCTTCGCCGGGGCGCTCGACGATCGTCGTGGTCGGCGCCGGCTTCACCGGCATCGAGGTCGCGGCCGAGATGCCCGACAGGCTGGCGCGCGCCGGCATCACGGGGAGCCGCCGCGTCATCCTGGTCGATCCCAATCCTGCGGTGGGCGCCACGATCGGCGCACATGCACGTCCCGTCATTGATACGGCGTTGGCCGCGCTCGACGTCGAGACACGGCTTGGCGTCCGCGTCGTCTCCGTCGAGGCCGCCGGCCTGCGCCTGAGCTCGGGCGAGTTCATTCCGACACGGACGGTGATCTGGTGTGCCGGGATGCGCGCGAGCCCCTTGGCGGCGAGCTTCCCGGACGCACGCGATCGCCTTGGGCGGCTTCTGGTCGATCCCATGATGCGGGTCGCGGATGTCGGCGGCGTGTTCGCGGCCGGCGACGTCGCCTCGAGCGTGGTCGACGGCTTGCATCCAACCGTGATGTCCTGCCAGTTCGCGCGTCCCATGGGCCGCTTCGCCGGCCACAATGTGGTCGCCGATCTCGCGGGCCTGCCGATGCTGCCGCTGCGGATCGACTGGTACGTGACCGTGCTCGATCTCGGCGGCTGGGGCGCGCTCTACACGGAAGGGTGGGACCGCGAAGTCCGCGCCACCGGCGCGGCCGCGAAGGCAACCAAGCAGACGATCAACCGCAAGCGCATCTATCCGCCGTTGTCGGGCAGCAAGGACGAGCTATTCGCTGCGGCAGTCCCAACCGTGCAGGCGCCGCCGCCGACGTATGGGGCGCGGTAGTATCCGTGCCTGTTGCGGGATGACGGCGGTACGTTTTCCATCGTCATTGCGAGCGTAACGAAGCAATCCAGAATGTCTCTGCGGAGGGATTCTGGATTGCTTCGTCGCAAGAGCTCCTCGCAATGACGCAGCTGCACGCGCGTGCGCTCACGGTGACGACATACCCCAGACATGAGAAAGCGCCCGTGGGGGGCGGGCGCTTTCTGTAGTCGACTTGGGGTTGGGGTCGTCTACATATCCACGTGGCGACTTTGGGGGGCTGATAAAGAGCCGCGTGAATTCCTGAAACTCAAATCTCCTTAGCGAACGAGGGAAACGTTCGAGCTGGTGATAGCGATCGGCTTGCCCGCCTTCATGACGCGAGCGGTCTGGGTCAGGCCTTCATCTGAACTCGTACGCGCGGTGATCCCGAGACCCGCCACCGTGATGCCGGCAACGAGCGCGACAACCACGATCTTGAGGTGGGTCGAGCGATCTGCGCTGTAAATCGAGTGGTTCATGGAAGGCTCCTGCCGCCATCTACCCGAAGTAGTCGCCTGCGTGCTTGGACAGGTTCATGCTTCCGGTGCCTAACAACCTAGTATTGGGGGGATTCGTTCCCAAGAGGCGATCACAAGGGCGTGACAGGACGTGAGAAGCCGCGATCAGAAACGACCCTCGATCGTGCAATTTAGCAATTATTTCAAAGCTGTAATGTGTCTGCCAAGCGCCTTGCCCGCCGTCGATCGGCAAGGCGCCAAAACCTGAAAAACCATTTGCCTGTGGCCAAAAAACACACGGCTTCTTAAGGCAAATCAGATGCTTCCGACCGTTTTCAACCTCGCCCTGGGGTGGATTTCAGCCTGCGACAGCACGGTCGTCTGGGCCCGGAACCGCTCGACCAGGGAACGCACGAAGGGACGAATTGCCGCAGAGGTGACCAGCACCGGGGCCTCGCCTTCACGCGCCGCGCGCTCGAAGGCGTCGCGCACGCCGGTCATGAACTCCGACAGCTTCGAGGGCTGCATCGCGAGGCTGCGCTCCTCGCCTTGGCCGATAATGGATTCGGCGAAGGCTTGTTCCCAACGGGCCGACAGCGCGATCAGCGGCAGGTAGCCGCTGTAAGAGGTGTTCTGCGCACAGATCTGCCGCGCCAGGCGGGCGCGGACGTGCTCGACCATGGTGGCCGGATTGCGCGAGAAGGCGAGCGAGTCGGCGATGCCTTCGAGGATGGTCGAGAGGTCGCGGATCGAGATGCGCTCGGCGAGCAGCAGCTGCAGCACGCGCTGGATGCCGGAGACGGTGACCTGTCCGGGCACGATGTCCTTGACCAGCTCGCCCTGCTCCTTCGGCAGCTCCTTGAGCAGCTTCTGCACCTCGCCATAGGAGAGCAGGTCCGACATGTTGGCCTTGAGCAGCTCGGTGAGGTGGGTCGAGAGCACGGTCGCGGCGTCGACGACGGTATAGCCCTTGAGCGAGGCCTCCTCCTTGAGGCTGGCATCGACCCAGGTTGCGGGCAGGCCGAAGGTCGGCTCGGTGGTGTGGATGCCGGGCACCTGCACCTGGCTGCCGCCGGGGTCCATGACCATGAACTGGTTCGGCCAGATCTTGCCGGTGCCGGCGTCGACCTCTTTGATCTTGATGATGTAGGTGTTGGCTTCGAGCTGGACGTTGTCGAGGATGCGCACGGCGGGCATCACAAAACCCATCTCGATCGCGAGCGAGCGGCGAAGCGCCTTGATCTGCTCGGTGAGGCGGTCGGTGCCGTCGGGGCCATTGACCAGCGGCAGCAGGGCATAGCCGAGCTCGATCTTGAGATCGTCGATCTTCAACGCCGCGGAGATCGGCTCCTCCGCCGCAGCGGAGCCGGCTGCGCCCGGCGTTCCCGGCGCAGGTGCGGTCTTCGCGACTTCCTCAGCCCTGGCAGTCGCCCGGTTGCGGTTGCGGGCGTGCCAGGCGAGCGCACCGGCGCCGGAGCCGAGCGCCAGGAAGGGAAGGGTCGGGATGCCCGGCAGGGCCGCCAGCACCAGCATGACCGCCGCGGACATTGCGAGCGCCTGCGGATATCCGGAGAACTGCTTCATCAACGCCTTGTCGGCGGCGCCGGACACGCCGGCCTTGGAGACGAGCAGGCCGGCCGCGGTCGAAACGATCAGCGCCGGCACCTGGGTGACGAGGCCGTCACCGACGGTCAGCAGCGTGTAGCTGCGGCCGGCATCGGCAAAGGACAGACCCTGCTGCGCCACGCCGATGATCATGCCGCCGACGACGTTGATGAAGACGATCAGGAGGCCGGCGATGGCATCGCCGCGGACGAATTTGGAGGCACCGTCCATGGCGCCGAAGAAGCCGCTCTCGTCCTCCAGATCCTTCCGCCGCTGCTTGGCGACCGTCTCGTCGATCAGGCCGGCGGAGAGGTCGGCGTCGATCGCCATCTGCTTGCCGGGCATGGCGTCGAGGTGGAAGCGTGCCGCGACTTCGGCGATACGGCCCGAACCCTTGGTGATGACGACGAAGTTGACGATGATCAGGATGGCGAAGACGATGATACCGATGACGAAATTGCCGCCCATCACGAAGCTGCCGAAGGCTTCGATGACATGACCGGCGGCATCCGTGCCCTCGTGCCCGTGCGACAGGATCAGGCGGGTCGAGGCCATGTTGAGCGACAGCCGCAGCATGGTCGAGATCAGCAGAACGGTCGGAAAAGCGGAGAATTCCAGCGGCGCCTGGATGAACAGCGACGTCATCAGGATCAGGATCGAGAGTGTGATCGAAATCGCCAGGAACAGGTCCAGCACTATCGCAGGCAGCGGAAGGATCAGCACCACCAGGATGGTGAGAACGCCGAGCGCGAGCGCGATATCGCCGCGCTTGAGGATGTTGCCGACTTCGGCAAGGGTCGGGAAACCGGCGTTCGTGCTGCCTACGCCCTGTCCTGCGGTGACGTCGACCATGGTAGCTGCCCCTCCGCGCGACTGCCGTCCGCGCGCCCCAAATGTCTGCGCGGCGGCCGAGGGGCCGCCGTTCCGAAAGTGAGGCACCGCACTGGCGTCCACGGGAGCTCCCGTTCTACGCGGCTGACGACACTCGACTCCACTGGGCAATTCTTGCCGGGTGTATGGTTAGCAAAGGGTTAATAAAGGGTGCGGCATGGGGGCTGACCGGGGTATTTCGGCCATCTGGCAGGCAAGCAGTCGTCATGCCCGGCTTGTCCCGCCGAAGGCGTGGATGGCCGGGACGAGCCCGGCCATGATTTGTGGAAGCGTCTGGGGCCGATATCGGCGGACGGAGGAAGTGGCCCTACTTCGCCTTCTCCATCCGGGTCACCGTATAGCCCGAAGTCGCCTCTTCGGCTTCGAAAGTCACCTTGTCGCCGACCTTCACCTGCTTGAGCACGGCCGGGTCCTTGACGCGGTAGATCATGGTCATGGGTTCATCCATGCCGAGGTTCTTCGCGGGCCCGTGCTTGAGCGTGATCTTGCCGGCGCCCTCGTCGATCTTCTTGACCTCGCCGCTGATCGCGGCGCCCTGGGCTGCCAGGGCACCTGTGGCAAGGCCGACGGCCAGCGCCAGCGCGGCGGCGATACGGATGATGCGGTCCATGGGAGCCTCCCTTGCGTTACTTCACGGTGACGTGGCCGACCATGCCGTAGTCGCGGTGGTCGGGAATCAGGCAGGAAAATTCGAACGTGCCGGCCTTGCTGAACTTCCAGAGGATCTCGGCTGTCTTGCTCGGCGCGAGCCTGACCCCGTTGGGATCGTCATGCTCCATGTGCGGGTGCTTCTTCATCTCCACCGCATGCGCGAGATTCTCCTTTGTGGTGGCGAGCAGGAATTCATGGTCCTCCTTACCGACATTGCGCAGCACGAAGCGAATCTGCTCGCCGCGTTTGACCTCGATCCTGGCGGGGGCATAGTCCATCTCGTTCAGCAGGATCTCGATGGTGCGCGCGGGCTTTTTGGGATCGCCGGGCTCGCCGGCCGAAAAGGTGCCGTGCCCGTGCTGGTCGTGGGCCAAGGCCGGCGCGGTGGAAAGCGCGGCCAGCGCGAGACCGAGCTTGATCGTCGTCTTCATTGGTAGCTCCAGTTGGTGGTGGTTCATCGAAACGCTCACATCTTCATGTTCTTCATCGGCGGTCCGCCTGGTTGTTGCCGCACGGGCTCCGGGGCCGGCGGCGTGACCTCGTAGGCGACGGTGCCCTGCGGGAATTGGTAGGGGCCGGGATCGCGATAATCGTCCCGCGCGAGGCCTTCGCGGATCTTCATCACCGTGAACATGCCGCCCATCTCGATCGGGCCGAACTGACCGGTGCCGGTCATCATCGGCAGCGTGTTGTCGGGCGCGGGCATCTCCATGTTGCCCATCGCCATGCCGGTCGAGCCCATCGCCATGCCGTCAGGCGCGAGCTTGCCGACCGCCTTGGCGAGATCCTTGCGCGACACCCCGATCATATTGCGCATGTCGTGTCCCATCGCATTCATGGTGTGATGCGACTTGTGGCAGTGGAACGCCCAGTCGCCGGGGTTGTCGGCGAGCACGTCGAACACCCTGACAGCGCCGACCGGTACGTCCGTCGTCGTCTCCGGATATTGCGCGCTCTCCGGAATCCAGCCGCCGTCGGTGCAGGTCACCGCAAAGCTGTGGCCGTGCAAATGGATCGGATGGTTGGTCATGCTGAGATTGCCGATGCGCACGCGCACCTTGTCGCCGAGCCTGACCGGCAGCGGATCGATGCCGGGAAACACCCGCGCATTCCAGGTCCACATGTTGAAGTCGGTCATCTCGTTGACCTTCGGCAGATAAGTGCCGGGATCGACGCGATAGGTGCTCATGACGAAGACGAAGTCGCGGTCCACGGCCCGAAAGCTCGGGTCGCGCGGATGCACGACGACCATGCCCATCATGCCCATCGCCATCTGCACCATCTCGTCCGAATGCGGATGGTACATGAAGGTCCCGCTCTTCCTCATCTCGAACTCGTAGACGAAGGTTTTTCCCGGCTGGATGTGCGGCTGGGTAAGTCCGCCGACACCGTCCATGCCGCTGGGAATGATCATGCCGTGCCAGTGCACGGTGGTGTATTCGGGCAGCCTGTTGGTCACGAAGATGCGGACCTTGTCGCCCTCGACGGCCTCGATCGTCGGGCCCGGTGACTGGCCGTTATAGCCCCACAAATTCACCTTCATGCCCTCGGCGAATTCGCGCACCACGGGCTCGGCAACGAGATGGAATTCCTTCCAGTCGCCGTTCATCCGGAACGGCAGCGACCAGCCGTTCAGCGTGACGACGGGTCGATAGTCCGGCCCGCTGACGGGGTGCAGCGGCGGCTTCATCACGACCTTGTCCATGTGCGGGGCTTCCGGAATCGAGGCGGCCTGGGCGCGGCCGCTGACGACGGATGCGCCGGCGAGCGCGGCGCTACCCAAAAATCCTCGGCGGGAAAACATGTTGGCCTCCATGTCAGTGACCGCCATCGGCAGGCGCTGCCGCGGCGAGAGTGGTTGAATTGTCGCCGTCAGCAGGCGCGCCGCCGCCATTGACGGCGGTCTGCAAGTCGGATTGGGCAAGGAAAAATCTTTGCCTGGCATCGATTGCACCGCGCAGCGACGCGAGCCGCTGCCGCGCCTCGGTGAGCAGCGCGAAGATATCGACCTGCATGCTGGAGAAGCGGAGCTGCATCTCCTCGGTGATGATTTTTCGCAAGGGGATGATCTCGCGCTGATAGTGGCTGGCGATGTCGTAGCCGGAGCGATAGACCCGATAAGCATCGCGCGCCTCGGAGCGTACATTCACGGCGCGTTCGGTCAGCCGGTTGAAGGCGAAATTGTAGGTCTCCGCCGCCTGCCGCACCCGCACTTCTCCGCCGTCGAAGATCGGGATCTGAAACTGCACGTCGAAGCCGCGCTCGCGGAACGGCGCGCCTTCCGGATCCCGGGTGCGGCGGGAGATGCCGGCGAGATCGAGCAGTGTCACGAAGCGCGTCGCCTCCGTGAGGTTCAGCGACTTTGCGAGCGCGCTCAGCTCGAGCCGCGCGATCTGCAGGTCGATGCGATGGGCGACCGCGTCGGCTTCGATCGACGGCAAAGCCTGCGGCCGGCGCGGCAGCGGCGGCAGTTGATTGGGCAGCCGGAAGTCGAGCCCGCCGTCCCACAGCCCCATCAGGCGCGCCAGCTTTTCGCGCGCGCTCGTCGCCGTCTGTCGCGCGGTGGCGAGGTCGGCGGTGGTTTCGGCGTAAAACACCTGTTCTCGGGCCTGATCGAGCTTGTTGATCGAGCCAGTTTCGCCGAGCTTGACCGCGAGCTGCGCGGTTGATTCCGCCGTCGCCTTCGCATCCGTCAGCAACGCCACCATCTCGTTGCCGCCAACGGCGCGCCAATAAGCGCGGCGGACATCGGCGGCAAGCCGCAACGTCGCCAGGCTTGCGCGCAATTGCGCCTGGCGGAAACGGTCGCGGGCGATTTCCGAGCGGAACGGCAGGGTGGCGAGCGCGAGGATGTCGCCGACAATTTGACGCTCGATTTCGCTGGCGCCGTTGCCCGAGATCCGGGAGACCGAGAACACGGGATTGGGCGGCAGGCTCTGCTCGACGAGATCGGTCTCGGCCAGCGCCAGCTCGTTATAAGCGGCCTGAAGCCCCTTGTTGTTGAGCAGTGCGATCTGCACGGCGGTCTCGATGCTGAGTGTTCGCGACAGCAGCTGGCGAACGCGCGCGTCGACCGCGCCGGCTCCTTCGGTTGTTCGCACAAAGGCGACATCCTTGTTGATGGTCTGGCTCGTCAGTTCCGAGACGGCCTTCATGCCGCTGTCGGGCGAGAAGGCGGCGCAGCCTGCAAGTCCAAACGAGGTGAGACCGAGCAGGCTTAGCGCGAGACGATGTGTCATGGCGCGCTCCTACCGGTCTTGCTTGAGCTGCGGCGCGACGCTCTCGTTGCGCTCGCGCCATGGTGCCGGCGTCGCGGGCCGCAGGCTGGTGTAGGGCGCAATCGTCGAACGATAGCCGGCGCGCGCGATCTTGGCCGCGGGATCGGCAGGATCAGCGCCAGCGACTTGTATCGTTGCCGGCATGCAGCCGGACAACGCCAAGGCCGTCGCGGCCAGCAGCGGCCAATTGAATCGAAAGTGTCGTCCCCGCGCCGCGGATGCAGCGGCGGACTTCGCCCCGGAAAGCGTAAGCATGAGTCATCCCTGATCTGTCTGGAGACCACAGGTGCGCGCGCGCGGATGCGCGCTCGGCCTGACGTCGTCGCGCGTCAGATCAGGCGATCGGAGGGCGGTAGTGCAGGGGCGGCGCCGCGCTGTGCAGGCTGGCCACGATCTCGGGCGAGCAGGCGGAAACCGGCTGAAGCGACTTTGCGACGCTGGGCAGGTCGGCCGGCAGCGCGCTCACGCACATCATCGCGCAGCACGGTCCCGCCGTACCCTTGCCGCCGTGATGATGAGGGGTGGGGGGCGCGTCCTGCGCGGCGGCCTGGTGATGCGCATGCGGCCCGGCGTGGTCATGCGAAGCGCCGTCATGCGTGTGGCTGGCCTGCATCTGGTGATGCACCGGCACGCGATCGGCGAGGAGCGCGTCGTCGAGGCACGGTGCTGGAGCGCTACCCCAGGCGAGGCTTGCGGCCGGCGCGATCACGCAGAACAGATAGGCGAAGGCAATGAAGCGCCCCACCTTGATCCGCATCGATCGTGTCAATCGCAGCAACATTCCGCCGACATGCTCTCCGCGCCGCCGTGTTGCATGCGCTGATTTGCAAAATAATGACAAAACGCGCGTTCGCCAAGCTCCATCTTACCGCAGTGCACCGTGCATGCCCAATATCGCGCCACAATGGTTGACCCTGTGGTGATCCGCGGGCCATGGTCCCGCCCGTGCACGCACCAAATCAGTCTGGACAAACACCCGAAGCATTCACCCCTGATTCGCGTCAGGCCTGGATGCGCCTCGTCATTGCGCTTCTGATCGGCTCGATCGGCGGCGTCGGCATGTGGGCGATCGTCGTCATGATTCCCGCGGTGCAGGCCGAATTCTCCGCCACGCGCGGCGCGGTGTCGCTGGCTTTCACCCTGATGATGTTCGGTTTCGGGCTTGGCGGCGTCATCGCCGGCAGGATCACCGACCGCTTCGGCATCGTGGCGGCTATGGCGATCAGCATTGCCTTCCTCGGGGTCGCCAATGTGCTGGCGGGTCTGTCGACCCAGCTCTGGCAGTTCGTGGCGGCGTATTTCCTGATCGGGCTCGGCACGTCGGCGACCTTTGCGCCGCTGATGGCGGAGGCCTCGCACTGGTTCGAGCGCTATCGCGGCCTGGCCGTGACGATCGTCGCCAGCGGCAATTATGTCGCCGGCACGATGTGGCCGCCGCTCGTGAGCACGGGCATGCAGACGATCGGCTGGCGCTTCACTCATATCGGCATCGGCCTCGTCTGCGTCAGCCTGATGACCATCCTGGTGCTGGTCCTGCGCGCGCAGATGGGCGACGACAAGGTTCACGATCATGCCAATGCAGCGCCGCCGCGGGTCGACCTCAAGCTCTCGACCAACACGCTGACGGTGCTGCTCTCGATCGCCAGCATTTCCTGCTGCGTCGCCATGGCAATGCCGCAGGTGCATATCGTCGCCTATTGCGGCGATCTCGGATATGGCGTGGCGCGCGGCGCCGAGATGCTGTCGCTGATGATGGCCTGCGGCATCGTCAGCCGGATCGGCTCCGGCTACCTCGCCGACAAGATCGGCGGCATCCCCACACTGCTGATCGGTGCGGTGGCGCAAGGCTTTGCACTCGTGTTCTATCTGTTCTTCGACGGCCTGACCTCGCTCTATTTGATCTCCGCGATGTTCGGCCTGTTCCAGGGCGGCATCGTGCCGAGCTATGCCATCATCGTGCGCGAGGCGATGCCGGCGAGCGAAGCCGCAACCCGCGTCGGCATCGTGATCTTCGCCTCCGTGTTCGGCATGTCCTTCGGCGGCTGGGTCTCGGGCGTCATCTTCGATGCGACAGGTTCCTACGCCGCGGCGTTCGCCAACGGCGTGGCGTGGAACGCGCTCAATATCGGCATCGTCTTGACGCTGCTGATCCGCTCGCGGATCAATGCAGTCAGGACCGGTCCGGGTTTTGCGACCTAGACTGCCTGTCCCGCCTTCAGCAGCGAACAACCCGTGATCTTGTAGCTGCCGTCTGCCTGCTGCTCGAGCGTGTAGAGCGCTTCCCAGGCCTCGCCATTGGCATCGATGATATGGACGTGCTGGGCAATCCGGCTGCCCTCGCTCTTGCTGTCGCCAAATTCAAAGCTCTTGTGCCGGTACACCGGCGGGTAGCCGTTTTGCACCATGGACATGAAGATGTCGGGCGCGGGGAAGATCTCCTGGATCGCAGGAGCGGCGTAGGAATAGGCCCCGCGCGCGTCGTCGCGGCCGAATGCCTGCTCCTGGGCGCGGATGATACTCTGTGCCGTCGCGACATCGTCGGCGCGCGCTGAGATGGGACCGAAGGCGACACTGAGAAAGACCAGCAAGGCGGCGATGCGCATGACAAGCTCCGCGTTGAAATCCCGGCGGCGCGGATCCTAGCACATCTCGAGGGCTATCGCTTCCGCTTTGCAGCCGGCTTCGCAGGCTTGGCGGACGCGCGGACCTTGGCTTTCATGGCAGGCTGCACCCGCAAACCGTCAACGAACACGTCGAGCATCCGCAGCACCGAGCATTGCCAGCCGGGCTGGTCGTGCATGTAGCACATGCCAAAGAACGCGCGCAGCAAGTCCTCGGGACTGACGTCCGCGCGCATCGCGCCGGCCGCGGCTGCGCGATCGAGCAGCGAGCCGATCGCCTTGGTCAGGCGCTCAAAGGAAAAGGCATGCAACTCCGACCCGCTCTGCACCGCGAGTGCCAAGGCTGCCACCATGCCCTTCTTGGTGGCAACGAATTCGACTCCTGAGCGCAGCCAGCGCCTGAGCGCGTCGACCGGGTCACTGGCGTTCTTCAACTGCTCGGCGAGCTCGCTGAGCTGCTCGACCTCGCGCCGGTACACCGCCTCGAACAAATCCTCGCGGGTCGGGAAATGCCGATAGAGCGTGCCGATGCCAACGCCGGCGCGTTTTGCCACCGCCTCCAGGCTCGCCTCCGGACCACCCGCGTTGAACACGGCCTTGGCCGCCTCGAGCACGCGCTCGCGATTGCGCACGGCATCGGCACGGGGCTTGCGGGTCTGGTCGGTGGTGTGGTCGTCCATCCACGCAATGTAGATCACGAATTGGTTAGATTGAACCCTTACGGGGCTGCATCGCGTTGATGCGCACGGGCTTTTGACGAATTCCAAATATTTCCCGCCGGCCCTTGTTAAGCGGAGGCTGCCTCCGTATCTTCGCTGAAGTCGTTGCCCCGGATGATGTTCGGGGGGCGCATGTCGACGGCGGCCACGGCGGTGGCGCGCTGCGCGACGACTCATGTCCATATCTGATCGGAGCCTTGTATGAACCACTCCATCAGCCTCACCGTGAACGGTGCGCGGCGCGACTTCGTCCTCGACGATCCGCGCGTCACGCTGCTCGATCTCCTGCGTGAGCGCCTCCATCTGACCGGAACCAAGAAGGGATGCGACCGCGGCCAATGCGGCGCCTGCACCATTCTCGTCGACGGCAAGCGCATCAACTCCTGCCTCGCGCTCGCGATCAGTCATGACGGCGCCGACGTCCTCACAATCGAAGGCATCGCGCGCGGCGACCAGCTTCACCCCGTGCAGGCTGCCTTCATCGCCCATGATGGATTTCAGTGCGGCTTCTGCACGCCCGGCCAGATCATGAGCGCGATCGGCATGATGAGCGAGGCGCAGGCCGGCAACGATCCCGAGCGCATTCGCGAATGCATGAGCGGCAATCTGTGCCGCTGCGGCGCCTATGCCGGTATCGTCGATGCCGTGCTCGACGCGCAGGCCGGCATGGACGAATCCAATCAGAGGCGCTCCGCATGAAGCAATTTGATTACGTCAGGCCGGCCACGGTCGCCGAAGCCGTCGCGGCCGCGACGCAGCCGGGCGCGGTCTATCTCGCCGCCGGCACCAATCTGCTCGATCTGATGAAGGGCGGCGTCAGCCGTCCGGATCGTCTGGTCGACGTTACCCATCTCGACGGACTCGATCGGGTCGAGCGCCTTGCCGACGGTGGTATCCGCATCGGCGCACTGGTGAGCAACGCCGATCTTGCGCATGACGCAGACTTTGCCAAGGCCTATCCGGCCGTCGCCGAAGCGCTGCTCTCCGGCGCATCGGCGCAACTGCGCAATGCCGCGACCGCGGGCGGCAATCTACTGCAACGGACGCGCTGTGCCTATTTCTACGACACCGCAAGTCGCTGCAATAAGCGCGAGGCCGGCAGCGGCTGCGACGCTCGCGACGGCGAGAACCGCACCCACGCCGTGCTCGGCTGGAGCGAAAACTGCATCGCCACGCATCCGTCCGACTTCTGCGTGCCGCTGGTTGCGCTCGACGCCATCGTCGAGATTGAGGGCAGGAACGGGCGGCGCGAGATCGCGCTCGACGAATTGCATCGCCTGCCCGGCGATACGCCCGAGCGTGAATCGGCGCTCGAACCGGGTGATCTCATCGTCGCGGTGCGCCTGCCGCCTGCGGCGCGGGGCTTTGCCGCGCATGCGCGCTATCTTAAGGTCCGCGATCGAACGTCCTACGCGTTTGCCGTCGTCTCGGCTGCGGCTGCGCTGCGGATCGAGAACGACAAGATCGTGGAGGCGCGGCTTGCGCTCGGCGGCGTCGCGGCAAAGCCCTGGCGCGCCCGCGCTGGAGAGGACGTGCTCAGGAACGTCGCGCCCACGGTGGACGCTTTCCAGGAAGCCGCCTCGCGCGCGCTCGCCGACGCAAGACCGTCGGGCGACAACGCCTTCAAGATCGAGCTCGCGCGCCGGATTGTCGTGCGCGCGCTGAGCCTCGCCGCCGCCGGTACGCCCGTGCGCATCCCCGCGCTGCCGGCCTCTCCCTTTGCCTCGACGTCCGGAGCCATTCATGCCCGAGCTTAATCTCACCAGCGCACCCGCCCATCTGCGCCATGGCTCGAACATCGGCCAGCCGCTGACCCGCCGCGACGGCGTCCTCAAGGTCAAGGGCCAGGCAACCTACGCCGCCGACAATCATCCGCCCGGCATGCTGTTTGCGGTGATGGCCGTCGCCAGCATTTCGCGCGGCCGCGTGACTTCGCTCGATGTCGCCGCTGCCAAGCGCCACCCCGGCGTCGTCGATGTCATGACGCCAGACCACAAGCCTGGGCTCGCGATCGATCCCGAGATCAAGACCAACCCCTTCGTGTTCCGGATGGAGGTGTTGCAGAGCAATGAGGTCCGCTACGCCAACCAGCCGATCGCCGTCGTGATCGCCGAGACGCTGGAGGCTGCGACGGAAGGCGCGGCGCTGCTGGCGCCGCGCTACGAGACGCTGCCCGCGCTCATCGGCCTCGATGCGGGTGAAAGCTTCGTGCCGCCGGTCGTCGGTGTCGGCAACCCCACGGAAAATCACCGCGGCGATGTCGAGGCGGGGCTTGCCTCCGCCGACAAGCGGATCGACGCGATCTACGAGACGCCGCCGCAATATCACAATGCGATGGAGCCGCATGCGATCGTGGCTGCCTGGGACGGCGACAGTCTGCAGATCGACATGCCGACCCAGGGTCTCATGCTGTCGCTGGCGCGCGTTGCCGAATTATTCGGCATCGCGCACGACAAGATCCACATCCGCAGCCCGTTCCTCGGCGGCGGCTTCGGCTCGAAGGGGCTCATGGCCGGCCCTCCGGTGCTCGGCATCATGGCGGCAAAGCTCGTCGGCAAACCGGTCAAGCTGGTGCTGCGCCGTGAGCAGATGTACGGCCCGGTCGGCCATCGCGCGCCGACGCGGCAGCGGCTGCGCATCGGCACAGATGGCGAGGGGCGCCTGACCGCGCTCGATCACCATGCGAGGACCGTGTCGAGCACGTTCGACGATTTCTACGAACCCGCGGCTGATGCCTCGCACACCCTCTATGCGGCGCCCGCGATCCGCACCTCGCATGATGCCGTGCGCGTCAACACCGGCACGCCGTTGTTCATGCGCGCGCCCGGCGAGGCCACCGGCTCGATCGCGCTAGAGAGCGCGATCGACGAGATGGCGTGGGCTTGCGGCATCGATCCGCTCGCCTTTCGTCTGAAGAACTATGCCGAGGTCGAGCCCATCACCGGCAAGCCGTTCTCGTCCAAGGCATTGCGCGCCTGCTACGAGCAGGGAGCGGCGCGCTTCGGCTGGGCGAAGCGATCGCTCCAGCCGCGGCAGATGCGCGACGACGATGGCCTTCTGGTCGGCTGGGGCATGGGCACCGCGACGTTCCCGGCGCTGATGTTCCAGGCCGAGGCACGCGCAGTGCTTCGCCGCGACGGCTCCGGCGCCATGGAAATCGGCGCGCATGACATGGGGCAGGGCGCCTGGACGGCGCTGGCGCAGATTGCGGCCGACGAACTGGGGCTTGATATCGACCGCGTCGAGTTCAAGGCGGGTTCATCCGACCTGCCCGATGCCGGCATCGCCGGCGGCTCGGCACACACGGCAACCGCGGGTGCCGCGATCCACAGCGCAGGCGCGGCCGTGATTGCAAAACTCGCCGATCTCGCCACCGGTGACGAGCGCTCGCCGCTGTTTGGCGCCGGCAATGCCGGGGTGATCGCGCGCGATGGCAGGTTGATCCGGCGCGACGACGAGAGCCGCGGCGAAAGCTACGCCGAGATTCTCGCGCGCGCAGGCGTGGCCGAGGTCGAGGCGCGCGGCACCGGCACGCCGAATCCGGCGGAAATGGAGGAGTATGCGATGCATGCCCATGGCGCGGTGTTCGCGGAGGTGAAGGTCGATCCCGAGCTCGGCCAGGTCCGCGTCACCCGCATGGTCGGCGCTTTCGCCGCTGGACGCATCGTCAACCCGCGCATGGTGCAGAGCCAGCTGTTCGGTGGCATGATCTGGGGCCTGTCCTTCGCGTTGCACGAGGAAGCCATCACCGACCGCCGCACGGGCCGGATCATGAACGCCAATCTCGGCGAGTACCATATCCCGGTGAATGCCGACGTGCCGCCGCTCGACGTGATCACGGTCGATGAGCACGACCCGCACGTGAACGCGCTCGGTATCAAGGGTGTCGGCGAGATCGGCATCACCGGCAGTGCGGGCGCGGTTGCCAACGCGGTGTGGCACGCGACGGGCGTCCGTGTCCGCCGCTTCCCGATCCGGATCGAGGAGTTGCTGACGTAGCCTTTAAGCAGCGGCGGGCGAGGCCGTCTCGCTCTCCGCCTGCTAGTGCAGCTTCTTGCGAAGAGCCTTGAGCGCTTCTCGCTGCGACTCGATGTAGTTCGCGATGGCCTTGCGCAGCTCCTCCGAATGGAGCTTGTCGTTGTCGCGCTGCACTTCATCGAGTGCGGCCTCTGCATTTGCGAGCGTGATCTTCATAGCGAGCCCTGTTACGAAGCGGCTCCGGAAAGCGGAGGCTGCTTGGCTATGGCTCGAAATATATAGAGGATCAGGCTGCGGAAATTGAGATGGCTCAAGCTCCGTAAGATACCGGTGGCTCCGTAGGATCGCGGATAACTTCAAAATGTCGGCGGTGTGCAGGCCGAGATCACCTCGCACGGCTTGCCGCCGACGCAGCGGAAGCGATGCGGACGCCGGCTCTCGAAGTAATAGGCATCGCCCGGATTGAGGATGCGGCGCTCGTCCTCGACGGTGACTTCGAGCTTTCCTGAGATCACGATGCCGCCTTCCTCCCCGTCATGGACGAGGTGAACGCGCCCGGTGTCGCTGCCGGGCTCGTAGCGCTCCTTCAGGATCTGCAGGCTGCGACCGAACAGATTGTCGCCGATCTGCCGATAGGAGATCGGCTTCTTGCCGACCTCGGTCAGCTCTTCGCCGCGGTAAAATATCTTGCGCCGGCTCTCCGGCTCCAGCGCGAAGAATTCGGCGAGCCCCATCGGAATGCCGTCGAGGATGCGCTTGAGGGCGCCGACCGACGGGTTCATCTGGTTGGATTCGATCAGCGAGATCGTCGAATTGGTGACGCCGGCGCGCTTGGCGAGTTCGCGCTGCGACAGCTTCTGGCGCGCCCGGATGAATCGCAGCCGTCCACCGATATCGACGCTCATGTCCCTGTCCCGTGTTGCAGGTGTTGCGGATCGCGCAAATATGGACCGGCAGCCCCAGTCAAATCAATGGCTTGCAGCCTCTCAGAAAAGGACTTGTTGCGCTTTTCAAGCCGTGCCTCTGGTAGCAGGTCAGCAAAGGAGCGTGGCCCGTGACCCTTCATCAGATTCCGAACACCATCAAGACCGACTCGTTCTGGATGCCGTTCACGGCCAACCGGCAATTCAAGAAGGCGCCGCGCCTGTTCTCCTCGGCCGAGGGCATGCACTACACCACCGTCGACGGCCGCAAGGTGATCGACGCCTCCGCCGGCCTCTGGTGCGTCAATGCCGGCCACGGCCGCAAGCAGATCGCCGCCGCCGTCGAGCGCCAGCTGATGACGCTGGACTTCGCACCGTCGTTCCAGATGGGCCATCCGCTGGCATTCGACTTCGCCGAGCGTCTAGCCGAGATCGCGCCGAAGGGTCTCGATCGCATCTTCTTCACCAATTCCGGCTCCGAGTCGGTCGACACCGCGCTGAAGATCGCGCTCGCCTATCACCGCGCCAACGGCCAGGCGAGCCGCACCCGTTTGATCGGCCGCGAGCGCGGCTATCACGGCGTCGGCTTCGGCGGCACCTCGGTCGGCGGCATGGTCGCCAACCGCCGCGCCTTCGCGACCCTGCTGCCGGGCGTCGACCACATCCGCCACACCCACGATCTCACCCGCAACGCCTTCGCCAAGGATCAGCCCGAGCATGGCGCCGAGCTCGCCGATGATCTCGAGCGGTTGGTGGCCCTGCATGGCGCCGAGACCATCGCCGCCGTCATCGTCGAGCCAGTGCCCGGATCGACCGCGGTGTTGCCGCCGCCGAAGGGCTATCTCCAGCGCCTGCGCGAGATCTGCGACAAGCACGGTATTCTCCTGATCTTCGACGAGGTCATCACCGGCTTCGGCCGCCTCGGCACGCCGTTCGCCGCCAACTTCTTCGGCGTCACGCCTGACATGATGACGACGGCCAAGGGCATCACCAACGGCACCGTTCCCTGCGGCGCCGTGTTTGCGAGCCGCAAGGTTCACGACGGCCTGATGGTCGGCCCGGAGAACGCGATGGAGCTGTTCCACGGCTACACCTATTCGGCGCACCCGGTCGCCTGCGCCGCGGGCATCGCGACGCTCGACATCTACAAGGATGAAGGCCTGCTGACGCGCGGTGCTTCGATCTCCGAATATTGGCGCGACGCGCTGCATTCGCTGAAGGGCCTGCCTAACGTCGTCGATATCCGCAATTGCGGCCTGATGGGCGCGGTCGAGTTGTCGCCGCGTGACGGTACGGTCGGCGTGCGTGGCTACGACGTCATGGTCGACTGCTTCAATCGCGGGCTGTACTTCCGCATGAGCGGCGATAGCTTTGCGCTGTCGCCTCCGCTCATCGTCGAGAAGAGCCACATCGACGATATCGTGTCGATCCTCGGCGATGCCATCAAGCGGGTGGCCCGATAATTGCTCTCGCCGTTGCGGAGTTCCCTTTTGCAGCGGCGAGCGTGATGCCGCAGGAGTTTGACCAAGCGTGAAAGTTCTGATCCTCGGCAGCGGTGTCATCGGTGTCACCTCTGCCTACTACCTCGCGCGTGCCGGCCATGAGGTGACGGTCGTCGACCGTCAGCCCGAACCGGCGCTCGAGACCTCCTTTGCCAACGCCGGCGAAGTGTCGCCCGGCTATTCCTCGCCCTGGGCCGGTCCCGGCGTGCCGGTGAAGGCGGTCAAATGGCTGCTGATGAAGCACGGCCCGCTGGTGATCCGGCCGAAGCTCGATCCCGGGATGTGGGTCTGGCTGCTCAAGATGCTGCGCAACTGCACCAGCGAACGCTACGCGATCAACAAGAGCCGGATGATTCCGATCGCGGAATACAGCCGCGATTGCCTGCGCGACCTGCGCCGCGACATCGGCATCCAGTATGACGAGCGCTCGCAGGGCACGCTGCAGCTGTTTCGCTACCAGGCCCAGCTCGACGGCACCGGTGAGGACATCGCCGTGCTCAAGCAATACGGCGTGCCGTTCGAGGTGTTGAGCCGGGAAGGCTGCATCGCGGCCGAGCCGGCTCTGGCGGGCGTGAAAGAGAAGGTCGCGGGCGGACTACGCTTGCCGCAGGACGAGACCGGCGACTGCCACATGTTCACGCAGGCACTGGCCAAGCATGCCGAAGCGCTCGGCGTGCGCTTCATGTTCAATACCGGCATCGACCGCATCGTCACCGACGGGGCGCGCGTCAGCGGCGTCGCGACCAGCGCTGGGATGTTGCAGGCAGACGCTTACGTGCTCGCGCTCGGAAGCTGGTCGTCGCGGCTGGTCGCGCCGCTCGATATTTCGCTTCCAGTCTATCCCGTGAAGGGTTATTCGATCACGGTACCGATCAAGGACGCTTCCGGCGCGCCGGAATCGACGGTGATGGACGAGAGCTATAAAGTCGCCATCACGCGCCTCGGCAATCGCATCCGCGTCGGCGGCACCGCCGAAATCTCCGGCTTCTCGAGCCAGCTCTATGGTGCGCGACGCGCCACGCTCGATCACTCGCTGACCGATCTGTTCCCGCGAGGCGGCGATCTCTCCAAGGCGACGTTCTGGAGCGGCCTGCGCCCGATGACGCCGGACGGCCCGCCCGTGATCGGCCCGACGCAATACGCCAACCTTCACCTCAACACCGGCCATGGCACGCTAGGCTGGACCATGTCCTGCGGCTCCGGCCGCGTGCTCGCCGACATGCTGTCAGGCAAGAAGCCGGACATTGATGTGAGTGCGCTGACAGTGGACCGGTACAAGTACCGGTTTGGCTAAGACTCTATCCTCCCGTCATTGCGAGGAGCTCTCGCGACGAGGAATCCAGAGTGTCTCCGCGGTGAGAATGTGGATTGCTTCGCTTCGCTGGCAATGACGGCTGCGCTACGCCGTCCCCGTCACGCAATTCACCCACAGCACCACCGCCTTCGCGTCATTGGCTGGATTTGAAAACCGGTGCGGCCGACGGCTTGCAAACCGAAAACTGTCGCCCGTCTTCAGCGACCACGTCTCGCTGTCCACCGTCAGCATCATCTCGCCTTCGAGAACGAGGCCGGCTTCCTCGCCGTCATGGGTGTAGAGCTCGTCACCGGTGGAGCCGCCCGGCTCCAGATGCACCAGGAACAGGTTGAGCCGGTTGTCGGGGCTGGCGGGGCTCAGCAACTGCTTGGACACGCCGGTGCGCCAGAGCTTCAGCTCGGGCCGCTGCAGTCCGCGCGTGACCACCTGATCTGGTGCACCGTCGGCGTTCGGGCTGGCGCCGAACAGCGCGGCGATGCCGACGCCGAGCACGTCGGCGAGCGTGGCCAGCACGCGCAGCGACGGCGACGACAGTCCGCGCTCGATCTGGCTGAGGAAACCGATCGACAGCTCCGTGCGCGAGGCGACCGTCTCGAGCGAGAATTGCCTGATGCGCCTGAGATCGCGAATGCGGCGGCCGACCGCAACATCCATCGCCGGCTCGGCCGCTTTGGCGATAGCCCGGGCGGAGGCTTTCACCTTCACCTTCTTCACCGGCTTTGCGGCGGCCGGCCTGTGCATTCTCTTGCCACCGCTCACGTCAAACCGCTTCCTTCATGTGCATGAAAACCACTTGCATCGGCCGCAGAAGTGTGACCAAATTTTCATACTGGTGAAAATAGGCCGAAACGGCTTTGCCCGCAACGTCTGCGATGAACGAGGTTTGCGAGCGCCGCCATCGGTCGGGCCCAAGGGGGATGCGATGAAGCGTTTTGGTCTGGCCGCGCTCGCGGCACTCGCGATTGCCGCAGCAGCGCCGGCTTCGGCGCAGCAAGTGCTGAAGGTCGGCTCGACGCCGACAGGCATTCCCTTCACCTTCCTCGACACCAAGACCAATAGCATCCAGGGCATCATGGTCGATCTCGTCACTGAAGTGGGCAAGGATGCCGGCTTCAACGTGCAGATCGAGCCGATGCAGTTCTCGGCCCTGATCCCGTCGCTGACATCAAGCAAGATCGACATCATCGCGGCCGCGATGTTCATCACAGCGCCGCGCAAGGAGGTCGTCGACTTCTCCGACCCGATCTACACCTATGGCGAAGGCCTCGTGGTCCCCAAGAGCGACACCAAGGCCTACGCCACCCAGGACGATCTGAAGGGCGAGACGGTCGGCGCTCAGGTCGGCACCGCCTTCGTCGACGCGCTGAAGAAGTCCGGCCTGTTCGCCGACGTCAAGGCCTACGACACCATCCCCGACATCCTGCGCGACGTGAACACCGGCCGCCTCAAGGCCGGTTACGCCGACTATCCGATCCTCGCCTACAATCTGAAGCAGGGCGGCTTCCCCGAGGTGCGCCTGGTCGATGGCTACAAGCCCGTCACCGTCGGTTCGGTGGGCATCGGCGTGCGCAAGGGCGAGGCCGCGCTGCTCGGCAAGATCAACGCTTCGCTCGCCAAGCTGAAGGCCAACGGCACCATCGACAAGATCCTCGATAAATGGGGTCTGAAGGCACAGGGTTGATCGGCAGAGGCCATCGATGAAAGCTGATCGATGAAAGGCTTCTGGCACGACGCGGCCGAATTCTTCCCGATCCTGATGAGCGGCGTCGCGCTGACGATCGTCGTCACCATCGGCTCGCTGCTGCTTTCGACGGTTCTTGGCCTCGTCTGGGCGATGATGCGGGTCTCCGGCATCCGCGTCCTGTCGCTGCTCAGCGCCAGCCTGATCAACGTGATCCGCGGCATTCCGATCATCGTGCTGTTGTTCTACCTCTATTTCGTGATGCCCGATCTCGGCGTTACCCTGTCCGCGTTGCAGGCCGCGATCCTCGGGCTCGGCATCGCCTACTCGGCCTATCAGGCGGAGAATTTCCGCGCCGGCATCGAGGCCATCGACAAAGGGCAGATCGAGGCGGCGCAATCGATCGGCATGGGCTGGTGGCTGACCATGCGCCGGGTCGTGCTGCCGCAAGCGGTGCGGATCGTGCTTCCGCCCTACGGCAACGTCATGATCATGATGCTGAAGGACTCTTCGCAGGCCTCGACCATCACGGTCGCCGAGCTCGCCCTTCAGGGCAAGCTGATCGCGTCCTCGACCTTCAAGAACACCAACGTGTTCACGCTTGTCGCGCTGATGTATCTCACCATGAGCATTCCGCTGATCCTGCTGGTCCGTCACTTCGAGAAGCGGGCCGGCAAGAAATGATCGAGTTGACCGACGTCCACAAGAGCTTCGGTGCGAACGAGGTGCTCAAGGGCATCACGGCGTCCGTCCAGAAGGGCGAGGTGGTCTGCATCGTCGGCCCCTCCGGCTCCGGCAAGTCCACCATCTTGCGCTGTATCAACGGTCTCGAAAGCTACGACCGCGGCGAGATCAGCGTCGAGGGATTGAAGGTCGACCGCGACGCGCCGTCGATCGTGAAAGTCCGCACCCAGGTCTCGATGGTGTTCCAGCGCTTCAATCTGTTTCCGCACCGGACGGTGCTGGAGAACGTGGTTGAAGGTCCGCTCTATGTGAAGCAGGAGCCACGCGCTGCCGCATTCGAGCGTGGCCGCGCGCTGCTCGCCCAGGTGGGCCTTGCCGAGAAAGCCAACGAGCATCCGCCCCAGCTCTCCGGCGGCCAGCAGCAGCGCGTCGCCATCGCACGGGCGCTGGCGATGCAGCCCAAGGCCATCCTGTTCGACGAACCGACCTCGGCGCTCGATCCTGAATTGGTCGGCGACGTTCTCGGCGTGATGCGCAAGCTCGCCGACGACGGCATGACCATGGTCGTCGTCACCCATGAGATGGGCTTTGCCCGCGACGTCGCCGACCGCGTGCTGTTCATCGACGGCGGCGTCATCGTCGAGCAGGGGCCGGCCAAGTCGCTGCTCAATCAACCCCAGCATCCGCGCACGCAGGACTTTTTGCGCCGCGTGCTGCATCCGCTCTGACCGGTCTTCGCCATGACCACGCGCCTGCCTCTGCCGCCGTCCCTCTACGCCGACACCGCCGTCGTGCCGCCGACTACGCCGCCGCTCGACGTCGACAGGACGGTCTCGGTCGCGATCGTCGGCGGCGGCTACACCGGCCTGTCCACGGCGTTGCACCTGGCGGAGCAGGGTGTCGAGGCACTGGTGCTGGAGGCGCAGGAGCCGGGCTGGGGCGCATCCGGCAATAATGGCGGCCACACCAATCCGGGACTGAAGCACGACCCCGATCAGATCGAGGCCGATTTCGGCGCTGAGCTCGGCCGCCGCATGATCGACTTCTCCTACGGCACCACGAATTTTACGCATGATCTGATCCGCCGTTACCAGATCCCGTGCGAAGCGCGGCAGAACGGTACGTTGCGCGCGGCCTATAACGAGGCCAGCGCGGCCGCCATCGAGAAAACCGCACAACAGTGTATCGCCCGCGGAATGCCGGTGTCGTATCTCAATCGCGAGCAATTGCGCGGGATGACCGGCACGGATCGCTATATCGGCGCCATGCTGGATGCGCGCGGCGGCGATCTGCATCCGCTCAGCTACGCCCGTGGTCTCGCGCGTGCTGCAATCTCGGCAGGCGCGAAGGTGCACGGCGAAACACCCGCACTATCACTCCGTCGCGAGGGCAGCCGCTGGCGCATCGAGACGCCGCGCGCGGTGGTGCATGCCGACAAGGTGCTGCTCGCGACCAACGGTTTTACCGACGATCTCTGGCCGGCGCTTCGCCGCACCATCGTGCCGGTGTTTTCCTCGATCGCGGCCACGGCCCCGCTCTCTGACGACGTGGCCCGTTCGATCATGCCGACGCGTCCCGTCCTTTACGAGAGCGGCCACATCACCGTCTATTACCGCATCGATCAGCAGAACCGCCTCTTGATGGGGGGCCGCGGCCCGATGCGCTGGATCAGTTCGCCGCGCGACGTCGCCTATCTCATGCGATACGCCGAACGGCTATGGCCGCAGCTCAAGGGCGTGGCCTGGACCCATGGCTGGAACAGCCGGCTCGCCATCACCGCGGATCATTACCCGCACGTGCACGAGCCCGCGGACAACATCCTGATCTCGCTCGGCTGCAACGGTCGCGGCGTCGCGCTCTCGACCGCGATGGGCGCGCAGCTCGCGCGGCGTCTGATCGGCGGCGCCAAGGCCGAGCTCGACATGCCCGTCACCGGCATCAAGCCGATCCCGATGCATGCCTTCTGGCCGGTCGGCGTGACGACGGCAGTGATCGCTGGTCGCCTGCGCGACCGGCTGGGGATCTAGGCTCAGCCCTCCGCCACCGCGTCGGCCCAGGGCTGGAAGATCTCGACCGCGCCGGAATTGGTGTCGCCGTCGCGCATCACGACGCTCGGGCAGGCGAACTTCTGCGGCAAGGACTGCACCCGCGCTTCCTCATAGTCGAATCGCGCCGCGAGCGTCTCGCGTGTGTCCGCCGGCAACCTGGTATCGCCGATCACGATCGCGCCTTCGCTGGCGTCGATGCGCGGTTGATGGATTGCGGCATCGAGATCCATGCCAAAATCCATCGCAAACGACACGATCTGCATCACCGACGGGAGGATGCGGCGACCGCCGGAGGCACCGACCGCGAGCCGTCTGCCGTCCTTGGCCTCGGCGATGACGGGCGTGTAGTTGGTGAGACAGCGCTTGCCAGAGGCGAGCGAGTTGGTGGTGCCTGGCTTCGGGTCGAACCACATGATGCCGTTGTTCATGGCGATGCCGGTGTGCGGCGTGACGTATTTCGAGCCGAAGGACGACAGCAGCGTCTGCGTCACCGCCGCGAT
The DNA here is from genome assembly GCF_023073515.1 of Bradyrhizobium sp. 17. Lineage (NCBI taxonomy): Bacteria > Pseudomonadati > Pseudomonadota > Alphaproteobacteria > Hyphomicrobiales > Nitrobacteraceae > Bradyrhizobium > Bradyrhizobium sp. 17. Next base: position 124,632 of record NZ_JADPJQ010000080.1, on the reverse strand, counting down.
GTTGCCGTGGCGGTCGACCACGGAGAAGTGCGTGGTGCAGGCGGGCGCCAGATAGTCCGCGCCGTGCGAGCGCTTGCCGTCGGCATCGCCCATATCCTTGAGCCGCTCGCGATAGGCCGATTGCAGCGCGGCGGCATATTCGGCATAGGCGCCCGCATCGGGCGCGCTTCCCGGCTTCAGGTTCTGCTGCAACAGGCGCAGCGCATGCGCCATGGTCGGTCCGGCCGTCAGCTCCGGTGTCGCAAACACCTTGCCGCCGCGATAGGGGATCGCCAGCGGATCGCGCAGATGGGCTCGGAACGCGGCGAGGTCCTCCACCGATAGCGCGCCGCCGTCAGCCTTGATGTCGGACGCGATGCTCCTGGCGAGGTCGCCCTGGTAGAAATCGCGCGGACCGGCGTCGGCGAGGTGCGCCAGTGTCGCCTTCAGCGTGTCCAGCGGCAGCCGCGTCTCGGACTTGATGCCCCACGGCGCGCTCGGCGGGAGGCCGTCCTTCAGGAACGTTGTCGCGCTCGCGGGATAGCGCCGAAGATCGGACGCCGATGCCGCGATCGTCAGCGTGGTCCACCAATCGACCAGCAGGCCTTCGCCGGCGAGGGCGACGGCCGGCGCGACCAGATCCTTCCACGGCAGCCTGGCGTGACGGCGATGCGCCTCCTCCATGCCGGCGACGACGCCGGGCACGGCGATCGAGCCGGGGCCGTGGATGTTGCGGTCGTCCTTCACCCGCTGCCAGGGAAACAGGTCGGAAGCCGCGCCTTCGCCGCTGAGCGGATAGTCGGCGGCGCGCAGGCTTTGCGGCGCGCACATGCCGTAGTCGATCACCTCGTAGAGATTTTCCGCGGCACGGTAGAGCACCATCGCGCCGCCGCCGCCCATGCCGCTGTTCCAGGGCTCCAGCACGTTAAGCGCGAAGGTGGTGGCGACGATCGCGTCCACACAGTCGCCGCCCGCCGTCAGCACTTGCGCCCCCACTTCGGCCGCCCGCCGCGATTGCGCGGCGACGATGCCGCCTTTGGATGTGACGGCGGGCTTGCGGACGGTTTGGGTGTGGCTGAACTGGTGCGGCATGATGATGTCTGTGTGCTGTCTTCGGTTTGGCTTCGTTGCGCTGAGCTCCGCGAAGAATGGCACATCGCCCCCATCGAGAACATCGAAAGGGCGACGCGGCATGGCTGGTGTGTAACAGCGGGGGTGGCGCAGTCGGCAAGACGTAGATGCCAAGACGAGAAAGCCCGGGACAGGCCCGGGCATGACGAGTTATGAGACCGATCAGTGGGAAGCGGAAGCCGCAGGGCTCAGCGCGCGCGATCCAGCCGGCTGGCCTGATACCTGGCGTGCCATTTCGGGCCAGGCCCGCGCATGTAGTGGAGCTCGGGGCGGTAGGGATTGCCCGCGATCCGGATCAGCGTCAGCCATTTGCTGGCGATGAAGTTCAGGGGCTGGCGGAGCAGGGTCAGTGACGCGAGCAACATGGCATCACCTCAGTGCGGCTTGCCGAGCATGGCAGTGAAGGGGAGGTCGAAGATCTCCTCGCCGTCGGAGCCGCTGACATGGATTACCCAGTCGCGCCAATCCTCAGCGCCGGGCGTCAGGATCATCGCGTTCATGATCTGGGCGGCACGGTCGCGCGCCTCGGTCAGGTTGGTCACGGCTGTGCCGCTGCGATCGATCAGCGTGCCGTCCAAGTTGGAGCAGTGAAAATAGACCTGGACCATATGCGTCTCCTATTGGGAGCGATTGGGACGGCAAACCGATACCATTCCAAGCCTTCGCGAAACATTCGGGTCGAGCCCGGTAAGGGAATCTACGGAGATTGGTCGGCGCCAAGCCCCCTGCTGGTTTGATCACAAGGGGGTGTTGATCAACTGGACGGCGTTCCCGCGGCATGGAACAACCCTGGACGGAACGTCCGGGAGGCGCCGTGAACCACCTCACATTTTGGCGTGAAAGCCGAAGCCTGCGCGCATGCACGGGCGCGTTGGTGGTCCTCCTGACCCTCGCCTCGGTAGGCTCATCAGAACCGGTCCGCAAGAGCGGCTATGCGATCGGCACGGAGACCTGCGGCAGCGCCGATCTCGCCTTTCCCAGAATCCAGATCGACATGAAGGCGGGATTTTGCGCTGGCCTCGTCGCCAGCGAGGAGGATCGGCTGAAATTCCCGCGCTCGATCATCCAGGTGCCCGGTCGTGACCTGTTCGTGGTCGCCGACATGGCGGGCTGGGGCCATACCGATGGCCGGCTGCTGTTGCTCGACCCGCGGGCACCCCAGGGACAGCGGTTCAAGGAGTTGCTGACTGCAATCGAATATCCGTTCGGCCTCGCGATCGGCCCGGACAAGAAGCTCTATGCCTCGAGCGCGGAGACGATCTTCCGGTTCGATCCGCTCGCCGACAATCCGCGCGACACGGTCGAGACCGTCGTCCGTCACATGCCCGGCCGCCGGATCACATTGCCCGACGGCAAAAAGCTCGACGAGAGCGCGCATCCATTCAAGCAGTTTGTCTTTGATAAGAACGGCCGGCTGTTCGTCAATGTCGGCTCGCAGAGCGACGACTGCATCACGCCGGCGCCGATCACGAGACCTTGCGCGGCGGCCGAGGGCGTTTCCGCAATGGCGTCGATCTGGCTGTTCACGCCGCCCCCGGGCGGTATCTTCCCGGCGTTGAAGCCTGGCGAACCCGACCCGCCGCACGGTGTCTATGCGCGCGGCCTGCGCAACTCGATGGCGCTGGCGCTGCATCCGAACTTCCCTGATGCGGGCTATGCCTTTCTGCAAGGCGAGAACGGCCGCGACCTGCCTGACATTTTCAAGCCGAACGAGGAGATCAACGCGATCGAGCAGGGCAGGCATTACGGCTGGCCCTATTGCTACGATTTGTCGACGCCGAGTCTAGAATTCAGGATCGTATTGCGGTCGGGGGTCTACAAATCGCTGTGCACCGCCAACGCTCTCTACAAGGCGCCGTTCTCGCTGCTGCCGCCGCACGGCGCGCCGCTCGCGATGCTCTATTATCACGGCGCGAAATTTCCGGAGCTCGAGGGCAAGCTGCTGGTCGGCCTGCATGGCTACCGCCCGACCGGCAGCCGCGTCATCGTCTATGACGTCGACGATCACGGCTTCCCGAAGCCCGCCCCGGCGCCGGTACGCTATCATGTCAGTTGCGCGGCCGATCCGACCCACAGCTTTCAGACCGAGGCCGGCGCCGTCGCCGCCGCGCCGTTCGAGGAGCTGATCGCAGGCTGGCACCGCGTCAACGGCGCGCGGCCGCAAGGTGCGCCGGTCGGCATGACGGTCGCGGAGGACGGCGCAATCTGGCTGGTCGAGGACAAAAACCAGACCGTGATCCGGATCGACCGCGCCGCGGGCGATGCGCCGTCGCCGCTGCCCTGCGACGTGCGTAGCCAGGCGCTGATCGAGCAACTGGCGGTCTTCGTGGCCAGGGACGCGCAGAACAGCGTCCGGCTCACCAATTTGCGCAAGGGCCTCGTCGAAAAGCACTGCGTCGGCTGTCACTCGGATTTCGGCCTGAAGCCGGGCCTATCGGACGCTCAGAAGGACGCGACGGTGCTTCGCTTCATGCTGTCGCAGGATGGCTGGATCTATCCTGGTGATCCCGATTCCGGAAAGTTGCGCACGCGGCTTCGTGGGTTGGGCGCGGAGAAACTGATGCCGCCGGGTGGCGACGGCCTGCCGAAGGCCGAACCCGGTTACACGCGCCTGCTCGACACGGCGGATCTGCTGGTGTCAAGAATGGTTCCAGGCATCCGGATGCGGATCAAGTCCGGCCCGCCGCAGCGCAAGTTCTTTGGCAAAACGAACAAGGAATGCGGCGAAATACCGGCTGCCAAGGTCGTCGTCGTGACACAAAGGAATGCTGTAGACAAACCCGGTTTCAGCCGCTTCTTCCGACCGGCCGATGCCTATCTGAATGGCGAGTGCAGCGACGGCGATGGCTATTACATCCGGCAGGAATTTCTGGTGCCTGTGCAGTAGCGTTGTTCTCGTCCTTGCGACGGCACCGGCCCGAGCGGAAACGAAACTGTTCGAAAGCGTGCAGGTGACGCCATCAGGCGAATACACGTTCGGCATCGAAGGGCCGGCCGCCGATCTCGACGGCAATCTCTTCGTCGTCAATTTCGGCAAGCCCGGCACCATCGGTAAGCTGCCCGTCGGCGGCACGGCGTCCGAGCCGTTCACGGCGCTGCCCGAGGGCAGCGTCGGCAATGCCATCCGCTTCGCGCGCGACGGCACCATGTTCATCGCCGACTACAAGAAGCACAACATCTTCGCGATCCCGAAGGGATCGACCGAGCCCGCCATCTGGTTTCACTCCGACGAGATGAACCAGCCCAACGACATCACCATCGCCCGCGACGGCACGATCTACGCGAGCGATCCGAACTGGAAAGGTCGCGAAGGCCACATCTGGCGCATCGCGAAGGGAGCCGACGGAACGGTGCAGGGACAGCTGATGTCGGCGCCGCGCGCGATGGGCACGACCAACGGCATAGATCTCAGCCCTGATGACAAGACGCTCTATGTCGGGGAATCCAGCAGCGGTCAGATCTGGTCCTATACGGTCGCCGGCAACGAGCTCACCAGTCCAAGACTCGTCAAGGCATTTCAGCCCGACACTGTCGACGGCCTGCGCACCGACATCGCTGGCCGCCTGTATGTTGCGCGCATCCTCAAGGGCACGATCACGTTGATGAAGGCCAATGGCGCGGTGGAGCGGGAGATCACGCTGAGAGCCAAGGAGCCGACCAACCTCGCCTTCGGAGGCCACGACGGCAAGACGATCTTCGTCACTCAGCGTCAGGGCGGCTTCGTCGAGTCCTTCCGCACCGACCAGCAGGGCCGCGAGCACTGCCTTCAGCGCGGGCGCTGCTGAGCTTCACGAGGGATCTGCTTCCGGCGCAGGGCGGTGCGACAGGGGCGGCATTCTTCTTGCTTGCATCTCGCCGCCGCGGGGATTTAGACATCTGTGGCACCCTCAAAGCGACCACGGAGTGTTCGAGTGAAAGCCGTCCATACCGAGCTGCATCGCAGCCACGATCCGCAATTCTTCCTGGTTCGCGGTGTGGTCAAGCGCACCACCGAGCAGCCCGAACGTGCCGACCGCCTGCTCAAAGGGCTCAAGGACGGCAAGCATCAACTGGTCGAGCCGACCACATTCGGGCAGGGACCGCGTGCGCGCATCCACAGTCCGGAATATCTGTCGTTCCTGAGCGAGGCCTGGGAGGCCTGGACCGCGCTCGGCGATTCCGGCCCGGAGATGATCGGCAATATCCATCCGGTGCGCCATGCCGCGACTTATCCCACCCATATCACCGGCAAGCTCGGCTGGCACACCGCCGACACCGCGGCGCCGATCGGCCCGGGCACCTGGGCTGCGGCCTGCGCTGCGACCGACGTCGCGGTCACCGCGGCACAGATGGTGATGGACGGCGAGGATGCGACCTATGCGCTCTGCCGGCCGCCCGGCCATCACGCCTATCGCGACATGGCCGGCGGCTTCTGCTTCCTCAACAACAGCGGGATCGCGGCGGCGCATCTGCGGCAGAGGCACGAGCGTGTCGTGATCCTCGACGTCGACGTCCATCACGGCAACGGCACGCAAGGAATCTTCTACGCGCGGCCGGATGTCTACACGGTCTCGATCCATGCCGATCCCGTCGCGTATTATCCTTACGTGTGGGGCTATGCGCATGAGCGCGGCGAAGGTCCCGGCCTTGGCACAAATCTCAACATTCCCCTGGCGATCGGCACCGGCGATGACGGCTATATCCAGGCGATGGACGTCGCGCGCAAGGCGATCGAGTCCTTTGCGCCCGGCGCCCTCGTCATCGCGCTCGGCCTCGACGCCTCCGAGCACGATCCGCTCAAGGGTCTCGCCGTCACCACGCCGGGCTTCCGCCGCATCGGACAGGCCATCGCGAAGATGGGCCTGCCGACCGTGTTCGTGCAGGAGGGCGGCTACCTCTCGGACATCCTCGGCGCGAACCTGACCTCGGTGCTGGCCGGATTCGAAGAGGCGCGCTGATTCTCGCTGAGTGGCCCATCATTCTCCGTCATTGCGAGGGTAGCGAAGCAATCCAGAATCTTTCCGCGGAGGGACTCTGGATTGCTTCGCTACGCTCGCAATGACGATGTGGATGGTTAGGTCGACTTCATCCACAACTCAAAACATCCCGCTTGCCGCGAGCGCCTTGCAGACGTGCTGCATCTCGGTCTCGTCCGCGACCATGTCGAGCATGATCGTGGTCAGCCCCTTCGCGGCAAACTCCTTCAGCTTCGCGCCGATCTCCGCGTAGCTGCCGACGAGGTAGGGGCAGTCGGCCTGGAAGGTCAGGAACGGCAGCAGCCAATAGCCATTGTCCGCGAGCTCGCCGCTCTGGCTCTCGTAGAGGCGCCGTTTCCACACGGAATCGCTGTTCTCCACGGTGAGCGCGAGCAGCTCGCGATCGTCGGCATTATCGCGGAAACGCGCCTTTGCCGCTTGCCGCGCCTCGTCGCGTCCCTCGCGGGCGAAAATTCCAAAATTCATGCCCGGCGCATCGAGGCCGCGGTCGAGATCCGGCGGCAACATCTGCATCTTGATGCAGCCGGTCTCCTTTGCGACGCGCTGTGCCGGCTCGGACTGGCCTGCGACCAGAAATTCCGGCATCAGCTCCGGCGGCAGGCGCGGCCGCAGTTGCAGGTTGCTGGCGCGGTAGAACCGGCCCTCGAAAGTCGTCGGACGCGGGCTTGCCAGCAGCTGGCGCATCAGCGCAACGAATTCGCCGAGCCGGACATAGCGATCGGCGTGCGACTGCTCGTCGCCGAGCCCCTGCAGATCGCTGACCGCCGTCCCCGTGATCATGTTGAGATAGACCTTGCGGCCGTGGAGCTGCGCAAAGGACGAGACGAATTTTGCCGCCGTGAACGGGTGCATGTAGACCGGATTGACCGCGATCAGCGGCGAGGATCGGGTCGTCTCGCCGATGATGTGCTGGGCCATCGCCCAGGGCTCGACGAACACGTCGTTGCCTTCGAATAGCAGGATGCCTTCGAAGCCGTTGCGATCGGCGAACTGCGCCACCCGCATCAGCTCGTCGACATATTTCTTGGGGTCGCGGTTGCGCGAAATCGCGGGAAAGACGCGCAGCCGCCGCGGCGTCATTCAGCCGCCTCCTGTAGCGGCCATCCATTGCGGGTGATGGGAAGGCCGCCGGTGGCGCGGGAGCCGTCCGCGATCGCGAGACGATGCGAGGGCGACGGCGAGATCAGCTGGAATCGCCAGCCTTGCGGATCGTCGGGGATATCGGGCTTGAAGCTGATCTCGATGGCCTCGCGCGATACCTGCATCGCGAAGGCGTCGAGCGGCAAATTGAGGCCGAAACCCCTGGCCTTCAGATAGGCTTCTTTCAGCGTCCAGTAGTCGAAGAAGCGCTCGGTCGCGGCGGGCTCCGGCAGCCTGCGCAGCGTTTCGACCTCTTCCGGCGCGAAGAACCGAAGCGCGGTCGACAGCGGCGCCACCCGACGCGACACGGTCTCGACATCGACGCCGACGGTCTCATGCCCCGACACGACGCAGGCGACGCAGCCGTCGGCGTGCGACAGGCTGAAATGCAGCGTGCTCGATGTCCTGGGTGATGCGACAAACGGCCGCCCGTAACGCCCGGCCGCAAATGACCAGTCGGTCGGTGCGACCTCAGGTGCGACGTGCGAGAGCGCAAGGCGCAACATCGAGTGCGCGAAAATATACTGTCGCTGGTGCCGCTCGAACACGAAGCGGTCGGCTCGTACCCGTTCGTCGACCGAGAGCAGGCGCCGGCACGTATCGATCGCACCTGGCGTGTCAAAATTCTCGATCAATCCGACAAACAGTTCAATTCTGTCGTCTGCCATCAATTGGGCCCATGGCGCCAGGCCGGGGCCAAATCCCCTGCCATGACGGAAGAATCAACTGAGCAAGAATCAACTAAGCGGACCGCTTCTAGCGGTCCACTCGGGCGAATCCTTGTCGATTGCTGGCCGGTTTACGGGCGCAAGCTTGTGCGAGACCCCAACTCGACACGCGAGCGGCCAAATGTGAAAAATGAAGCCCGAAAACTGAAGCCTGAAGATTCGTGCGGCGTCCCGGCCGACGAGTCTTACGTCTTCTTCTTCTTGGACTTCTTGGAGCCGCCCAACATCGAAATGCTGGCGTCGACGTCCTTCAGCGCGGACTGCAGCTTCTTCTTCTCGGCGCCGAGCAACTTCTGCAGGGCCTTGCGGTCCTTGTCGCTCAACGAGGTGCCCTTGGTAAATTTGATGAAACCCATAACGAACTCCCCGGTTGAAAATACTCGTCCAAATCAAAACGCGAGAATAATCTTGCGCGATGGCGCCAAATAATCAAGATGCAACTTGGTCATTCACAGCTTTGACGAGTGACCCCGTATTCGTCCGTGATGTACGGTCGGTCATGCCGCCCTGCGATTGAGCAATCGGCCGAGCGGTGTGTTGGGTTGGGCGAGGGCGGCCGCGAGCAGCGCGACGAGATCCTCCATCCACTGGCCGACCGTAGCGCCGTCGAGCAGCTCGCTCTTGTAATTGCACGAACCGGTGATTCCCGTCGGCCGCTCCTTGAGCATCAGCGACAGCCATGTCTGGTCGATCGGCAGCACCGGCTGGCCTTCGCGGGCGATGTTGCCGATCGATCCTGTCGTGAGATCAGGCAGATCGAGCGGCTGGCGCAGCGGATTTTGCAGGGTGAAATAGACCTGGAGCAGCGAGGCTGGATTGACCCCCTCCTGCTCCAAATGATCGGCCAGGATGTTGAAAGGCAGCTCCTGGCGCGCATGCGCGTCAAGCACGCTCTGGCGGACCCGGACTACGGCTTGCGCGAACGACAGCTCCGGCGTGATTTTGGTACGAACAATCACCGTGTTCTCGAACGGACCGACGATCCGGTCGGTGTCCGGCTGGGCGCGATTGGCCATGGCGGTGGCGATAGAGATGTCGTGGCGGCCGGTCCGCGCCAGCAGCACGGCTTTCAAGCCGGCCAGCAGGCACATGAACGCCGTGCAATTGTGCTGGCCGGCGAAAGCCGCGAGCCGGCCGATCAGCTCACGCTTGAGACTGACCGGATGGTGCCCCCTGGACGGGCCCGGCCTTGATTCGCCCTCGAAGAGGGGAGCCGCCCCGCGCAAATTCTCGGTCCAGTCGGCCGCCTGACGGCGGGCGGCATCGGTGCCGCACCACCAGCGCTGCCAGCGCGCCACGTCCGAAAAGGCCGGCGGCGGTTTCGGCAGCGGCACCGACGAATATCCGGCCAGCGCCGCATAGCGGTAGGACAATTCCTCGAACAGCACGCCGATCGACCAGCCATCGACGACGGCGTGGTGCAGCGTCAGCAGCAACACGTGATCGCCATCGTGGAGCCGCAACAGCCGGGCGCGCAGCAGCGGCGCGCGCGTGGTGTCGATCGGGACATAGGTCTCCTGTTCGATCAGGAGATTGATCTTGCGGAGCTCCAGCGCCTTGCGCCGCTTGTTGTTGTGGGGCTGACCGTCGCCGATCGTCCCGACAGTCAGGACACGGCCGAGGGCGCCGGGCGCGGCGATGCGGCTGACGGGCTCCCCGCCGCTCCAGCCGAAATGAGTCCGCAGCGATTCGTGCCGGCGCACGATGTCGTCGATCGCCTGCGCCAGGGCGGCCGGATTCAGCGGCCCCTGGAGGCGGAAAGCGAAAGGCAGGTTGAACAGCGGCAGTCCGCGAAGATTCTGCTCGATCCGCAGCATCTGGTCCTGCGCGATCGAGAGCGTGGGTGGGCTGCCTTCGGCCAGGCTCGCGCCAGCCAGCCTTGCAAAACTTGCAGCCGGCTTGCGCGGCTTTGCCGCCACGACCTCGTCGACCCGCCGGGCAAGCTCGTCGATCGTCGGTGCCTCGAAGATGGTCTTGATCGGCAGCGACGCGCCGAGCGCCCGAGCGACCCGCGCCATGACTTGGCCCGCCAGCAGCGAATGGCCGCCGAGGTCGAAAAAATTGTCGGTGACGCCGAGGCTCTCGACCTTCAGCAGGTCGATCCAGATGTCGGACAGCACCTTTTCGGTGAAGCGCCGCGCCGGCACGGCCGCATCCGGTCCGAACGTTTCCTGCTGCGCCGGCGCCAGCAGCGCGGTCCGATCGATCTTGCCATGGGCATTGAGCGGCACCTGATCCAGGAACAAGAACGCGGACGGGATGGCATGGTCCGGCAGCCGGCTCTTCAGGAAGTCGCGCAGCTCGCTGGCGCTGCTCCGGCTGCCGGATCTTGCGACGATATGGGCAATCAGCCTGACATCGCCGCTCGCTTCGCGACGCGGCTCGACGATGCCGGCGCGCACACTGGGATGGTCGGCAAGCGCGTTCTCGATCTCCTTGAGCTCGATACGGTAGCCGCGGACCTTGACTTGATGGTCGGCGCGACCGAGGCATTCGATCGTGCCGTCGGCACGGCGGCGGGCGAGGTCGCCGGTCCGGTACAGCCGGCTGCTTGCTTTGCGCGAGCACGGATCGGGCAGGAAGCGCTGCCGGTTCTGCGCGGGATCGTTGACATAGCCGCGGCCGACACCGGCGCCGCCGATGCAGAGCTCGCCGGTCACGCCGACCGGCTGCGGCTGCAGGTTTGCGTCGAGCACGTAGAGCTGCATGTTCGGCAGCGGCGCGCCGACCGGGACATGGCCTATGTCGGTCGCCGGCGCCTTGGTCAGGCGATGCAGCGAGACGTCGTCGGAACATTCCGACGCACCATAGGCGTTGATCAGCGGCACTTTCGGACAGCGGGCGAACCAGGCCTTGCACAGATCGACGGGCAGCGGTTCGCCCGTCGAAATCAGAAGGCGCAGCCTCGCAAAGGCGCGTCGGACCTGTGCCTCGTCCATACGATCGAGGATCACTCGCAGCAGCGACGGGACGATCTCGAGCACCGTGATGCCCTCGCGCTCGATCTCGCGCGCGAGCAAAATCGGGTCCTGCACGATCGCGGTACCGCAGACATGGACGCGCGCGCCGACCATGGGCCCCGCGAGGAACTGCCACACCGAGATGACAAAACTCTGTGGCGCGGTCTGCGCGATCACGTCCCGGGACGAGAGGTTCAGCTCGGAGATGAGCGAGGCCAGATGGTTCGAAAGCCCGCGCTGCTCGATCATAACGCCCTTGGGCGCCCCGGAGGACCCGGAGGTGTAGATGAGATAGGCGAGGCTCGAAGCCGCGCGCCGCGCCGCACGGGCCGGCTTGGTCGACGCTGGCGCGATCGCGTCCTCGAGCTCGGCCATTTGGATGCGCTCGACCAGCGGTTCGAGCAGCGCCTCCGCCATGGATGACTGCGCCCGTCCGATCAGCAGCATGCGGGCCCCGCTCGATCCGAGGATGGTTGCGAGCCGTTCCCGCGGCTGGTCGGGATCGAGATTGAGGAAGGCGGCGCCCACGCGTTGCACGGCGATCATCGCGGCGAGCAGGTCGGGCCCGCGATCTGCAAGCAAGGCGACCACGGCCTCGGCGCCGACGCCTTCGAGAGTGAGCCAGCGCGCAGCCGCTTGGCTGCGGCGCGCCAGCTCGCGGTAGCTCAGGGATGTGCGGCCGTCCGACACCGCGATCGCGTTCGGCGTCTTCTTGACCTGGCGATCGAAACCTTCGCTCAAATTGCCGCGCGCGACGAAATTGGCCAGCACGCCCCGGCCCTGCGCCAGCAGCTGCCGGCGTTCGGCCTCGGTCAGGAGTGCCAGGCGGGAGATGCGCTGCTCCGGATCGGCGATGACGGATTTGAGCAGGGTTTTGAACTGAGCGGCCATGCCCTCGATCGTCGCCGCGTCGAACAGATCGGTGGCGTATTCGAAGAAGCCGGTGAAACGGCCGTCGGCCTCGACCAGTTCGAGCGTGATGTCGAATCGCGCCACTTTTGGATCGATCTCGATCCGCCGCGTCGACAGACCGGAGAATCGTGCCGCCTCGATCGAGGCATTCTGGAGGATGAACATGATCCGGAACAGCGGATTGCCGTCCGTCCTTCGTGCGATCTGAAGCGAGCGCAGGACTTCCTCGATCGGGAGATCCTGATTGCGATAGGCATCGAGCGTGACCTGCCGTACCCGGCGCAACATGTCGCCGAAGCTCGGATCGCCGCCAAAATCATTGCGCAGGATCAGGGTGTTGGCGAACAGTCCGATCAGGCGCTCGCTCTCGATCTGATTGCGGTTGGCGATCAGCGATCCGGTCGCGACATCTTCGTGTCCGGTGTGACGGAACAGCAGGCACTGGAACACGGCGAGCAGGGTCATGAAGGGCGTGACGCCCTGGTTCTGGCTCAGCGCGCGCAGGTCGGCCGACAGGGTTTTGGAGAATTCGAGATAGTGACGGGCACCGTGGCCGCTCCAGACCTCCGGCCTTGGGCGGTCGGTTCGCAGCGGCAGCGTGATGACGCCGTCCAGTTGCACCCGCCAGTAATCGAGCTGCTCCTTGGCCGCCGGCGTCTGCGCCCAGCTCTGCTGCCAGAGCGCAAAGTCGCGATACTGGAAGGCGGGCGAAGGCAGTGCCGCCACGTCGTTCTTGCGCGCTGCCGAATAATGGGCGGCGAGTTCTTCCCAGAACAGCCGCTGCGACCAGCCGTCGGTGACGAGGTGGTGGACGTTGACCACCAGCACATGGCTGCTCTTGTCGAACGAGAGCAGCGTGACCTTCAGCGGTGCCTCGTTCGCAAGGTCGAACGGATGTTGCGCGAGCCGGAGTGCTTCGCGCCTGACAACAGCGACCCGCTTGTTCGCGGGGCAGGGCTTGAGCTTGATCCGCTCGAACCGCGGTGGCGATTGCAGCACAAGCTGCACCGGCTCGCCCTCGCGTTCGACGATGACCGACCGCAACGCCTCATGGCGCGCCGATACGGCGGTGAGGCTCGCAGAAAGTGCGGCGACGTCGAGCCCACCCTTGAGGAGCGCGACTTCGACGACGTTATAATTGTAGCGCGTGGGGTCGAGCCGCGAGAGCACGTACATCCGCTGCTGCTGGAACGACAGCGGCGCGTCTGCTTCCCCGGCCTGGCGCCAGGCCGGTAGCATCGTTTCGCGATGGATTGCGGCGGTCTCGATCCGGGCCGCAAGCGCGGCGGCCGTGGCGCAATCAAAAACGTCCTCGAACGAGAAATCGACATTGAAGCGTTCGCGCAGGCGCGAACGCATCTGCGTCACCGCGAGCGAGTCGGCACCGAGCGCAAAGACGTCCTGATCGCCCCCGACCTGCGGCAGCTCCAGCAGATCGGCCCAGATCCCGGCGAGCTCGGTCTCCAGCGCGTTGCGCGGCAGACGGGCCTCCTCCTCGCCGCCGTCCGTTGCAATCAATTCGGCGAGCGCATTGCGCTTGACCTTGCCGCTGGCGCCTTTCGGCAGCGTCGCGACGCTGCGGATCAGGCTCGGCACCTTGTAGGCCGCGAGTCGTTTCCGGGCGAACTGGCGCAACTGGTCCGAAGTCGCCTCGGAATTCGGCCGCAGCACCACGATTGCGGCGACGTTCTCGCCGAGCTTCGGGTGCGGGACGGCAAACACGCCGGCCTCCAGCACCGCCGGATGGCTGAGCAGAACCTCTTCCACCTCCAGAGGCGAGATCTTCTGCCCGCCGCGGTTGATGACGTCCTTGATGCGGCCGACGATGAAGAGATAGCCGTCGGCATCGAGATAGCCGAGATCGCCGGTCCGGAACCAGCCGTCGCGGAAGGCAGCCTGCGTCGCCGCCTCGTCATTATAGTAGCCGCGGCTCATGTTGGGTCCGCGCAGCATGATCTCGCCGTGCTGGCCGCTGGCGAGCGCGCGGCCCGTCTCGTCCATGATTGTGATCTCGGGGCCCGCGGCGCGGCCGACCGATCCGACCTTGCGCAGCTCGAACGGGTTGGCCGCGATCTGCGAGGCCGCCTCCGTCATGCCGTAGGTTTCGAGCACGGGAACGCCGAACGTCGCCTCCAACCCGTCGAGGATCGCAGGCGCAAGCGAGGCCGAGGCGGAGCGGATCACGCGCAGCGACGACGATCGGGCAAGATCCGGGTTGGCTTCCGCCGCCGTCAGCAGCGCGCGATGGATGGTCGGCACTGCCGTGTACCAGGTCGGTTGCAGCTGCCGCATCCAGCCGAAGAAGGAGGCTGCGTCGAAACCCTCGGTACAGACTACGCTGGAGCCCGCGGCCAGCGCCGTCAGCAGGCCGGAAATCAGACCATGGGCGTGAAACAGCGGCAGGACGTTGAGCAGACGATCGTGGGACGCGAGCGAGAGCGCGCGGCCGGCATTGTAGGCGGAGAGGCACACATTGCGATGCGTCAGCGGCACCATCTTCGGTCGCGCCGCCGTGCCCGAGGTCAGCAGGATGAACGCGTCGTCGTCGCCGCGCGAGGCGCCGCTGCTGCTCGCCGGTCCGACCGCCGGCCCGACCAACGCGCAGCCGCCGAGATCGTCTTGCGGCCCCGGCACGAAATCGATCACCGCAATATCGAGCGCCTTGGCGACATCGCGGGCCGCCGAGTTCGTGTCGGCCCGGGTGACGAGCGCCGTCAGCTTCAATTCGCTGAAATAGCGTTGCAGCTCGTCCGCCGTCAGATCGGGATTGACGGGAACGCAAGCGCAGCTCGAGGCTACCGCGATCAGGGCCAGTGCGCTGTCGGCACCGCGCGGCAGCGCAATCGCGATGCGGTCGGTAGAAGCGATGCCAAGCCCGCGCAGCGTGCGGACGAGATCCTGCGTCCGCGCGCCAATCCCGCCGTAGTTGAGGACCGGCCGGCCGGGGGCGAGGAGGGCGGGGGCCACCGGCATCTTGCGGGCATGGAAATCGAGAAGACCGCCGATATCCTCGAATATCTTCGCTTCGGCCGTCGTACTCGCTTCCCGCGGGGCTGGGCGTGTGGCGTCCGACAATTCCGTTCCCTTTTGATCCGATTGGGCTATTCTTCCAAGAAGTTAGGAAACGCGTCCAGTCTGAGGTGAAGTTTTGGCCCCAAAATCTGTGGTTGCGGGGCCCTAAGCCCTTCGACGGAGTGATTGGTCGGGCGGAATCACCATGCTGGAGAATGAGCCGGGCACGGGAGCGGAAGGCGGGCTGAAGCGCTGGCTCGAGGGTATCGGTCTTAGCCACTATACCGATCTCTTCGCGCAGCACCGTCTCGATCTCGACGTCACGGCGGACCTGACCGAATCCGATCTGGTCGAGCTCGGATTGCCGCTCGGCGATCGGAAGCGGCTCCAGCGCGCCATGACCGCGTTGTTCCGGGCCGAAACCGCGGAGAAGCCCGACGCGACGGCGCGCCCGCAAATCCGGACGGAGGTCGGCGCCGAGCGGCGTCAGCTCACCACCATGTTCTGCGACATGGTGGATTCCACCTCGCTCTCGGTGCAGTTCGATCCGGAAGACGTGCGCGACATGATCGCGAGCTTCCGCGAAACCTGTGTCCGCGTCGTGAAGCATTACGAAGGTTTTGCTGCCCGCTTCGTCGGAGACGGTATTTTGGTCTATTTCGGCTATCCGACCGCACATGAGGACGACGCCGAGCGCGCCGTGCGTGCGGG
Organism: Bradyrhizobium sp. 17; assembly: GCF_023073515.1. Lineage (NCBI taxonomy): Bacteria > Pseudomonadati > Pseudomonadota > Alphaproteobacteria > Hyphomicrobiales > Nitrobacteraceae > Bradyrhizobium > Bradyrhizobium sp. 17. Next base: position 109,083 of record NZ_JADPJQ010000080.1, on the reverse strand, counting down.
GCTGGAAATCGTCCGGGTGCTGTCGACCGCTCGCGCGATCGAGCCGCGTGGCGCGCTCAGCCACTCACCCGCCGTCCGCATCGGCATCGCAACCGGTCTCGTCGTGGTTGGCGACCTCGTCGGACAGGGCACCGAAGAGCGCGACTCCGCGGTCGGAGAAACCGTCAATCTCGCCGCGCGCCTGCAGGGCCTGGCGCCGCCCAACGGTGTGGTGATTTCCACGTCGACCCAGTCGCTGCTGAAGGGGAAGTTCGACTACCGCGATCTCGGCGTCCACGTGCTCAAGGGAATCTCGGAGAAAGCCCAGGCCTGGCACGTGATGCGCGCCTCGCGGGTGGAGACCCGCTTCGCCGCCGCCATGGGCACGCGGCTGACCCCGCTCGTCAACCGGGAGGAGGAGATTGCGCTGCTGATGGGGCGCTGGCAGCAGGCCAAGGAGGGCGAGGGCCAGGTCGTGGTCAAGTTCGGCGAGCCCGGCATCGGCAAGTCGCGCATCATCCAGGAGATCTTCGACCGGATCGCGGGCGATCGCCATGGACAGGTCTCGTTCCAGTGCTCGCCCTATTACACCTCCACGGCGTTCTATCCGTTCGCCGAGCAGCTCAAATTCTCTCTCGGTCTCGATCGCGAGGATGCGTCCGTTCAGTCGCTGGCGAGCCTGGAGACCGCGATCGCCGCCGCTCATGGCGACATCGAGCAGGTTGCGCCGCTGTTTGCCGTGCTGTTGTCCATTCCGACCGGCGACCGCTATCCGCCGCTCGAGCTGTCGCCGCAGCAGCAAAAGGATGCGACCGTCGCGGCGCTGGTCAATCATTTCCTCGGCCTTGCGCGCGAGCAGCCGCTGGTGATCGCATTCGAGGATCTGCACTGGATCGACCCGACGTCCCGTGAGGTGATCGATCTCCTGGTCGACCGGGCACAGAACCGGGCAATCCTGGTCATCATCACCGCGCGCACCGAATTCCAGCCGAGCTGGAACGCCCATTCGCATATCACGACCCTGGTGCTGAACCGGTTGAGCCGGCAGTTGCGCGCGACGCTGGTCGAGCGCGTGGCGGGACGCGAGCTTCCCAAGGAGGTCATCGAGGAGATCATCGTCAAGACCGACGGCGTGCCGCTGTTCCTGGAGGAGCTGACCAAGACGGTTCTCGAATCCAACCTCCTGACCGAACGGCACGGGCGCTACGTGCTGTCGGGTCCGTGGCGGCAGCTTGCGATCCCGGCGACGCTGACGGACTCGCTGATGGCGCGGCTGGACCGGATGGGGCCGTTCAAGCGGATCGCGCAAATCGGTGCCACCATCGGCCGCGAATTCTCCTACGAGACTCTGCACGCGGTCGCCAACACACCCGCCGAACAGATCGAGGCCGCGCTCAATCATTTGGAGGAGGCCGGACTGATCATGCGCCGCGGCCATCCGCCCGACGCGCTCTACTCCTTCAAGCACGTGATGATTCAGAACGCCGCGCATGCGAGCTTGCTGCACAGCGAGCGGCGCAAGCTGCATTCCCGGATCGCCCAGGTGCTGGCCGAGATGTATCCCGAGAAGACCGAGCGCGAACCGGAACTGCTCGCCCATCATATGACCGAATCCGGCCAGAGCGAGAGCGCCGCCAGCTTCTGGCTTAAGGCCGGTAAGCAGGCGGCCAAGAGTGGCGCCAATCTAGAGGCGATCGGGCATCTGGGCCGCGGCCTCGGCGTCGTGCAGGCCAATGCGCGCATGCAGGGCGCCGATGAGATGGAGCTCGAATTGCGCATCGCGCTCGGCAACGCGCTGATCGCCGCCAAGGGCTATGCCGTGCAGGAGGTCGAGGAGAACTACGTCCGCGCCCTCGAACTCGGCCAGCAGCTCGACGACGACGAAAAGGCCTTCGCCGCCACGCGCGGGCTCTGGGTCTGTCATTTCATCCGCGCCGATCTGACCCGCGCGCACGATCTCAGCGTCGAGCTGTTGAAGTTCGCCAAGCGCGAGCGGCTGAACGAGGGGACGCAACCGGCGCAGCAGACCGGCTATCTGATCGAGGCGCATCGCTCGATCGCGATGACTATGCTCTATCGCGGGCGCTTTGCCGCGTCCCAGCATCATCTGCACCGCTGCATCAACCTCTACAGCCCCGACCTGCACTCCGATCTGATGGAGCGGCACGGCACCGATCCCGGTGTCGTCTCGCTGTCCTATCTCGGCTACCTCCTGTGGTTCCTCGGCCGGCCCGACGCGGCGCGCCAGCACAGCGAACAGGCGATCGCGAACGCCGAGAATATCCGCCACCCATTCACGCTCGCCTTCGCGCTCGTGTTCGGCGCCTATCTCTGCCAGCATTTGCGCGATGTTGAGGGCACGCGCGACCATGCCAACCGCGCCATGATCATCGCCACGGAGCACAATTTCCTGCACTGGAAGCAGCAGGCGGCGATCCTGCGCGGCTGGGCGCTGGCGCAGCTCGGCGAGGCCGACGAAGGCCTCAGCCAGATGCGGTTCGGCCTCGACGAATACGAAGCGATGGATTCCTGGCTCGCCGGCTGCTGGTTCCGCTGCCTGCTCGCGGAGGCCTACGCCAAGGTCGGAATGCGCGATGCCGCCTTGCGCGCGCTGGACGGTGCGCTCGCGACCGCAAGACGGACCGGCGACCACTCCTACCTCGCCGAAGTCTACCGCCTGCAAGGCGAGATCACCCTGTCGGATGAGAATCCGGCCTCGGTGCAGGAGGCCGAGGACCTGTTCAACCTGTCGCTGGAGATCGCGCGTAAGCAGGGCGCTCTGTCCTGGGAGCTTCGCACCGCCGTCAGCCTCGCGCGCCTGTCGCACCAAGCCGGCAAGCGCGAGCACGCTCGTCTCCTGCTCGTACCGATTGTGGCCAAGTTCAGCGAGGGCTTTTCCACGCCGGACCTGAAACAGGCGATGCAACTGATCGACGAGCTCGGCGTGGACGCGCTTGTTCGTAAACAGGCCGATTCCGTGAGATGAGCGATCTTGCCGCCGCGCGTGCGCGTTACGTGGAGCTGATCTCAAAACGCGAGCGGATCTCTTCAACGCGCCTGCTCGAAGCCCTCGGCACTGTTCCGCGCGAAAAGTTTCTGGCGAAGGGGCCGTGGCGCATCAAGACCGAGGCGGCGCGCAACTATCGGCTGACGCCGGATGCTGATCCCGTTCATCTCCAGGACAATGTGCTGGTCGCGATCGATGCGCGCCGCAAGCTTGATACCGGACTTCCGAGCCTGTGGGCGCATTTCATCGATTTGCTCGACGTCGGGGAAAAAGACCGTGTGGTCCAGATCGGCTGCGGGCTCGGCTATTTCTCAGCCGTGCTGTCGAAGATCGTGGGGCCCAAGGGCAGGGTGCAGGCAATCGAATGCGACGAGCGGCTTGCGGCGCGCGCCGCAACCTATCTTGGCGCCTATCGCAACGTCGCGGTCGTCCATGGCGACGGATGCGAGGACATCGGCGAACCCGCCGACGTGATCATCGTTCATGCCGGCTTCTCGCAGCCGCATCCGCTCTGGCTTCGGTCGCTTCGTCCGCGCGGCCGGCTTCTGGTGCCGCTGACCCAGCGGGACCGCGAAGGCGCCGCCCTCAAGATCACCCGCAAGGGCAGGGGGTTCGAAGCCGAGGCGGTGCAGCAGATCCGGATATTTCCCGGCCAAGGCCGCGGTCTGACCGCGCTCGACGACCGCGTCGCCGACTGGTGGCAGCGCGCCTCCGCGCTGGCGCCGCTGCGCTTTCGCGGCATCGCGCAGGGGTTGCCGTCGGATGGCTAATGCTTCGTTTCATTTTACCTTGATTGCGAATGTAAGTATCCAACGCGTCTCGGCGCCGCTATGACTGCGGCCTGATCGCCATACGAGCGCGCGCCATGCATTCCGTTGCCCTGCTGACCGCCAGCTACGCCAAGGATATCGAGCGCTTTTCGCTGCTCAGCGAGAGCATCGACACCTGGTTGACGGGCTACACACGGCATTATGTTCTCGTTAACGATGAGGATCTGCCGCTGTTCGCGCGGTTCGCTTCCGACAAACGCGTCATCGTTCCGGCCTCGCGCTATTTGCCGAAATGGCTGTGGGCGTTGCCGCCGGCTCTGCAGTTCATCAGCAAACGGCGCGTCTGGCTGTCGCTGCTGTCGTCACCTGTTCATGGCTGGCACATTCAGCAGATCCTCAAGATCGCCGGCGTCCTCAACGCGCCAGAGCAGCGCGTTTGCATCCTGGATTCGGACAATCTGTTCTTCCGCGAATTCGACGTCGGTGAGTATGCCGGCGCCGAGAAGACCCCGCTGTTCGTCACGCGCAACGGGATCGACGCCGCCCACCCCTTGCATGTCCTGTGGCTCCGCACCGTCGATCAGCTCCTTGGCATCAAGGACCGGTCCTTCCCCGCGGACGACTATGTCGGCAACGCGCTGGTCTGGGACAAGGACACCGCGCGCGCGATGACCGATTCGATCAAGTCGGCAACGGGATTGAACTGGGTTCTGGCACTGTGCCGGAAGAAGAAGTTCTCGGAATATCTCATGTACGGCCATTTCGTCGCGAACGCGCCCGCGCATCTGGCCACTCATCGGGTCACCGAGGACAGCATCGCGGTCTCGCATTGGGACGACACCCGCCTCGACCGTCCCGCCATCGAAGCGATGATGCGCGCCGCTTCGCCCGACCAGGTCGCGCTGTGCATCCAGTCCTATTCGTCGACCTCGATCGACGACATCCGCGACGTGTTCCGCCTCAGCTCGCGCGACCGTCGCGGTCCGAGTCTTTCGCCCGAGCACATGGGCGACGAGGCTCAGTTCGAAGTGCCGAAAGCTCGCTAGACCTTACACGTCTCTCGTGAACTTGCTGATCACGTTCATGAACGGCTTCGGCTTGAACTCGCCGTCGAGCGGCAAAGGACGGTTCGGCTGCTTGTCGGCGCGGGCAAAGGTGCCGTTGATCCAGCTGTAGCGGTCCGAGAGGCCCCAGGTCAGGATCGAGCGCACCGGTCCGCTGGTCGAGATCGCGGTCAAGAGATCATCGACGCGCTTGGCGACGATGGCATCGCGCTCCGCCGGCGTCCCCGTCAGCTTCTGGTCGTCGACATCGAGCTCGGTGACGAGCACCTCGAGGCCCCAGGCGCGCAGCTCGGTGACGAATTCGGCAAGCCCATGGGTGTCGATCTCGAGCTCGGCATGCAGATGCGCTTGCAGTCCCACGGCGTGCAACGGCACGCCCTGGTCGAGCAGCTCCATGATGAGATGGCGGTAGGCAGCGCGCTTCGCGACGAACGTGTCCTTGGCCGACTCGATGTCGTATTCGTTGATCGCGAGCTTGACGAAGGGATCGGCCGCGGCCGCCGTGCGGAACGCCAGCGGAATCCAGCGGTTGCCCAGATGCTGCGTCCAGAACGACTCGCGTCGGTCTTTCGGGCTGTGCGGATTGTCCGGGATCGGCTCGTTGACGACGTCCCACGACGTCAGCTTGTCCTTGTAATAGGAGACGACGGTGCCGATGTGGTCGACATAGGCGCGCTCGACGCCCTTGGTATCCTTGATCTGCTTGGTCCAGTCCGGAATGTCGTGATACCAGGCGAGCGCGTGGCCGCGCATCGTCAGGTCGTTCTGCCGGGCGAAATCCAGGATCGCGTCGGCGCGTTCGAAGGCAAAGGTGTGCGCGTCCGGACGCAGCATCGGCCATTTCAGCTCGAGCACCGGCACGACTTGTGTGCAGTAGGTGCTGATGGCTTCGCCGAGCCTGGGATCCGCTTGCAGATCCCAGAGCGTGGCCGCGGCACCAAATCCCTGATAGCGCTGGGCGAGTTTCGACGCCGGCGCTGCGGACGCCGATGCGGCTGCCGCGAGTGCTGCGGCGCTGCCGAGGAGAAATTCGCGTCTGTCGAGCCTGGTCACGGCATTCCTTATCGGAGCCAACGCGCCACCGTACCAAGCGACGCCTTGCAACGCCGGGGATTTCCCTCGTTGGGTTAACTTTGCCAGTGCGAAATCACGGTTCCTTTCGGTGGCCGTGGCGCCGTCAGGGAAGGGCAAATTTAACGCTAACCCGCGAAAGCGGCTTCAAAACCGGATTCGCCGCCCGATCTCCAGACTTATGTGACACTCTTGAGAGATGTTGCGGCGCAATTCGTTCGCCCGCCATGGTCCAATTGATGAACGGCCGTCACACTCGCAACAATGTTGTCGGTCCCGTGCTCGCATGCTGAACCGCCATTTCTCGATTTATCTCGTCGCCTACATCCTGCCTGCGGCGGTGGGTTTCTTCGCCGTCACGGCCTACACGCGACTGCTGACGCCGGCGGAGTACGGCGTTTATGTCGTCGGCATCAGCCTGGCCGGCATTCTAGGCGCGATCTTCTTCGCCTGGATCAAGCTGTCGGTGTCGCGCTATCAGGCGATGTCGGCCGAGGTGGATTTCCGCGGCACTGCAATGGTCGCCTTCGCGCTCACCGTTGCCGTCCTCTGCGCCACCACGCCGCTGGTTTTCCTGTTCCGCAATGATCTCAGCGTTGGGCTGCTACTTGCCAGCATGTTCGTCGCGATCATGGCGAATGCCGTCGATGTCGGCCAGGAGTTCGAGCGCGCAAAACTGCGCCCTTACAGGTTCGCGGCGATCTCGATCGTGCGCAGCGTGTCGAGCGTCGGTTTCGGCCTGCTCGGCATCTGGCTCGGCTGGGGTGGACTGGGACTGCTCGCCGCATTCGGCCTGGGTTCGCTCGCCGGGATCATCCTGAACCTTCTCGGTGACCGCACCAGGATCGCGCGCTTTCAGCGCAGCCAGTTCGTGCAGCTCGCGCGCTACGGCCTGCCGCTGACGCTGGCCGGATTGTCGGTTGCGGTCTACTCGGCCTGCGACCGCCTCATCGTGGCTTATTTGCTCGGCAAGGACGCCGCCGGAATCTTTGGCGTCGCCGCCGATCTGCCGCGACAGTTCATGGTCATGATCGCCTCCAGCGTCGCCGCGGCGACCGTGCCGTTGGTGTTCCGGTCATTGTCGGACAAGAACATCGAGACGACGCGGGAGCGGCTGACCGAGAGCCTCGAACTTCTGCTCGTCGTAGTTGCGCCCGTCGCGGTCTGGCTCGCGCTCGCAGCCGACCAGGTCGCCGGCACGCTCGTCGGCGTCGACTTCCGCGCCGGCGTGTCGGTATTGCTGCCGACCCTGGTGCTCGCGCGCTTGTTCGGCATCGCCAATCAGTTCTATGTGCAGATCAGCTTCCAGCTTGCCGAGCGACCGTTCATGCTGGCGGCGCAGTCGTTCCTGACGCTGGTCGTCAGCGTGGCGTTGATGTTCGTGCTGGTGGCCGGCCATGGTCTCTACGGCGCGGCGCTGGCGACCCTTGCAACCGAAGCGATCGGTTTCCTCGTTGCCGTCGTGCTGATGCATCGCGCCCATCCGGTCCCGTTCGACCTCCACCGCCTCGCCGGCGTTGCGGTCTCCGCCGCGGCGATGGCGGCTGCGATCCTCGTGGCACGATCCCAGGTCAATGGCATCGGCCTCGTCCCGCTCATGCTCGTGAGCCTCGCCGGCGGGCTCGCTTATGCCGCTGCCGCGTGGTTGCTGAACATCGCAAACGTCCGGACGCTGTCGCTGCGTTTCCTGCGAACCTTCAACCGCAAGGCGCTGGGCGTTTAAGCCGCGATGCCTGACGAGGCTCGGCCTCAGCGTCTGAAGCTCTGAAAGCGCCGCCTGGCCTGGCGATGGCTCGGTTCCGACCGGAAGCGCACAGCCGCCCGGGTCTAGGGCGGAGGGCGATTTTGTTGCGTCCGTGGCCATAACTGTGCTTCTTGGGCGGCATGTCGGGAGCAGAGCAGATATGACCCAAGGAACGCCGGAAATCCGCGCATCGGCGCAGTTGCTTGCCCGCTATCGCGAGCCTGACAATACGCGGGGTGTCCTCGAACTGGCGATCACGGCGATCCCGTTCGTCGTCATCTGGGCTCTGATCTGGGTCGCTCTTGACCAGGGCTATTGGTTTGCCCTCCTGCTCGAGGTGCCCGCGGCGGGTTTGCTGGTCCGCCTCTTCATGATCCAACACGATTGCGGACACGGCTCGTTCTTCCGCGGCCGCGTTGCCAACGATTGGGTCGGCCGTGCCATCGGCGTGATGACACTGACGCCATACGGCTACTGGCGGCATAACCATGCGGGCCATCACGCGAATTCCGGCAATCTCGACCACAGGGGCTTGGGCGACATCGATACGTTGACCACGCGCGAATTTCTCGGGCGGTCGCGATGGCGCCGGACGCTGTATCGCTTGTATCGACATCCCCTCGTGATGTTTGGCGCCGGTCCCTCGTATTTGTTCATCTTGAAGCACCGATTGCCGGTCGGGATGATGCGTCGCGGCTGGAAACCCTGGCTGAGCACGATGGGCACGAACATCGCCCTCGCGGTTCTCGCCGTCACGATGATCTGGCTGGTCGGCTATGGGCCGTTGCTGCTTGTGCATCTGCCGATCGTTGTCCTGGCGGCGTCGATCGGTGTGTGGCTGTTCTACGTCCAGCACCAGTTCGAGCACACGCATTGGGCCCACGACGAGACCTGGAACTTTCACGACGCCGCGCTGCACGGCAGCTCTCACTACCAATTGCCGGGTGTCTTGCGATGGTTCACGGCAAATATCGGCGTCCACCACATCCATCATTTGTCCAGTCGAATTCCCTGCTATCGCTTGCAGGACGTATTGCGCGACCATCCGCAGTTCGCTGGTGTCGGGCGGATCACGCTGCTCCAGAGTTTGCGGACCGTGCGGCTGACCTTGTGGGACGAGGAACGGCAGCGGCTCGTCTCCTTTGGAGAGGCAGCCTTGTTTGGCAAGGCAGCCTTGTTTGAAAAGGCAGCCTTGACTCCAGTGGCTTAGCTTTACGCCGCCCCGCGCGGCCGCCGACCGGCGTGAATTCGCGCGATCGGAACGCGATGGGCGTCTAGCGGCCGTTCAACGTGGCTTCGCCGTCCGACGCCGGGCGCTGGCAGCCGTGTCACCGATCCCCGGTCATTCTGTCGCAGCGATAGACCGCCAGCTTCGGCCGCGCGGCGCCCTTCCGCCTGCGTTAACCGTCGTATATGAGATTTATCGCCGGAACGTGCCGAATGTCGCCACAGACGGAACGTAAGGCGGCGGCGATTTCTTAATTCAAAGATCGCAATCTGATCAATGACCGGCGGACTGGCATTTCGACCGAGGATGGCATGAGAAACCTGATGACAACGGCGCAATCCACCGTGGCGATGCGGCGTTGGGGGCCCCCCGGAATTGTGACCCTGGCGGCAATGCTCGCCTTTGCGGCCGTGGCTCCGGCCAATGCGGCCAAGCAGGCGCGTCAGCCGGCCGAGGCGGTGGCACCGCGCGAGGCTGGCGAACCGATCATGGCGATCGTGTCGATCAAGAGCCAGCAGGTCACCTTCTACGACGCCGAGGGCTGGATTTTTCGCGCGCCGGTGTCCACCGGCACGACGGGACGCGAGACGCCGGCCGGCGTCTTCGCCATCATCGAGAAGGACAAGGACCACCACTCGACCATGTATGACGACGCCTGGATGCCGAACATGCAGCGCATCACCTGGAACGGCATCGCGCTGCATGGCGGGCCGCTGCCCGGCTACGCCGCTTCGCATGGCTGCGTGCGGATGCCGTTCGGCTTTGCGGAGGGCCTGTTCGACAAGACCAACATCGGGATGCGGGTGATCATCTCGCCGAACGACGCGGCTCCGATCGACATCGTTCATCCCGCACTGTTCATGCCGAAGCGGGACGCCATTGCGGCGGCGCCGGGCCAAATTGGCAGGCTCTCCGGCGAGGCCGAGGAGGCCACAAGGGCGGCCGACGAGGCCAAGAAGGCCGCGACGGCGGCCGCGAAAGAGGCGGCATCGCTGCCGGCCTCGTTGCGCAAGCTGGAACAGCAGAAGACCCGCGCCGACGCCGAGCTCGCCTTCGCCGACAGGCAGCTCGCGGCCGCCAAGACCGATCAGGCCCGCGCCAAGGCCGAGGAGCTGAAGCAGAAGGCCGCCACCAAGGCCGCCGACGCGGCGACGCAGCTCGATGCCGCCAAGAGCGCCGCACAACCGAAGCGCGACGCGGTGGCTGCCACGAAAGAGGCCGCCAAGGCGGCAGCGGCCAGGAAGGCCGATGCCGTGAAGGCCGCGACCGACGCAAAGCTCGCACTCGAGCCGGTCTCGGTCTACATCAGCCGCGCGACGCAGAAGCTCTACGTGCGGCGGAACACGCACAAGCCGGCACCGGACGGCGGCGGCGAGGTGTTCGACACCAGCATCGAGGTTCCCGTCGCGATCCGCAATCCGGATCAGCCGCTCGGCACGCATATCTTCACCGCGATGGCGAAGACCGACACAGGCCTGCGCTGGAGCGTGGTCACGATCGAAGACAGCGACAACGCCAGGAACGCACTCGACCGCATCACCATCCCACAGGAGGTGCTCGATCGCATCGCGCCGACCGCGTTGCCGCGCTCCTCGATCATCATCTCGGACGAGCCGCTGAGCAGCGAGACCAACTACCGCACCGAGTTCGTCGCAGTGCTGAGCAACCAGCCCCAGGGCGGTTTCATCACGCGCAAGCCGACCGCGCCTCCGATGGCCATGGCGAGCGATGACGGCTGGGACAATGGCGGCAACGGTTTCGGCTTCTTCTTCCAGCGCGATCCGAATCCGCAGCCCGTCAATCCGCGCCGGCGCGGCCAGTATCAATATTATCAGCCGGCACAGCCGATGCAGCGGGGCTTCTGGTAGGAGCGGGCGGATCGAAGCTCGCCACTATCGCCGCGCCTCGATGACGATAGCCTGGATCTTGCCTTCGATCGGTCCGGACCCATGGCGCGTTCGGATCGCCTCGGCAACGATGTCGGTCGCAGCCTGAAGCTTGCTGGCATCGCGTGCCTCGATCTCGCTGCGCAGCGGCGTGCCCTGGCAGAGCGCGATCGCGACGTGCTCGGGCGACGGGGCCCGGCTTATTTCAGCTCGCGTTTCGATCGATATGTCACGGAAGCCTGCGCGTTCGAGGTCGGTTCTGATGACGGCCTTGTCGTGATAGCCGTGCGGCGTCCGGGCCATGAAACGAGGCGGGTCGTCGGGAAACAGCTTTTCGAGCGCGACGGTCGCTTCATGCGTCAGCACATTGTCCTCGATGCGATCCCAGACGTTGAACACGAACGTGCCATTGCCGTTGAGGACGCGCTTCACTTCCCCGTAGGCCTTCACGCGGTCCGGAAAGAACATGGCGCCGAACTGGCAGCAGACCACGTCGAAGGCTGCATCGTCGAAGGGCAGGGCCGATGCGTCGGCCTGGCGCCACGAGATGCGATCGTCGTCTGCCTGACGCTGCGCCGCGACAGCCAGCATCGGCTCGTTGAGGTCGGTCGCGACATAACGAACGCCGCGCGGCAGCGCCGCCGCCACCGCGCGCGTCACGGCGCCGGTGCCTGCCGCGATCTCGAGCAGCACGGAGGGAGACCGGGCCGCGACACGTCTTGCCATGTCGTCGGCGTAAACGGCGAAGATCATCGGCACCAGATATTCGTCGTAAAGCTTCGGGATCGAGCCGGCGAAAACCTTGTCAGTGTTGGACATGCTTGCCTCGCTGAAGTTCGGAGACGAGGCTCACGTTACCATGGATTGCCGTCTACCGCGCCAGCAGCACGGTGAACCCGGCTGATTCCTGCATCGCCTTGCTGGCCGCCTGCGTCATGGGCTCCCGCCGACCTCGCGGATCGGCCGCGTGCCGTCCCAGCTCAAAGCAGCCTGCCGGACCTTCTCGAAGAACGGCCCCTTGGTGCCGCTGATGTCGGAGATCTCGATCACGGTGCCTGGATGGGCCTGGGTGTCGAAATAGGCAAAGCGCCCCTTGTCGCCGCCGATCTGGCCCTCGTGGCCGATCCTGTAGCCGAGCCCGAGCGCCCTGTCGTAGAGCGCCTGGTAGTCGTGGCTCCAGTAGGACATGTGCTGAAGGCCTTCGTGGCCGGACTCGAGGAACTCCCTGTACAGCGAGGGCGCGTCGTTGCGCTGCTGGATCAGCTCGATCTGGAGATCGCCGGAATTGGCCAGCGCGATGCTCATCTCGACGGCGGAGTTTTCGCCGCGATGGCAAAACCAGTCGGTCTTGACGCGGTCCATGTAGTACCAGGGACCGACGCCCATCACCTCGATCCAGTGCTTCATCGCGGAGTGGATGTCCCGCACCACATAACCGTTCTGGCGTACCGCGCCGAAGATGCGGCTCATGCCCGCGCTCCTCTTGTCAGCTTGATCACTTCAGTTCAATGCCCGCGTCCTTGGCAACCTGCTTCCAGGCCGCGATGTCGCGGGCGTTGATGTCACGCTGCTCGTCGCCCGGCACGAATTGCGGCGTGATGCCAAGCCCCAGCAGCTTCTCCTTCACCTCGGCATCGGCGAGCGCGTCCTTCAGCGCCGCGGACAGCTTTCTTGCGATCGGTTCGGCAAGCCCCGCAGGCGCATACATCGCCCAGGACAGGCTGCGGTCGAACGGCACGCCTTGTTCCTTGTAGCTTGCGACATCCGGCAGGCTCGGCGAGCGTTCGCCGCAGGCGGCCAGCGCCTTGATCGAGCCGTCCTTCACCAGCGGCGTCGCGGTCGCCATGTCGAGTGTCGCCAGCGAGATGTGGCCGCCGAGCAGATCGCCGGCCAGTTTGGCGATGCCGTTGAACGGCACGTGGTCCATCTTGATTCCGGTCTGCTGCATCAGGATTTCCGCGCAGAACTGTCCGGTCGAGCCGACGCCCCAGCTTCCGTACTGGATCGGCTCGCCCTTCCTGGCCAGCGCGATCAGGCCCTTGATGTCGTTGGCGGCAAAATCCTTGGTCGCCACCAGCATGATCGAGGACGTGCCGATGCGCCCGATCGTGGTGAAATCCTTGATCGAATCGTAAGGCAGTTTCGGATAGATCGCCGGCGCCAGCACATGCGTGGTCATGCCGCCTACGGTGATGGTGTAGCCGTCATTCGCCGACGCCGCGACCATCTGGGTGCCGAGCGTGCCGGCAGCCCCGGTGTGGTTCTCGATATAGACGCTCTGTCCGAGCGTCTTGCCCATCCTGTCGCCGAGCAGTCGTCCGATCACGTCGCCGCCGCCACCGGCCGCATAAGGCAGCTCTTGTGCGTGGGATAGGCGGCCGGATCCTCGGCCCGCGCAGGCAGCATTGCCGAGAACGTTATGACCAATGACAAAGTTGCGGCGCGCAGCAGACGAAAATGGACGAAGCGCGCCATGACCTGATCTCCCCAGATTGCTCTCCGCTTCTTTTGAGAGCGGAGTTGAAGCGCAAGACCGAACGAGCGATCGTGCCGGCGGTTGACTAGCGAACGATCGTTCGTTAGTCAAGCCCGCATGGCTGTCCACACCACCAGCGCGGCGGAAGCGGCTGCGCCCACGACCCGCGCGCGCATTCTCGCCGAGGCGCTCGATCTGTTCGCGCAGAGCGGCTATGGCGGCGCCTCGATGCGCGAGCTCGCGCGTCGCGTCGGCATTCGCGAGAGCAGCCTCTACAATCACTTCGCCGGCAAGGCCGCGATCCTCGAGGCGATCGTCAGCGAGCACGGCCCGGCCAGCTCGGCGAGCCGGCTGGAAGAGCCGCGCTACAAGCAGCTCGCGCGCCAGCCCGCCGCGTTCTGCCGCCAGTTTGCACTGGATCTCGTCGAGCAATGGTCCGATCCGCGCGAGCACCAGTTCCAGAAAGTGATCACCGCCGAGCGCAACCGCGTGCCCGGCATCCGCGCCAAATTCGCCGATCATTTCTATGCGCGCGAGCAGAGCATGATGACGGATTATTTCCGCGGCTTTGCGCTCGCCGGTCTCGTCTCGACGCCGGACCCACGCGAGACCGCGCGGCTGTTCGCGGCCGGGCTGATCTACATCCGTCTCGAGCATTACGTGATGGGCGCGGCACCGTCGCCGCGGCCGAAGGTGATCGAGGCGATCGACTGCTATCTCGCCTTCTTCCTGTCGCTGATCGCGGCGGATGGCGGGACACAGGACAATAAGAAACGAAAAGCCAAGGGAGAGACTCGTGGCAAGGCTGCCCCTGATTGATCCGGAGACGACGAGCGGCGACATCCGCGCCTCGTTCGACCGCATGCCGGTCAAGCTGAATATTTTCCGCATGATGGCCCATGCCGAGGCCAACATGATCCCGGCGATGCGGCTCGGCAATTCGATCCTGCACAAGCAGAAGCTCAGTGCGGTCCATCGCGAGCTCCTGATCCTTCAGGCCGCCCAGCTCGAAGGCGGTGCCTATGAATGGCGCCAGCACGTGCCGATCGCGCTCGGAATCGGCTGCACGCAAGCACAGATCGATGCGGTCGAGCGGGCCGACTACGATGCCGCCGGCCTGAGCGAGGCCGAGCGCGCGCTGCTGAAATTCGGCCGCGAAGTGGTCGAGCACGTTCGCGTTCCCGAGCTGATCTTCGCCGCCATGCGCGCGCATTTCAGCGACCAGGAGATCGTCGAATCCATCGTCGCGCTCGGCTTCTACATGATGATGGCGCGTGTCACCGAGGCGACCGAGACCGATCTCGACCCGGCAGCCGGCATGAAGGTCTACGACAGCGGCAAGAGATAAGCGGCGCGCATGCGTGAGAATTCCGAGACCAGGCCGGAGCGCTATGTTCTCCCGCCGAGCGCGGAATCGCTGGGCGAAGCGCCGGGCAGGGGACGCCTTGAGAGGCGTCGCATCCTGATCGTCGGCGGTGGCCAGCGTGTGTTCGACGCCGCCACCGATCCGATCGGCAACGGCCGCGCCATGAGCATTCTTTGCGCGCGCGAGGGCGCGAAGGTCGCGGTCGCCGATCTCAACCACACCTCCGCGCAGCAGACGGTCAAGCACATCACCGACGAAGGCGGCGAGGGCTTTGCCATCACGGCCGATGTCACCTCTGAATCCGACGTCCAGCGCATGATCGAGGAAGCACATCGCGCCATGGGCGGGCTCGACGGCATGGTCCTCAACATCGGCACCTTCGGCAAGGTCGGCCTCGACGCCGTCAGCCCCGAGGAGTGGAATGCGATCTACGACGTCAACGTTCGCGGTCCGATGCTGTGCTGCCGCGCGGGCCTGCCGAAATTCGGCAACGGCGGATCGATCGTCTTCATCTCCTCCATCGCCGCTCTGAAGGCCGGCTCGCAGATGGCGGCGTATGATTCCTCGAAAGCCGCGCTCGGCGGCCTCATGCGCAACATCGCCCATCTCGGATCGCGCCGCGGCATCCGCGCCAACCTCGTCTATCCCGGTCTCGTCGACACGCCGAACGGTCGCGAGGCCGGCGCCGGCCGCCCCTCGCGCGGCAAGGGTCACGTCCCGTTCGGCCGCCAGGCCACCGCCTGGGAAATCGCCTATGCCGTGCTGTTCTTCCTCTCGGACGAGAGCGTCTACGTCACCGCGCAAACGCTCGCGGTCGATAGCGGCCTGAGCGGGATGTGACGTCGATCCGTAACAGGCTGCGGCTCGACGCGACAGTTTCGCAGGGCCTGCTCATCTGATAAGCCTCAAAGGCATGAAAACCGCACTGCTGAAATCCGAAGACTACGCCCGCTCGCCCTGGAAGAACGGCGGCGGCATCTTCACCGATATTGCGGATGCCCATCGCGCTGAATCCGTGAAGGATTGGGACAGCCTGCTCTGGCGCTTCGCGACCACGCCGATTGTGGCGCCGGGGCCATTCTCCCATATGCCCGGCATCGACCGCCTGCAGATGGTGGTCGGCGGACGCGGGCTGGTGCTGAAGTCGCCCACCGAGGAATTCGACGAGCGCGAGCCGTTTACGACGGTGCGCTTCACCGGCGAGCTCGAGATCGTGACCCGGCTCGAGGAAGGGCGAGTCGAGGTGGTGAATTTGATGGGCCGGCGCGGTGCGGTCGCGCTTGAGCTCGAAGCGCTTAAGGAGCCCGGTGAGCGGCGATTGTCCGCCGGCACGCATCTAATTTATGCGGCGCGCGGCGACTGCACTATCCGTCTCGAAGGCACGGATTTTTCGATTTCGCACGAAAACACCTTGAAAGTCGAACTGACGGGGGCATCGACGCTTGCGCTCGTCTCGGGGCTGGCCGTGCTGGGCTCTATCCAGATCGTCGGCTGAACGGCGTTCCAGCCCACCAGAGCGATGCGCACAATCCGTGCAACTGGCTAGGTTGACGCCGTCGCGCCGGAGCACGATATCTGCCCTGATGCAGCCGCCGCCCAAAAGCCAAAGCACGATATGGGCGGCCACGATATGAACGGGCAGATATGACCGCGCCAGAGAACAAATCCGCCACGCTGTCCGACGGCGTCGTCGACTGGTTGATCAACGGCACGCGCGACCAGCGCTTTATCGACAATATCTTTGCCGAGATGTGCATCCGGCTTCAGCAGGCCGGCATTCCGCTGGCGCGCTCAACCCTTCACGTGCTGATCCAGCACCCGCAATGGCTGGGCGCCCGCTTCATGTGGGCCGACGGCATGCGCGAGGCAGAGATTGCACGGGTCGACCATGACGTCCGCGAGCGGTCTGAATATATCGGCAGTCCCGCCAACGAAATGTTCGACGGCGCGACCGAGTTGCGCGAAAATCTCGAGCAGGACCCAGCGCTCGGCCGCAAGCACGCGCTCTACCGCGAGATGCGCGCGCAGGGCCTCACCGACTATGTGGCTTGGCCGCTCTATCATACGCTCGGCAAGCGCCATCTCGTCACCTTCGCGACCAACCGGCCCGGCGGCTTCGACGACACCCATGTCGCTGCCCTCAAGAACTTGTTGCCTGTGCTGGCGCTGGTCAGCGAGATCCGCGTTAAGAATCGATTGGCGCGAACGCTGCTCGAGACCTATGTCGGCTCCCATGCCGGCGAGCTCATCCTGGCCGGCGCCACGCGGCGCGGTACCGGTACGACGGTGCGCGCCGCGATCATGATCTGCGATCTGCGCGACTTCACCAAGATTTCCGACAATTGGCCGCGCGACGACGTCATCGATCTGCTCAACGATTATTTCGACGCGATGTCGGAGCCGATCGCGCGGCATGGCGGCGAGATCCTGAAATTCATCGGTGACGGCCTGCTCGCCATCTTTCCGCTGAGCGAGCCCAAGGCCTGCGCAAACCTGCTGCATGCCATGACCGAAGCCAGGCAGGCCATGATCGCGTTGAACGCGCGCAACGACGGCACCGGCCGAGCGCCGCTGAACTACGGCATCGGCGTCCATGTCGGCGACGTCATGTACGGCAATATCGGATCGTCCACCCGGCTCGACTTCACCGTGATCGGTCCCGCCGTCAACATGGCCTCACGCCTCGAAGCCTTGACCAAGCAATTGGGAAAGAAAGTGTTGCTGTCACGCGACTTTGCCGAGCTGGTCGAGCGAGAGTTCGAGCTGGAGCATGTCGGAAAATATGAGGTGCGCGGCTTCAGCGATCCGATCGAGCTTTTTGCGTTTTGAAGATGACGGAGGCCCCCGGCTAAGCAGCGGGCGATCATCGAGTCCTGTTGCCAACGCAGGATTGTGTGACTACGCTCGGTGCGAAGCGCAACCAAGCGTTTCGTCCAAGCGTGTCATCGATCGGCCGCAGTACATGCCAAAATTCCTCCGCATCGGAATCCATCAGTCGAACGTATCGGGTTACACGTCGAAGGCGTGGTGTGTCCGGCGCGTTGGCACGGCGATCCTCCTGAAATGGGGCGCCGTGGAAGTCCAGGGCGCGGGTGACGGACGAAAGGTCTACTGGACGCGTCTGCCGCAGCAGAAGACAATTCGCTGCGGCAGCGCGCAGCGTGCCCAGGATTACGCCAAGGCCGCGATCGCGCGGCGCCGCAATCATCGCTATGAACCGCTGACCGGCGCGATCGTGCTCCGGCGCCGACCGGCCGCAGGCAACACCGAGCTCAAGCGGGCGCTTGCCACGATCCTGATCGTCGATATCGTCGGCTCCACCGCAAAAGCCGCAAAGCTCGGCGATGTCCGCTGGACCAAGATCATGGGCCATTATTACGCGGCGGTCCGCAAGGAGCTGAAGAGCTCGCGCGGCAAGGAAGTCACGACGACGGGCGACGGCGTGCTGGCGACGTTCAAGACGCCGGCCGCCGGAATCAATTGCGCGACCGCGATCCAGAAGGCCGTGCGTACGCTCGGCCTCGAGATCAGGGTCGGCCTGCATGCCGGCGAATACACCGTGAGCGGCACTGAGGCGGTCGGCCTGGCCTTCCACATCGGCACCCGCGTCGCCGCAAAGGCGAGCGCCGGCGAGGTGCTGGTGTCGAGCGCGGTGAAGGAGCTGATGGCGTCGCAGTCGGCGATCAACCTGAAAGATCACGGCATTCACCGGCTCAAGGGCGTGCCGGAAAAATGGAGACTCTATAGAGTGGAGGGGTGAGAGTGGGTGAAGCTCTCACCGTCCTTCGTAAACGGGTGGACGCTTCTGTGCCTCGGCATCCCGCCCTTCCTGGAAGTCCCTGGTCGTGAGCAGCGCACGATATTGGTCGCCAAGTTGGGCAAGCGCGGCCTCGGGGTCTTCGAGCGCAAGGTGCGAGGACGCAATCGAGGTCTTGATGCCGAGGGGAGCGCATGCGGCGATCTTCTCGGCGATCTCGACGGCCTTCGCGCGAGCGGCGTCGCGGTTTGTTGCCACCTCCTGAACCGTTCCCATCCGGAGCGCTTCGTTCGCATCCCAATGATCGCCCGTCAGAATGAACCGCATGGCATTTCCCCAGCCGGCTTCTCGTGGGAAGCGAACGGTTGAGCCGCCGCCGGGAAAGCGGCCGTGCGTGTTCTCGTCCTGGCCGAAATCCGTGTCTTCCGATGCTATGCGGATGTCCGCAACGAGGAAGATTTCGTGCGCCATATTCCAGGTATCGCCATGCACCGCGACAATCAGCGGCTTGGTGAGCGCCGGTTTGGTCCGCCCGAGAGGGTCGATGAAGCCGGGTCCCTCCATCATCGTCTTTCCCGATTGAGCAAATGCCTTGTAAGCGTCGACATCGACACCTCTGGAGAAGCGTTCGCCGTAGCCGAACAGAACCGCTGCACGCAGCGAGGGATCTCGATCGTACTGGTAGTAGGCTCTCGCCAGGCTCTCTGTCGCCTCCGGGTCCAGCCGATTGTCGATGCCAGGCCGGTTGATGCCGATCAGCACGATGTGGCCTTTGCGCTCGATGGTGATCTTCGTCCGCTCACCGTACGGAATGTCCGCCATCGGCGCGGACTCGTCAGATTGTGACATCATGGATTCTGTCTTCCCGTGCTGATGAGAGCGCTGCAGCGATGATGTGGTATCATGCAGAAGATTGCATCAGGCCCGACATGGGCGATATGCGTATCGGAAAACGCATCTGCGTTTTCGAAACGACGATGAACGAGGGTGTGGGCTCAAGAGCGTGCCGGAGCGGTGGCGGGGTGGGGACTGAGGCGATTGCGCGCGGGGCGGATCCACGCCCTCATCTCATCTGGACGACGATTTTCCCCCTGGCTCGTCCCTTTTCGAGATAGGCCAGCGCGTCTTTCGCCTGTTCGAACGGAAAGACCTTGTCGATCACCGGCCGGATACGCTCCGCCTTGAGAAGCTCGCCGATCTCGGCGAGTTGCCTGCCGTCCGGGTGGACGAACACGAACGAATACTCCGCGCCGATCTTGCCGGCGCGGCGAATGATCTTGCGGCTCAGCCATCCGAACAGGAACACCATGACGACGTTCATCCCGCGGTCGCGCGCGAACGCGGCGTCCGGCGGCCCGACCAGCGAGGCAATCCTGCTCCCCCGCTTCAGGATCCGAAGCGATGTCTCGACCGCATCGCCCCTGAGCGTGCCCAGCACCGCGTCGTAGTCCCGCAGCACTTCCTCGAATTGCTGGGTCTTGTAGTCGATCACCTCGTCAGCCCCGAGGCTGCGCACCAGATCGATATTTCCAGTGCTGGTCGTCGTCCCCACTTTGGCGCCGAAATATTTCGCGAGCTGGATCGCGAACGTGCCGATCCCGCCGGCGCCGGCGGGGATGAAGACTTTCTGGCCGGGTTTGAGACGTATGCGCTCCCTAAGAGCTTGCCACGATGTCAGGCCGACCATCGGGATCGAGGCCGCGTGCACGAAGTCCAGGTTCGGCGGCTTGAGCGCGGCGGCATCCTCCGGCACGGTCGCGAATTCGGCGAGAGCGCCTGTGCCGAGATCAAAGATGCTGGCGAAGACGGCGTCGCCCGGCTTGAAGCGGGTCACGCGGCTTCCGACCTCGACGACGACGCCCGCCAGGTCGCTGCCCAGCGTGGCCGGCAGTTCAAACTTCAGGATCGGCTTGAACGTTCCCTTCGGAATCATGTTGTCGATCGGGTTCAACCCCGCGGCATGAACCTGGACCAGGATTTCGTTCGGCTTCGGCGTCGGCCGCGGGATATCGGCCAACGCGATCTGGTCCGGCTTGCCGTAGCGCTTGAACACGAGGGCTCTCATTTTTTCTCTCGGTCCGAAGGTTCTTCGCACTGGCAAGATTGCGGCCCTCAGAAAGCCCGCGCGGTGCGGGCGGGCTGCAGCGCCGCCGTCGCATCCAGCCGCAAATCCTTTCGGATTCCGGCATCCACCAGGGCTGCGGGCGCGAACCGGCGCAGAAATCGCAGGCGCTTCGCAAGGCTGCCGGCCGCGTATTTGAGTTGCGGGCGCACCGCGCTCGCGGCCTTCAGCACGGCATCGGCCACGACGCCGGGCTGTTCGGCCGTCGCCATCACCTCGTTCACCCGCTTGGTCGCGCCGGCGCGCGCCTCGCGATATTCGTCGAGCGTGGCGTCGGGCTCCATGAAGTTCGCGTCGAACGGCGTCTTGGTGTAGGCGGGCTCGACTACGGAGACCCGGATGCCCCGCGTGCGCAGTTCATGGTCGAGCGATTCCGAATAGCCTGCCGCGGCGTGCTTGGTCGCGGCATAGAGCGCGCCGTAAGGCATCGGCAGAAAGCCGAGCACTGAGCCGATGTTGATGATGCGGCCGCTTCCATGGCGCCGCATGTGCGGCACGACGGCGCGCGTCATCCGGATCAGGCCGAAGAAGTTCGTCTCGAAAATCGCGCGCGCCTGCTCCATCGAGCTCTCTTCCGCGCCGGCAGGGGCAACGCCGAAGCCGGCGTTGTTGACGAGCAGGTCGATGCGACCCTCGCGCCGGATCACTTCGCCGACGGCGGCTTCCACCGATGCATCGCTGGTGACGTCGAGAGCCAGCATCTCGAACGCCTGCTTGCCCGCCTGCGCGCCCCGCCTGCTGGTGCCGAACACCTTGTAGCCGGCGTTCGCGAGTCGCTCCGCCGTCGCCTGGCCGATGCCTGAGGAGGCGCCGGTCACTAGCGCGATCTTCGGTGTAATCCTGTTCATAATGCCTCTCCGACGCCACTACCGGGCCTGAAATCGTTTGATTACGATCGTAACTATTGATATACATGACGATCGTAATTATAAAAGTCAAGCCCCGCCTCTAAGGATCGGTCCCATGCGCGTCTCAAAGGAACAGGCCGCCAAAAATCGCGAGCATATTCTCGAGACTGCCTCGCGCCTGCTGCGGGAGCGCGGCATCGCCGGCGTCGGTGTCGACGCACTCGCCGAGGCGGCCGGGATGACGCACGGCAGCCTCTACAGCCAGTTCGGCTCCAAGGAGCGGCTGGTCGAGGAGGCGGTGGCCCATGCGATCGACGCCAAGGGTCAGGAATTCCCCGAGGCCTTCGAGCTCGAGGACTATGTTTCGCACTATCTCTCGCCGGGGCATCGCGACGATCCCGCCGCCGGCTGCCCCTTCGCTGCGCTCGCCTGTGAAGTGTCACGTCAAAGCAGCGGCCTGAAGCAGCGTTTCACCGCCGGCGTGCGCGGCGTGATCGGCTTGCTGAGCAGCCGAATGGCCACCGATCTGAAGCCACGCCAGCGCGAGGACAAGGCGCTCGCCGCCGCCGCCTCCATGGTGGGAGCCCTCGTGCTTGCCCGCGCCGTGGACGATCCCAAGCTGTCGGACGATATTCTTCGCGCGACGAGGAATTCGCTGGCGGGGTGAGGCCGCGTCCCGGCGGGGCGCCGAAAGTCCGGAACAAAATTCCGGTGACGACGTTCGACGTCGCGGACAGCCAAAAGCGATGGCTGCCGATCTTCGACATCGACATACTTTCGAACGCGCATGGATGACTACAGCGATCTGGTGCTCGGCATGTTGGCCCTGGCCGTCGCTGCCCTCCTGTTGGTGGCGGGCGAGCTCTATCTCGTGACCCGGCCAGAGCCGCCGCAAACTCACGCGCCGGCCCCACCGGTCGTTACATCGTCGGCCGAAACCATTTTTTGTCATGTCGATTTTGGAGCGTAAGCAGACCAACTCGAAGAGGTGGGCAATGGGAAGCACTGCAACTGTTCCGATGCTGTCGTCTGAGGGCGGATTGACACATTACCTGGCGGAAATTCGCAAGTTTCCGATGCTGCGGCCCGATCAGGAAATCGCCTACGCCAAGCTATGGCGCGAGCACGGCGACCGCGAGGCAGCCTATCATCTCGTCACAAGCCATCTGCGGCTCGTTGCCAGGATTGCGATGGGATATCGCGGCTACGGCCTGCCGGTTGCGGACATCATTTCCGAAGGAAACGTCGGCCTGATGCACGCCGTCAAGCGCTTCGAGCCGGAGCGCGGCTTTCGGCTCGCGACCTACGCGATGTGGTGGATCAAGGCGTCGATCCAGGAATACATCCTGCGGTCCTGGTCGCTGGTCAGGATTGCCAACAGCGGGGCGCAGAAGAAGCTGTTCTTCAAGCTTCGCCGGACCAAGGCGGAAATTTCCGCCCTGGAGGATGGTGATCTCCGCCCCGAGCACGCCAGCCGGATCGCGCGGCGGCTCGGCGTGCAGGAGAACGACGTCATCGAGATGAACCGGCGCCTCGGCGGCGACCTGTCGCTCAATGCCTTGGTGCGCGACGCCGACGGCGGCGAAGTCCAGGACTGGCTCGTCGACCCCGCGTCCAGTCCTGAAGCCGCGTACGCCGAGCAGGAAGAAACCAGACGGAGGCGTGAAGCCCTCGCCGGCGCCATGGGCGTCCTCAAGCCGCGCGAGCGCGACATTCTCGAGGCGCGCTGGCTCTCCGAGCCGCCGCTGAGACTTGAGCAGCTCGCGGCACGGTATGGCGTTTCACGCGAGCGGGTGCGGCAGATCGAAATGCGCGCGTTCGAAAAGGTTCGGGCTGCTATCGGCGGACGCCTCGCAGCCGGCTCTTGAAACCAAATCGGCGCCTCCTAATTCTTTTGGCAGCCGCATGCGAGTGCGGTGCCGGACGCCAAAGCAGGGTCCGGCAAGGCCATCGGGGCTCGCCCCGGTGATGCTCTTAATCCATGTTGCTCACAGGAGGATGTGGTTATGAGAACCGACGATATGTCTCCCCTCTGGCGTTCGACCATCGGTTTCGACCGCCGTTCCGCCGCGTCGCATCGCGATCGATGCTGCCGGCAATGCCGACCCGAAATCGAGCACAAGCAGGCGGCCTGACGAGTTGATCGTCCGGGCTTTGCAGCGCGTGCGTGGCCCTCGCCGCGCGCCGAGCTGCGCCAATCGACAATTAAGACAGGAGATAAGGAGAAACGACAATGGCACTACGCGATCTCATTCCGTGGAACAACGGCTCACGCAACATGGCCGTTCAACGCGGCGAAGCCGGCAACCCGCTGCTTGCGCTTCATCGTGAGATGAACCGGCTGTTCGACGACGCCTTCCGCAGCTTTGATCTCAGTCCGTTCGGCTCCTCGACCGCAATGGGCTGGCCGAACGTCGAACTCGACGAGAGCGACAAGGAAGTCAAGGTCGTCGCCGAGCTTCCCGGTCTCGAACAGAAGGACGTCAACGTCGAGCTTGCAAACGGCGTGCTGACGATCAGCGGCGAGAAGAAGAGCGAAACGGAAGACAAGGAGCGTCTCTTCAGCGAGCGTTACTATGGCCGTTTCGAGCGGCGCATTCCGGTCGATGACGTCGACCAGGACAATGTCGCGGCTTCCTTCAACAACGGCGTTCTCACCGTCACCCTGCCGAAGTCACCGGCGGCACAACAGAAGGTGAGGCGCATCGCGATCAAAGGCAAGTAAGAACGATGTGTAAGCATGGCCGTGGGCGGGAGCCGCCGCTCCCGCCCGCGTCCGGCCGGCGGCCGCATTTGCGTCCGTCGGCTCGCTGCAAATTTTCCGGAACGCTCGGAAACTTCAATTCCGGTCTGGCGTTTTGCGGTCGGTTTCCAAGTTCTGGGAGTCGCACATGAAGAAACTTGCTTTGGTCCTGACGATGATCTCGGCCCTGTTCGTGGCGGCGGCCTCGCCGGCGGAAGCCCATGGCTGGCGCGGCGGCTGGCACGGCCATTGGGGCGGTCCCGGCATCGGCTTCGGTCTTGTTGCCGGTGCGCTTGCGGCGGGGCTGGCGGCCGATGCCTATTATGGCCCGCGCTTCTATGGCCCGCCCTACGGCTATTATGGACCGCGCGTCGTGCGGCGGGCCTATTATGTGCCTTACGCCTACGCTCCACCGCCCTATTGGGATCCCTGGTGGTGACGAGACAAGGCCCGGACCATCATCCGGGCCTTTTGCGTGAGGGTCATCCACTGGATGCGCGTCGCGCCGCGTCTATTTGCGGTTCGCTCCCGTCGAGCCTGAGCCCGGCATGGCCTGCTGACCGCCCTGGGTTTGCCTGGTGTCGTTGTCGCCTGGCCGGGTCGTGGAGGACTTGGCCGGTGCGTTCGCGCCGCCGCCATTGTTGTCCGATGACGTGTTGAGGCCGGAGGCTCCCGCTCCCGTTGTGCCGCCGGTGCCTGAGGAGTCGATGCTCGACCCGGTCCTGGACGCACCCGCGCCGCCTTGCGCGAATGCGGAAGAGGGGAATGCGAGAGCCGCAACGAGCCCTGCGAGAACCAGCTTTTTCATGTCCGCTCCTGTGCTTGACGTCGTCACATGCCGTGCCGAGGCAAAGATCTCGGCACGCACCTGTTCCTGGGCGGGAGCGGAAATCCCGCGACAGCGACGATGAGTCATCCCGAGCTCATCGCACGCGGGGCGATCCGTTCCTGCGCCTGCGGCGTCAACTCGTAGCGATCGCCGGCTTTCACCAGCCAGCCCGCCTCGATCATGCGTCGCGTCATGCCCGCGCTGCACAGCGGGTGGCTGCCGCCGGGATGAAACAGCGCGCCCTCGCGTTCGATCAGGTAGCCGTAGAGCCGCGCCTGTCGAAGCGGGTTTTGCATCCCTGGTGTGGGCGCCTCCATGGTCTCTCGCGCAGTCCTCCAAGACGGCCTGAGATGCCGGGCCGATCCCCCGTCAGGCGGCCCCGGCCTGTGGCCCGGGGGCGGGGCTTCGAGCCGAGGCCGCCATTGCCGGAATCGCAAGGACCCGGCGCGGCCCAATACGCAACGGCCCCAGGTCGTTCCAACGACGTCGTTCCTGCGAGCTCGGTCCTACAAACTATCCGTTGCTCTTTCCGGATGGGTGTCGGCAAGGCGAATTGCCTAGGCCGACCAACGATCCTGCTCTTCCTGGTGAGCATGCTCGTTCAGCCGTTCGACGATCTGATCCGCGATCGTGTCCGACTCGGCCGAGGCCACCGGCTCGCCCTTGTGGGTCCTGAGCTTGTCCTTGTCGGCTTCGATGGGGAAATCGTCGGGCTTCAGTCCGGCATCTTTGGTCATGGCGCGCCTCATTGTGTCTCGCATCCGGAAAACACGGGCGAGGGCCGTTCGTTGCTGGAACAATGAAGGCGCAATCGAAAGCCACAGCCTGGCGCAAGCGCCGCGCGGCCCGCGCTTTGCTCAGGCCCCGCCGACGGCCCGGATCACGGTCCCGCTGCCGCCGCACGTCGCGCAGGGCGCGCCGTCGATCCGCCCCTTGCCATGGCAATCCGGACACACATCTTCGCCGGTGCCCATCGTCCCCGGTGCGGCTTCGTCCCCGGGGTTGAGCGCCGCCGAACCCGTCGGCGGTGTCCCGGTCTTTACGCCCTCCGTGTCGGTCTTGGTCATCTGCAGCTCCCTCGAAAAGACCGCAACGCGTCTTGCCGCAGGAAGTGCCAATCGTGATGTCAGATGCGGTGCACGTCAGTCGCGAGCCTGCGCAACCTGGGAAAGTACGCCGTCCGCATTGGAGGCCATCACCTCATCATCACCGCACGCCCGTGCCTTTGCAGCGCTGGCACTTCACCACCTTGTCGCCCTTCTTGAGCAGGCCTTTGCCTTCGCAGTTCTTGCATTTCTGCTTCTTCTTGATGTTCGGGCCTTTTTCATTGGTCATGGACGGCTCCTGCCGCGAAAGGGCGGTTGATTGAGCATTGTATGGGCGGGTTCTCGGCGAGAACACGCAGCGTTTCTGGTGGGGCAGCCCAGCGGAACAGCCGAACGGTGCCAGATAAGCCCTACGCTCATGTCGGCTTCGGCACCACCCGCACAACGATGGCGCGTGATCGCGCCGATTGTTCGTCGCCACACGGCTCCCCGGCCTCGGAACGTTCACCGCCTAAATGCATTTAGGTGGTGTCAGATGATGGAGGCCCGAATGGCGAGCGGACTGGCGCACCGGCGCTTGGCGTTGAACGGGAATGTCGATCTTCTATCGCGAAGCGGGGCGCGCCGGCGCGCCGGTCCTGCTGCTGCCGCACGGCTATCCCTGTTCCTCCTTCCAGTTCCGCCGGCTGATGCCGGCGCTCGCCGACCAATGGCGGACGACGTCGCCGCCCGGGTGCCGCCCGACCTCTGGAAGCTTCATTGGCCACTCATGGACACGCCAGTGCGCCGACAGGTCTGCGTCGGGCTGATGGAGAAGCTGGAGGAGAATCTCGGCTGGTTCGCGCGCTATCAGGCGTATCTGCGCGAGCACCGTCCTCCAACGCTCGTGGTGTGGGGCCTCGAAGACGGATACATGCCGGCCGAGTCCGCCCGCGCCTATCGCCGCGACTTGCCCGATGTCGATCTGCACCTGCTCGACGGCGCCGGTCACTGGCTGCTCGAGACGCATTTCGATGAGGCGCTGCCACTGGTCCGCGCCTTCCTTGCGCGTGTCCATGCCTGATCGTCCCACGGCGCGGCCTTCGCCGCGCTGGTGTCCCTTCGCCGCCTAAAGGAGGAAGCAAGCATGCCAACCAATCCTTCCATCGCACGAATCTGGCG
This sequence comes from Bradyrhizobium sp. 17, assembly GCF_023073515.1. Classification (NCBI taxonomy): domain Bacteria; kingdom Pseudomonadati; phylum Pseudomonadota; class Alphaproteobacteria; order Hyphomicrobiales; family Nitrobacteraceae; genus Bradyrhizobium; species Bradyrhizobium sp. 17. The sequence continues at coordinate 81,986 of NZ_JADPJQ010000080.1, read as the reverse complement.
TGGTCGTACCCGGCGGGACATCGCCGACAGCTACGAGCAATATCTGCGCGCTGAAGGCATTCCGCCGCTCGAGAAGACGGCGCTCGGCGTCCAGCTGCTGCGCGAGGACCTTGACGAGGAGACATGGTTCACGACCATCTCCTACTGGTCCGACATGCAGGCAATGACTGCCTTCACCAAGGGCGAGCCGACCAAGGTGCATCACCTCGACCGCGATCCCGAACTCCTGATCGAACTCCCTCAAAGGGTGGAAATCCACCGCGTTCTGGTCGATCGGTACGGCATGCGCTGAGCACGACGGTGCGCAACTTTGTCCTGTTCGCCGCAATGTCGTTGATCTGGGGGCTGACCTGGGCCGCCATCAAGGTCGGGCTCGGCGATCTGCCCCCGCTGCTGCTCGCCGCCGCGCGATACCTGCTGGCGGCCGCACTGCTGGCCATCGGGGTGCGCGGGGCCGGCGCCGCATTCGCCGAAGGCCGCGCACGGCCAACGATCGTTTCAGCTCTGCTGGTCAACACCGACACCTACGGCTTGCTGTTCTGGGGGATGCAGCACGTGCCATCAGGGCTGTCGGGGCTGGTCAACCTTACCCTGATTCCGGTCCTGCTGTTTGCCCTCGCCGCGTTGACCGGCGAGGAGAGGCCGACCTGGCATCATGCCGTCGTGCTCGCGATCGGTTGTGTCGGTGTCATCGGGCTGTTCTGGGCGCGGCTCGGGGCCGGGTCCGATGCGAGCGGCCTTGGGCTCGCGGCGATCGTCGCCGCGACCGTGAGCTATTGCGTCGGCAGCGTGGTCGCGCGTCCGTTGGTCGGTCCGGTGAAGCCCCTGGCGCTGACGATGGTGCAGGCGGCGATCGGCGGCGCCGCCCTGCTCGGCCTTTCGCTGGTGCTGGAACCCGTATCGAGAGACACGCTCGACGCTTTCCTCACTCCGGCGGCAATCGGCAGCCTGTTGTTCCTGTTGCTGCTCGGAACGATCGTGGCTTATACGATCTATCTCGTGCTGCTGCGTGAATGGGGTACGATGCGCGCAGGTCTGTATGCCTTTGTCTCTCCGATCATCGCGCTTGGCACCGGTGCGTGGTTGTTCGGCGAGGCGATCGGCTGGCTCGAGATCGGCGGCGCTGCCCTCATGCTGGTGGCCGCCGCGATGGCGCTGCTCCGGCCTTGGGAAGAACGTCCGACGTGAAGCGTTTGCGCAGCATCGCCGATCGACCGCCGCCGCTTCACCGCGTAGCGGGGAATCTGGCGCTCGATTTCGCCAACACGATCAGCTGGCGCGGCACGGACCAAGAGGTCGATCACTTGCGCGACGCCGAGGGAATGCTGGCCTGGGCAAGGGATGCTGGACTGGTGGGCGTCGATTTTTCGCTTAATGCAAGGCAGCGGGCGTTGCTGGCCGACGATGGCCGGCGCCTGCGCAACGCGATCGACAAAGTAGGCGCTGCGATCGCGGACGGCGATGAACCGCCGGCGCTGGGCATGGCGGTGATCCACGATGTTGCGGCCCGTACCTTCACGGCCGCATTGCTGACCGGTTCGCCGGCCACCATCGAATTCACGCACGGGGACCGGATCCTTGGTCCGCTTGCCTGGGCTGCGGTCGACCTGCTGCGCGGCGACGAACTCGACCGATTGAAACGATGTCCACAGCACGACTGCCACTGGCTGTTCATCGATCGCACCAAAAACAGATCCCGTCGCTGGTGCGAAATGGCCACCTGCGGAAACCGCGCAAAGATGCAATCGCGCCGGTAAGCCGACAGCCGCCTTGAACAACAAGCCTTCAGCTCTATTTTGCGCTCGAGAAAGCATCCGCTGCGTAGACGACCTTGCCGCCCACGACCGTCAGCAGAGACGCCGTGGCGCCGATCTGCTCGACGGGGATGGACATGAAATCCCGATCGAGAATCGCGAAGTCGGCGAGCTTGCCGGTCTCCAGCGTGCCGCGCCGCGTCTCGTCGAAGCAGAACCACGCGCTTCCCACGGTGTAGAGGCGCAAGGCATCTTCGCGGCTGGGTGTTTCGTCCGGGCCGCGCGTCGAGAGTCCGCCGACGGTCTTGCCGTCGAGCATCCATTGCAGCGCCACGAACGGATTGTAGGATGCGACCCGATGCGCATCCGTGCCGGCCCCGACATGGACTCCCATGCGCAACGCCGTGACGAGGGGTGGCATGCTGCGGGCGGCTTCGCCGACCTGCGCCACGATACGGTCACCTCCGAGATACATCGCGTCCTGCATGGTCCAGCCGATACCAAGGGCTTTCATGCGCGCCAGCGTTTGGGGCGAGGTGTTGTCGAGATGGGCGATGGACCAGCGCAACGGCGCGAGCGGCGTCTCCTTGTTGACCTCGTCATAGAGGTCCAGGAGGTGATGGACGGATTTGTCTTCCTGCCAGTGGATGGTGACTGTCAGCCCTTGTTTGGCCGCCCAGCGAATGATCTCGCGGAACTTGTCCTTGGCGGCCGCGTCAGGCGCATTGTTGTTGTACATGGCGCCGGTGATCCGCTCGCCTAGTCCGTTGAACCGCAGCATGTCGTCGCCGAATCCCATCGGCAGGAACGGCGTGAGAGTCTTGTACTCGTCGAATTCCGCGCCGACATTCTGGGCGAACAGGCTGAAGGCAACGCGAACCGACAATGATTTGTCACGCCAGAGCTTTTGCAAGGCCGCGTAGTGGCTGGGATAGATGCTGAAGCCGCCGGGATCCACGATCCCGGTCACGCCGAGACGATTGAGCTCCGTGAAGAACTGCCGGGTCCCGGCGACATTCTCTTCGAAATTCGGCCTCGGCAGCCGATCGAACAGCGCGGAGATACTGACGATGGAGCCGTTGAGCCACCCCGTGGCGTCGCCCGATGCGGCGCGCTCAGTCGTGATACCGGCCGGCAACTGATCCGCGGACATCCCGAGGGCTTGCTGCGCTTTTGGCGTCATCAGCACCGCCGAATAGAACAGCTGGATGTAAGCCGGATTGTCGGGAACGGCCGCCATCACCTCGGCGAGCGTTGGCCGCCGCTTCTCAGTAAACTGCAATTCGCTCCAGCCGCCGGCCACGATGATCCAGGATGCCGGGCGCGCTGTTGCCGCCTGGCGCAAGCGTTCCATGGCCTCGGGAATCGTCTTTGCGCCGATCCAGTTGACCTCGGTTGCGTAGGTGAGGCCGGCGCGCACGGCGTGAATATGGGAATCGATCAATCCCGGAATGATGGTGCGTCCACCTGCGTCGACCCGGCGCGTCGCGGGCCCGATCAGGCCTTCCACGGCATCGTTGCCGCCAATAGCAACGATCCTGCCGTCGCGGACTGCGAGAGCCTGCGCGATCGTCGATGCGGGATCCAGCGTCACGAGCTTTGCGTTCGTGACAATGAGGTCGGCCTTTTGTGCGTAAGCCAAACTGGCCCAGCACGAGATCAGCAATATTGCCAGAAGCTTGCGCATGGTCAGTCCCGAAATGAGAGAGGCAGGTGTGAAAGAGGCCGAAGCGGCGCCACACATCCGCCGCTGGATGCGCTCGCGGACATCGCGTGTCGCAACGGTGTCGTGATATTGATCATGTCTAGCACCAACAAAATCAGCCGGCCCACCGAAAAATTTGGTGGCGGCCCAAGCAATTGATGTTGCAGCCGCCTTCGCCCGCCTCGCAGCAGTTCGTCCGTCTTCGCTCTCACTTCGTTCAATCTACGCCGGACACCACGCTTCGCCCTCGTTCTCCGCGCGGCTGCGCCACCCGTAGCCCGAGGTCAAGATAGAACCGCCCGGACGCATCGCATCACAGGCGCGCCCGCATCCAAAGCGCTCGACGAGGCCGGCGACGAGAGCGCCCGAACGACGCCTTGCCTTCGAACGGCACGACCCGTTTTTCCGGTGGATTGTGGTAAGCGGAAAGAAAAGGCCGCGCCTTCGGGTGCGCGGCCTTCGTTGCGTTCAGACGGACCGCTCTCACCAGTGGTGGCGATGCCAGCGGTGCCGAACGACCGGGTAGGATCCGCGGTAATAGGCGTATGCAGGTCGCACGACTCGACGGTAGCGGTAGCCGTAGGACACGGGCGCCGTGTAGTAAGTCGTGGTGGCGTACCCGCCACCCCAGCGATACGGCTCGTCATACCCGTAGTCGTACGCATAGGGTCCGCCGTAATAGCCCGCTCCATAGTAGCCGGGGGCACCGTAGTAGCCATAACCTGGTCCCCATCCATACGCCGACGAGGCAAGCCCGCCGATCACAGCGCCGGCCAACAGGCCGCCGGCGATGCCCGGTCCCCAGCCCCCTCGCCAGTGGGCTTCTGCAGGAGACGTGGCGGCCACCGAGGACAGACCAAGAGCGCCGACCAGCAGCGCCGACATCGCGATCTTCTTCATCGAGATTCCTTTCACATTGCTGCGCCCTGTCGATAACGGGAAAATAGGCAATGGTTGCAGCTGCACCCCCGCGGCGAGGGGGCAATGGATCCTCGCCTCCTGACTCACCTCCTTTCGTATACTTCCGGGAAAAACTGGAAACCTTCCAGATTGCCTTGAGTTGGCAGCGACTGGGTTCGGTCTCCGGAGACAGTAAGTATGGTCGACGAAGTCGTCTTGAAGAACGCCACGGAGACCGCCTGGACGGTGTATCGGGCGCGGCACCCCGAGGTCGATGCGCATGACAGCCGGCGCTGCCTTCTGGAGCGCCACCTCCACAGCAGGTCGGAAGCGCGAGAGAGCGATACCGAAGAACTCGCTGGCTTGGGATAGCCTACCTGCAGCGGCTTCCTCCAGACGAATGTTGACGATCGTGAAGACGCTCGCAGCGCGCGTGGTCCGTGGAAGCACGAGGCCCAATTGGACGCTGCTTGCGATTTCATCCCTCATTTCCGCTGGCATCGTCACGGTCCTGCGGTCCGTGTTCGGGGCCTAGCCGATGCGGATTGCCCAGCTTGCTCCCTTGGCCGAGAGCGTACCTCCAAAGCTCTACGGCGGCACCGAGCGTGTGATAGCCTGGCTGGTGGACGAACTGGTCGAATCCGGGCACGACGTCACCCTGTTCGCAAGCGGGGACTCGAAGACGAAGGGAAAGCTCCACGCGGTGTGGCCGCGCGCGTTGCGCCTGGGGCGGAAGGGTGCGGATCCGAACGCCGCCTGCGCGCTTCTGATCGAGGCCATCGCCGAGCGCGCGCGCGACTTCGACGTGATCCACTCCCACGTCGACTGGTTGCCTCTTCCGGTGCTGAGCCGGACCGGCGTGCCTTTCCTGACGACGATGCACGGTCGGCTCGATCTGCCCGGCCTGCCCCAGGTAATCGGTGCCTTTGCGGACGCTCCATTCGTCTCGATTTCCGCCGACCAGCGTCGGCCGCTTCCGGAAGCGAACTGGATCGCGACGATCCAGCACGGACTGCCCAAGGACATGTTTAGGCCCTCCTACGAACCAGGTTCGTACCTGGCCTTTCTGGGGCGGCTGACGGCGGACAAGGGTCCGGAGGACGCTATACGAATCGCGCGCGCGGCCCGGATGCCGCTGCGGATCGCGGCCAAGATCCCTCGGGCGGAGACGGCCTACTTCAAGAACGAGCTCGAGCCGAACATCGATGGCCAGGCGGTTCAGCTCGTCGGCGAGGTCGACGACGCGAAGAAGCAGCCGTTTCTCGCGAACGCAGCGGGCCTGCTGTTTCCGATCGATTGGCCCGAGCCGTTCGGTCTGGTGATGATCGAGGCGATGGCCTGCGGGACACCCGTGATCGCTTATCGATCAGGCTCGGTACCGGAAGTCGTGGAGGATGGCGTCACGGGCTTCATCGTCGACGGTGAGGAGCAGGCGATCAGAGCAGTGAAAGAACTGGGCCGGCTGGACAGACGAGTGGTCCGCGCCCGGTTCGAGGAGCGCTTCGCCGCAAGCCGGATGGCGAAGGAGTACGACGCCCGATATCGCGACTTGGTCGCTCGCAGAGGACGCCTCGCGTGAGAGATCTATTGCGCGGCTGGTTTGTCGGACAGGCGCGATCGAATCCTTGGCAATCCGTTCCCCGTCGGGAACAAGCGGTAATTCGGGGCGTTGAAGCCGGGCATCCGAACGGATGCGGCTCACGTTGGAGGAGATAATCCATGAAAAGCTTCCTTGCCGTCGCGTTGCTTGGCACTGCTGTGATCGGCGGCGCTGCTTTCGCGCAATCCACTCAGCCCGTCGATCGCACGGCGCCGGCGGCCACCGCCCACCCCGCCGATGCGAAGATGGCGTTCAAGGGAAATTGGCGCGCCTCGAAGCTGATGGGCCTGAACGTCTACAACGAGGCCAACGAGAAGCTCGGCGATGTCAACGAACTGCTCGTCGACAAGAACGGCAAGATCAACGCGGTGGTTATCGGCATCGGTGGCTTCCTCGGCATGGGCGAGCACGACATCGCGGTCTCCATGGACAAGCTGAAGTTCGTTGAAGAGCCGGTTCGAACGAGCTCGAGCGGCACGTCGACCCCGGCCCGCGACACCACCACGACCGGGACCGCGTCCACAACCACGACGAACCGCACCGCGAACGATTGGGTTCCTGACCACGCCGTCATGAGCGGCAATAAGGAGCAGTTGAAGGCGCTACCGCAGTTCAAATATTCGGACTACAACTAAGCGCGACGAGTGCTCTCGGCGAATTGGGGCCCCATTACGGGGCCCTTTTTTGTGCCCACAGGGCTAGTGTACCGATCTGGCGCAATGAAAAACGGCCCGCCCAAATCATTGGGCGGGCCGTTCATCCGTGCGGGGTCATCCGCTCAGTGCATGTGAACCAGGAAATAGCCGACGCCGCCAACAACCAGGACGGCTGGAACGGCCCACAAAATCAGTACGGGCATTTTTTCCTCCAATCGTTGTCAGAATGCTTAAACGGCTCTTACCGCCGTCGCGACTATTACTGCTCGGTGCAGACCTTCGTGGTCTTGACCGCGGACTCTGCCTCTACCTTGGTCTTGTAGACGCCGTCGCCCACGACCGTCGTGGTGGTTGTGGTCGGCTTGGTGTCGACGATGGTGCACTTCTTGGTGGTGGCATCGCGCACGATGTAGAACTCGGCGGCGCTGGCGGCCTGCGTGCCGAGGGCGAAAGCGGCAAGAGCGCCGCACACGATAAGCTTCTTCATGGTGTTCTCCTCAAAGTGAAAATGACTCGTAAGTAGTCATTGCCAACGACGCTGCGCGACCGAAGTTCCCACTCTCACGATTTGCACAATTCGGGATAAAAGAAAATGCACATCTCGCGCAATTGCCTAGTTTTCCCCGAATGGAACCACGCGTCTCGCCCCAGGTTGTCCGACGTCCGCATTAAGGAGGTTCAGATGAACAAGCGTTTATTTTTGGCTACCACCGCTGCAGTCGCGATCGCGACTTCCGCTTTTGCCCAGTCTTCTCCGAGCACGTCGAACTCCAATCCGCCGTCTCGTCAGCAGGATTCCACATCCACGACGCCGTCGACTTCGCCGACCAATTCATCTTTGGGATCCGCACAGTCCGCCAATCCTTCGACGAATTCGGCCCAGACGCAGTCGCCGTCCTCGAGCGGTCAGACCGCTGCAGGCCAGCCGTCCAATTCGGGTACCGGCACCAACACCACGCAGGCGCCTGCCTCGAACAACTCGACCAACCAGGCTCAGACCAATCAGCCGTCCAATCAGACAACTACGCCTTCCAACCAGGCGCAGACCAATTCTCCTTCGAACACGAATACCCAGACGCAGAGCGCCAATCCGCCTGCTCCGGGCAATAACCAGGCACAGTCCCCGGCGGGCAGCGGTTCGACCAACACGGCGCAGCAGCCGAACAATCAGCAGAACACGGCCGATCGCTCCTCGAACACCAACGTGAACGCGTCGGTGAACATCAACGATCAGCAACGGACCCGGATCAGCACGTCGATTTCGCATCTGAACGTGCAGCCCCTCAACAACGTGAACTTCTCGTTGTCGGTGGGCACGGCGGTGCCGCGCGATGTCCGCTTGCAGCCGCTCCCGGCGGAGGTCGTCGAGGTCGTGCCGCAGTACAGAGGCTACAACTTCGTGTTGGTGAAGGACGAGATCGTGATCGTGGAGCCTTCGAGCTACCAGATCGTCGCGGTCCTCCCGTACTCGGGTCGTTCGACCGCGGCTGCGCCGGCCCGCACCGAACAGCGCAAGGTGACGTTCAGCGATCGCGATCGCGAAGTGATCCGCAAGCACGCCAAGGCGCGTTCCGAGGCGCGTCCCGTCGAGCGCGAGCGGCAGACCACCGGCAGCACCGCGCGCACCGAAATCCGCAGGGGTGAGCGCCTGCCGGCAGACGTAGACGTGGAGACGTTCCCCGAGGAGGTCTATCGCGACGCACCGAGCCTGCGGGAGTACCGGTACATCAACCGGGATAGCCGGACTTACATCGTCGAACCGCAGGAACGTCGCGTCATCGAAGAGATCGATTGATCTCGTCACAACAAGGAGAACGAACATGAGGACTATTGCTCTCGTAGCGTTTGCGGCCACCGCCATGCTCGCGTCGGCGGCCTCGGCAGCTCCGCTCAATCCCAGTCTGGTTGGATCGGAGGAGGCGGCAAACGTCGATCAGGTTCGCCTGGTCTGCAACGAGTACGGCCGCTGCTTCCGCACCCGCGGTCCCCGCTATGTGCAGCGTTACTACGGCGACGATGACAGCTACGTCGTGCGCAGGAGCTATGGCTCCTACGGCGGTCCGGGCTATTACGATCGCGGATACGGCTATTACGGAGGCGGGCCGAGCATCGGCTTCAGCTTCGGTACCGGCCGCTGGTGATCGATGATCTAGGCGCCGCCCGCAAGGGCGGCGCCATTCTGGATGGATCGACAGTTCAGTCTGCCGCTCCAGCGGGCCTCGTGTGGCTGCCAACGATAGGCAGCCGATCAGCCTCGCGCAGCAGTCAGGCTCAGGCTCATCACGCGTACGACGAGGTTCTGAGAGCGCTACGTCGATCCGCAAGGGAACGATCGGCATTCCACCGCGTCGAGTCCTTGCTCTCGGCCCCCTTGCCCCCCAAAGCCCCAGCCGGGAGCAAAACCTAGCCCATAGGTTGGCGACCTCGACCCCGGTCGAGGTCGTTTATCCGTTTCCCTCGTGAATTCCGGGCGTCGTGCCGGCCGCTGCGGGAGCATCGACCTTCTCCAAGGATCCACGTGAACCGCCCCAGACGATCTTTCTTCCTCGTCGAAGACGAAGCCTTGATCCGAATGATGCTCGTCGACATGATCGAGGAGCTTGGACACGCTGTCGTCGCCGAGGCAGGGCGGATCGAGGATGCGGTGCGACTTGCGCACGATCCGGCCTTCGATATTGCCATCCTAGACATCAACCTCGGAGGTCCGACAAGCACTCCCGTCGCGGAAATTCTCGCGAAGAGATCTGTTCCGTTCGTCTTCGCGAGTGGCTACGGGCAAGAAGATATACCCGAGGGCTTCAAGAATAGACCGATGCTGCGCAAGCCCTTCCAGTTGGATGGTCTTGACCGAGCGATCCAAGCGGCCGTGGCGGAGCATGAGAACTAGCCGCGTTCCACCTTCGAACCGGTCTCCTGCCGCTGCGGATTCAGATCTGCTTCGAGTTCGGATATAATGTCCTGCAGCAGCCGCGCAGCCAAAGGATCCGTCGTCTCGGCGTGAAGCTTGCGGAATCGGTCTAGTTCCTCGGCGTGTTTTGGTGATCGATCGACCATAGTGTTCTCGCAAGCTCCGACATCATCTACGTCACAAGCCGTCCATGGTTGCAGAGGAAATCCGAAAATGCTTCGCGGTCTTCAGCTGTCGAGCGCGATCGAGACTTGCACCTCGCAGCCTTGCGAAAGAGGCTTCCTCGCGACGGTGCCCTTCATGTGGGTGGCGAGGAGGTTGATGAGCCGAGTGCCAAGTCCGCTCTTCGCTTCCGCGGAGCAACCGATTCCGTCGTCCCTCACCGACACCAGAACGTGGGTTTCCTTGGCCCGCAGCTCGACCTCCACCGAGCCGTGGCGGCCCTCCGGAAATGCGTACTTGAAGCAGTTCGTTGACGATCAGCCCGATCGAGGCCGCCTGCGAACTCCTCACCCAGATGTCCTCGCAGCGGACCCGGATCGAGATCGTGCGCACGCCCCGGTGAAAATCCGCAAGGCTGGCGCATAAGGACTCGATGTCCGGCGCCAGCGCGATCCGGCTGGTGTCCGCCGTCTCGCGCAGCCGGTCGTGAACCTTTGCGACGTCCACCCGGCTTACCGCGGACGCAATCGCCCTCTGCACGCCCGGGTCGGTTTCGGAGCGGGCCTGCAGCCTGAGAATCGATACGATAGTGGCGAGGTCGTTCCCGCGTTCGATGTGCGAGCTCCTGGAGCAGAACGTCCCCCGGCGGTCGAGGCCGGCCGGGGTATGAGGTACGTCATGGCGAGAACGGCGGCCGCGGCTGTCGCAACAATTCCACACCCGCGGCCGAAAAGGACAGATGACAAGAAGATGGCGGGAATGAAAAGCAGGAGCGGGTAGGATCGAAGGTATTCATCCGCCATCACCCTGGCGAAAAAGGCGAGACCGACGAGGCCGAGGGTGAGGAGGTAGCGCACCCAGACCGGAAAATCTGACTTGGCCGTGAAGAGGCGGTGCAGAAAGGCTTCCATGGAAGGCCAACGTTCCGCCCAGCCGCGCTGTTCCGAGGAAGGATTGCTCGTCGCTCGGTACTCCGGACTTCAGTGCGGTAATACCTTCTTAGGCCGCGTGTGCGACGGCTCTCGGCGCCGCGAGCTTGTCAGGGACAACCCGGACGGGCTTGAACTCGGTTTCGGTTTCAGCAACGCCTTCGCACCGGACTCACAAAGCCATGGACGATCGTGGTTACCGGCTCTTGGCGCTCCAGCTTCGACATGAACCATCGCATCTCGATCCTGCACCTCATGCAGGTGGGCGACTCCAGTTCGGACAGTGAATTCTTCAGACGATCTACCATTCGGCGAAGTCTGCTGCGCGGTACGATACCACGGCCGTTCGAGACGTCTGTAGGATTTGGGACGCAAGCGGCCGGCAGTCTATTCCTCTGGTCGCAACTGAACCTCACATAGGGAGCCACTTTGCCATGCAAGAACGTTCGGGAGGCAAAGCGGTCCGCACAAAAGTGCTTTCATTGGTGGGCCCGGCAGGACTCGAACCTGCAACCAGACCGTTATGAGCGGCCGGCTCTAACCATTGAGCTACAGGCCCCGCCGCGAGACGGCCGCGAAAGCTGCGGCCGGCAACGGTGCGCGGTTCGTTTACAGGGACGGAGGCGGGGGTGCAATGCTGGCGCCGGCGGTTGCAAACGTTGGCGCGGCAAGCCTTGGGATTTTTGAATAACCGAAATTGGCGATGATGCCCTTATAGTCCTGTTTTGCCCGACGGCGCAAGCCCATCTCGCCGAGCCTTCGTCCCCGCCCTCTGGCAATCGCGCCAGGGGGCTCGGTTTTCGATTCTGTAACCCCTTGTAATGCCAAGATCTTTCTACTGTGCATGGGGTTGTTTTCGCACATTTTGTTGGAGAGGGGTCTTCCGATCCCCTCCGATGTCGCGTTGGCGCGCTGCAGGCGCGCGGCAGTTCCGCAGGCCTAGTCCACCGACACGCCGGCGAACTCCACCACCTTGCGCCACTTCTCGGTCTCGTCGGTGACGAGCTTGCCGAACTCGGCCGGCGTCATCGGCTTGGGGATGCCGCCGGTCTCGGTGAGGCGCGCGACCAGCTTCGGGTCCTTCAGCGCCTCGTTGACGGCCTTGTTGAGGATCTCGATCACGTCGGCCGGCGTGCCCTTCGGCGCGGAGATGCCGTAGAAGCCGACCGATTCGAAGCCGGGCAACGTCTCGGCGATCGCGGGCACATCGGGCACGCTCGGCCAGCGCTGCGGCGAGGTCACGCCGAGCGCGCGGACATTGCCGCCCTTGGCCTGCTCCATCGCGGAGGGCAGGTTGTCGAAGATCAGCTGCACCTTGTTGGAGATGATGTCGGGGAAGGCGATCGCAGATCCCCGATAGGGCACGTGCACCATGTCGCACTTGCTCATCACCTTGAACAGCTCCGCCGACATGTGCACCGAGGTGCCGTTGCCGGACGAGGCAAAGGAGATCTTGCCGGGATTGGCCTTGCAGTAGTCGATGAACTCCTGAACCGTCTTGGCGGGAAACGCGTTGGAGACGACCAGCATGTTGGTGAGCTGCATGATGCTGGCGACCGGCACGGTGTCGCGCAGGAAGTCGAACGGCAGCTTCTTGTAGAGCGAGGTCGAGATCGCGTTGTTGGGCGCGACGAACAGCAGCGTGTAGCCGTCCGGCGGCGAGGCGATCGCGGCAGCGGCCGCGATGTTGCCGCCCGAGCCGGTGCGGTTCTCGACGATGAATTGCTGGCCGAAGCGGTCGGTCAGCCACTGCGCCATGATCCGCGCCACGATATCGACCGGGCCGCCGGCGGAGAAGCCGATGATCCAGTGCACGGGACGGTCGGGATAAGCGGCGGAGGCGGGAGGTGCGGCGCCCAACAGCGTTGCAAGGAAAACCAGCCCGAAAACACTGTTACGCAAAATTCGCAACATGACGCCTCCCATTGTTCTATTGTCGTTGGGCTGCATGCTTTCACAAAATCGGGGCGCTGCCTACATCGCCGCAAGTCGATGTTGACGCGCCCCCGCCGGGACCGACCATGAGATTCGCTTTTGTTTTCCTGCTCGGCGCGGCGCTGCTTTCAAGCCCCGCCGCCGCTCAAACCGGAGCCAACGCCATTCCGACCAACACACCCAGCCTGACGATCAGCTTGGGCACTGCGACGCCCGGCGGCGGCTTTCCGCTCTATGGCAACGCCTTTGCGCAAGCGATGAACGCAGCCGATCCGCAAACCATCATTGCCCCGCGCAACACCAAGGGCAGCAACGAGAACATCCCGCTGCTGGAGAAGGGCGAGCTCGATCTCGCTCTGGTCGCGGGCGAGCCGGCCTATGAAGCCTTCGCCGGCATCGGCCGTGCGAAGGTCTCGTTGAAGATTCTCACGGCGATCTATTCCAACCCCGGCATGTTCGTGGTGCGCGCGGACAGTCAGTACAAGACCATTCGCGATCTCGTCGGTCAGCCCGTCGCGTTCGGCGCCAAGGGCTCCGGCCTGCCGATCCTGGCGCGCTACGTGCTCGATGGCCTCGGCCTGAAGCAGGACGAGGACTTCAAGGCGATCTATCTCGACCGCGCCGGCGACGGCCCCGCGATGGTCGAGGATGGCCGCGTCGCAGCACTCTGGGGCGCCGGCATCGGCTGGCCCGGTTTCGCGGCGGTGGCCTCGAGCGTATCAGGCGCGCGCTTCATCGCGCCCAGTGCCGAGGAGATCGCGCGCATCCGCGCCAAGCATGCGTTCCTGAAGCCGCTCACCGTGCCGGCCGGCAGCTACCCGAACCAGTCCGAGCCGATCGCCTCGCTCGGCTCCTGGAGCTTTGTGCTGACACGCGAAGATTTGCCTGACGATGTCGCCTATCGCCTGGCGAAGACGCTTCACGGTGTCGAGCCGACCTTCTGCAAGCAGCTCGCGCAAGCCTGCGAGACTACGGCCGCGAACACCGTCGCCGCCGCGCCGAAGCCCGAGCTGATCCATCCCGGCGTGATCAAGTACTTTCGCGAGATCGGGGTGGTGAAGTAGCGCGCTTCCTTCCTTCTCCCCCTGTGGGAGAAGGTGGCGCGAAGCGCCGGATGAGGGGTATCTCTCCGCGAACTCAACAGCGAGTTGGACTCGCGGAGACGACCCCTCACCCGGCTTCGCTTCGCGAATCCACCCTCTCCCGCAAGGGGAGAGGGTGCACCGTCAGCGCGGCGTCGCTACACCCTCACTTCTTCACCATCGCACACGCCGGGTCCGGCGGACCGAACGCCTTGTCGCCCGAGATCGTGGTGAGGATCTTGTAATAGTCCCACGGATATTTGCTTTCCTCCGGCGTCTTCACCTGCACCAGCCACAGATCGTGCACCATCAGATTGTCTTCGCGTAAGCGGCCGTTGCGGGCGAAGAAATCCTCGATCGGCTTTTCCCGCATCTTGGCGGCCACCTTGAGCGGATCGTCGGTGCCGGTGTCCTTGATGGCGTTGAGATAGTGCATCACGCTCGAATAGACGCCGGCCTGCCACATCGACGGCATCTTGTTCATCTTGGCGAAGTAGCGCTTCGACCATTCGCGGGTCTTGTCGTCCAGGTCCCAATAGAACGACGTCGTCAGCAACAGCCCTTGGGCGGCCTGCAGGCCGAGGCCGTGGATGTCGGTGATCAGCGCAAGCAGTGCCGCCATCTGCTGGCCGCCCTTGAACACGCCGAACTCGGAGCCGGTCTTGATCTCGTTCATGTTGTTCGGCGGACCCGCCGCGATGCCGATGATCTTGGCCTTGGAGGACTGCGCCTGCAGCACGAACGAGGAGAGGTCGGGCGTTGCCAGCGGCGGCTTCACCGAGCCCAGCACCTTGCCGCCATTGGCGGTCACGACCGCCGAGGCGTCGCGCTCCAGCGAATGGCCGAAGGCATAATCGTCGGTGATGAAGAACCAGCTGTCGCCGCCGCGCTTGACCACCGCGTCCGCGGTGCCGACCGCGAGCGCGCGGGTGTCGAACACCCACTGGATCGCATAGGGCGAGCAGAACTTGCCGTGGAAATCGGCGGTGCCGGTGGAGTGGGTGATGAACAGCCGCTTCTTCTCGTTGGCCATGTTCTGCACCGCGAGCCCGACCGCGGAGACCGGTACGTCGACGATCAGATCGACCTGGTCGACGTCGTACCAGCGCCGCGCGATGGCGCCGCCGATATCGGCCTTGAGCTGGTGGTCGCCGACGACGATGCTGATCGGCTTGCCGAGCACGGTGCCGCCGAAATCGTCGATCGCCATCTGCGCCGCCGTCACCGAACCCTGGCCGGTCGGCGCCGAGGCCGGACCGTTCATGTCGGTGAGCACGCCGATCTTGACGACGTCATCGGACACCTGCGCCATTGCGGCGCCCGGCAGCAGCGTCGCCGCCAGGAACGTCGCTGCAAAGCCGGCAGCGACCGGCAGTCCAAATCTCGTTGGCTTCATATTTGTCCTCCCCTGATCCGGCGCGTTGGCCGGTGTACCCCGGGTATGGCCCGGCTGAATTGGTTTCTTTTGCAACTATTTGGGGGCGGGCGTCAACGTCAGGCGGCGAAGCGGATTTGTCCGGCCGGGGAGGGATCGTAGCCGGTCAGCTCCTCGGCGCGCTGGAGCAACCGCTTTTCGCCGAGGAACCGGATCAGGCCCTTCATAGCGGGGCGGAAATAGCTGCGCTGCCGCATCGCGAGGTCGAAGTTCTCCCAGACCAGCGGCACGAAATCGAGGCCGGCCGAGCGCGCGGACGCACGCGTCGCGATGCCGCAATCGGCCTGTCCCGCGCGAACGATCTCGGCGAGATCCGGCCCGGTCAGGGCCGGCATCTCGATCCGGCGCAAATCGCGCGTCGAGGCGCCGGCGCGCTTGAGCAGCACATCGAGCAGCATCTGCGCGCCCGTGCCCTGTTGCCGCATCGCCATCCTGGCGCCGAGCGCGAGCACGTCGGAAAGGCCGCGCAGCCGCTTGGGATTGCCCGGCGGCAGCACGAGACCCTGCTCGCGACGCACGAACGCGACCAGCAATGCATCATGCAGGTCCGGAGCGTCTCGCAGGACCGTTGCATTGGCGTCGGCGGCGAGATTGCCGTCGGCATCGAGGCTGTGGAAGTGCACCGCCACGGCCATCACCTCGTCGCGCTGCAAGCGCTCGAGCCCGCGCGCGCTGCCCTCGCTCATCGATCCCAGGCCCGAGCCGGATTCGCGCAGAGCCCAATCCAGCAGCTCGTCCTGGCTGCCGCCGACGACCGGCGGCGGCTCAGCGATCAGCATGCCGGCCGGGCGCGCCAGTCCGGACAGCACCCAGAGGTCGAGCTCGTGCCGCGGGAAGAGCCACTTTCCGGTCACCTTGGTGCATGGGATCGCGCCGGTGGTGACGAGTTCGTAAAGCTTGCGTTCGCCAAGCCGAAGATAGTCGGCGGCTTCGCTGGTCGTCAGGAATTCCATCCTGCATTCCTATGCAAATTCTTGCTTCTTTTTGACGTTCGACGCAGGTGGAATTCTGCATTTCAAGTTTTGTCCGCCACGACCATGCCCGATCATCTCGCTGCTTTGCAACACATCCCCACGCGCGATCTCTGCCTTGGTGAACGATCCTGAATCGCTCGCGTGGTGCGGATCTTGCGGTCTTCGCGCGCGGCGCATTGCCGGAATTTCCCGACGCTGCGGGCACAATGTGCAAACGCGTCACGAGTGCGGCGCAATCCATCAGCATCATGATCGCGTCATAGCCAGTGGGAACCCGATCATGGCCGTCCGCCGCCTCTCCGTTGCACTCGCGCTTCTCTGCGGCCTCGTCGCCGGCGTTACAGCGTCATCCGCGGAGGACCGCGCGATCGTGCTCGCCACGACCACAGCGACGCAGGAGTCCGGCCTGCTCGACTATCTGCTGCCGATGTTCCGTGAGAAGACCGGCATCGAGGTGACGGTGATCGCGCGGCGCGCCGACGAGGTGCTCGAGGGGGCACGAAGGGGCGAAGTCGACGTCGTGCTGATGCATGCACGGCCGCAGGAGGAGAAATTCGTTGCCGACGGTTTTGCGGTGAAGCGCTTTGACGTGATGTACAACGACTATGTGCTGATCGGGCCGAAGAGCGATCCCGCCGGCGTGAAGGGCAAGGACATCGCGACCGCGCTGAAGGCGATCGAGGGCAAGGGCGCGCCGTTCGTGACGCGCGGCGACCGCTCGGGCACGCATGCCGCAGAGCTCGCGCTCTGGATCGTCGCCGGCATCGACATCGCCCGTACCAAGGGCGCATGGTATCGCGAAGCCAAGCAGGACATGGCCTCAGCCCTTGATGCAGCGCGCACGGCGAACGCCTATGTGCTGTCCGACCGTGGCAGCTGGATCGCTTTTCGGGATCGCGGCGATCTCGACATCGTCGTCGAAGGCGACAAGCGGCTGCTCAATCAGTACGGCGTGATGCTGGTGAACCCCGCGAAGTTTCCGAACGTCAAGAAGGAATTGGGGCAAGACTTCGTCGACTGGCTGATCTCGCCGGACGGGCAGGCGGCGATCGCCGGATACAAGGTCGACGGACAACAACTGTTCTTCCCCAATGCGGACAAATCGGGCGGCTGACGTTCGTGTCGCCAGCGGTTGCCAAACCGGGCGATGCATGGTCCATCATGGCGCATGACCCAGCGCCTGCCGCCATCGCTGACGCCACTCGACACCGCGCTCGCCGCGTTGCTGAAGGGGCTTGATCCGCTCACGCCGGTGGAGTTGCCGCTGAGCGAAGCGGCCGGCTGCATCGCCGCGGGCAATCCGCTGCTCGCGCCTCGACCATCCTGTGACGTCGCTGCCGCGGACGGCTGGGCGTTATGCGCCAATGATCTGGTCGGCGCGTCCTCCTATTCACCGCTGCCGCTGCCGACAGCGCCCGCCTGGGTCGATGCCGGCGACGCGATGCCGGCGGGATGCGACTGTGTGCTCGATGCTGACGCAGTCGAGGTGTCTGGTCCGCTCGCCCAGGTGTTGGCGGAGGGCGTGCCGGGGCAGGGCGTCAGGCGCGCAGGAAGCGACATCGACGGACGAACGCCTGCCGCCGCAGAGGGGTATCCGGTCGGTCCTGCCGCTCTTTTGCTCGCGCGCGCCGCCGGGCTGGACCGGCTGAGCGTGCGCCGTCCGCGGCTGCGCATTGTCAATGTATCAGGTGCAACGCTGACCATGCATTTGATCGCGGACATTGCTCGCGCCGCTGGACTGGATGTGCAGACGAGCGAGGCCGGCGCGCGAGACGCGGGATCGATCGCGGAGACGTTGGGGACGCCTACCTGCGATCTCCTGCTGACGATCGGCGGCAGCGGCGTCGGTCGCAAGGATGCCGCGGTCACGGCGCTGGCCCAGGGTGGTGACGTGATCGCCCATGGTCTTGCGCTCCAGCCCGGACGCACCGCCGCGATCGGGCGGCTGGGAACCATTCCTGTCGTCGGCTTGCCCGGATCGCCGGACCATGCGCTCGCGGTCTGGCTCGCGCTCGTGCTGCCGCTCGTCGACCTTCTGTCGGCGCGGCAGCCGCGCCGACAGATAGTCTTGCCGCTCGCGCGAAAAATTGCATCCAGCGTCGGCATCGCCGAAATGGTCCTGCTGGCCGAGGAACATCATGCGTGGGTGCCGCTTGCGGTAGGAGAATGGCCGCTCCAGGCAATGGCCCGTGCTGATGCATGGCTGCTTGTTCCCGCCGGCCACGAGGGATTTGCAGCGGGCGCGCCGGTCGATGCCTATCTGATGCGGGAATGATATGGGTTTAGCATGACCATGATCCCGCAATCGCAAGTCCGCAGCGCACTCGAACAGGAACAGTTCCTGAAAATCCTTTCCCGCGAGGAGGCCCAGGCACGCTTCGAGGCTGCGCTGTTCCCTCGCGCGATCTCAAGCGAAAGACGCAAGCTCGCAGCAGCGCTCGGCGCGTCGCTTGCTGAAGACATCACTGCGCCAATCGACGTGCCACCGTTCGACCGTTCCAACGTCGACGGCTTCGCGGTGCGCTCAGCGGACCTTGCGACAGCCGGCGAAGGTGCGCAAGTTCGCCTCGGGCTGAATGGCGAGACTATTCACTGCGGCACCGTACCCGCGCTGCAGGTGGCGGCGGGAACGGCAACGCCGATTGCCACCGGCGGTCCGCTGCCGCGCGGTGCCGATGCCGTGGTCATGGTCGAGCATACCCAGCCGGCGGGATCGGCCACCATCGACGTCCGTCGCGCCGCCTCGCCCGGGCAATTCATATCCTACGCAGGATCCGATATCGCGCGCGGCGAGGCGCTGCTGCGCGCCGGCACGATCGTGGGCTCGCGCGAGGTGGGCATGCTGGCGGCTTGCGGTCTTGCCGAGGTGAGCGTCGTGCGCAAACCTCGTGTGGCCGTGATCTCCACCGGCGACGAACTGGTTCAGCCCGGCGAGGTGCTCGCGCCTGCTGCGATTTACGATACCAACGGCGCGATCGTCACTGCTGCGATCGACGAGAACGGCGGAGAGGCGGTTTTCCTCGGCGCCATTCCCGACGACGAAGCTCAGCTCGAAGCCGCCATGCGGCGTGCGCTGGCGGACGCCGACATGCTAGTGCTCTCCGGCGGCACGTCGAAAGGCGCCGGCGATCTGTCTCATCGCATCATCGGCCGGCTCGGCCAGCCCGGCATCATCGCGCATGGCATTGCGCTCAAGCCCGGCAAGCCGCTGTGTCTTGCGGTGTGCGACGGCAAGCCGGTGGTGATCCTTCCCGGTTTTCCGACCTCGGCGATGTTCACCTTTCACGACATGATCGTGCCGGTGTTGCGCAAAATGGCCGGACTGCCGCCGCGCTCCGATGCCAAGGTGAACGCGACCGTGCCGGTGCGCATTGCTTCCGAGCTCGGCCGCACCGAATTCGTCATGGTCTCGCTGGTCGAAGGCAAGGACGGCTTGATCGCTTATCCCTCAGGCAAGGGGTCCGGTGCGATCACGTCGTTCGCGCAGGCCGACGGTTTTCTGCGCATCGACGCACTCGCCGACCAGATGCCGGCCGGGACCGAAGCCGAGGTGACGCTGTTCACGCCGCATGTGCGGGTGCCCGATCTCGTCATCGTCGGCAGTCATTGCGCCGGCCTCGATCTCGTCACGGCGCAACTCGCGCATGCCGGGCTGACCGTGCGCTCGATCGCGGTCGGCAGTCTCGGCGGACTTGCGGCGGCGCGGCGCGGCGAATGCGATCTGGCGCCGATCCATCTGTTCGACGACAAGAGCGAGACCTACAATGCGCCTTACCTCGTCGAAGGTCTCGAACTCGTGCCGGGCTGGCGACGGATGCAGGGCATCGTGTTCCGCAAGGGCGACAAGCGTTTCGAAGGCCACAGCGCGAAGGACGCCGTCGTCGCGGCGCTCGCTGATCCCTCCTGCATCATGGTCAACCGCAACCAGGGCGCCGGCACGCGCATCCTGATCGACCGGTTGCTCGGTGGTGCGCGCCCGGAAGGCTACTGGAACCAGCCACGCTCGCACAACGCGGTGGCCGCGGCGGTCGCGCAGCATCGCGCCGACTGGGGCATGACCATTGCGCCGGTCGCCAAGGCGGTCGGCCTCGGTTTCATTCCGCTCGCGGAGGAGCATTATGACTTCGCGTTGGTGACGGCGCGGAAGCAGCGTCCGGCGGTGCGGGCCTTTCTCGATGCGCTCGGCTCGGACGAAGCGCGTGCCGCGCTGGAGCGGGCCGGATTCCGGCCGGCGTAGAGCTTGGTTAGGACGCCGCATCCAGTGCGGCGAGCCGCTCGGCTTCCGCGATATCCTCGACCGTATTGGCATTGAAGAACGGATCGAGCGGTTCGGTCGGCCACGTCACGGTCGCGAGCGGATAACGCGCGGTCCAGCGGTCGATCTTGCGGAGATCCTCGACCACCAGCGCGTGACGCAGTTCGTCGCGCAAGCCAACGCGCCACAAGCCTATCACCGGATGCGACTGGCCGCCCGACGCCGCAACGGCGAGCTCGGCATTCGCCGCGATGCGTTCGTCATGCAAGCGTGCAACAAGATCGCGCGGCAGAAAGGGGCAGTCGCCGGCGGCGCTGAGCACCCACTTCGCCTCAGGCCGGTTCGCCGCGGTCCAGTCGAGTGCGGCAAGGATGCCGGCGAGCGGACCGGGAAAGCCGGGCACGTCGTCGGCAACGACCTGCAAACCGAACGCGGCGAAGCGGGCGGGATCGCCGTTGGCATTGAGGATCAGCCCGCTGCATTGGGGTGATAGGCGCGCGATCACGCGTTCCAGAATGGTGCGGCCGCCAATGGTGCGCATCGGCTTATCGCCGCCGCCCATGCGCCGCGCGAGGCCACCGGCGAGCAGCACGCCTTGCGTGGTCGGAAAGCTAATCGTCACCACCTTCACCCTTGCGCTTGTGCTTGGCCGCTTCCTCCTCGACGTAAGCGAGGTTCTGGTCGTAGACGATGCGCTCTTCCCCCGACAACGCGATGAAGCGTTTGCCGCGCGCGCGGCCGACCAGCGTCAAGCCCACCTGCCGGGCGAGATCGACGCCCCAGGCGGTGAAGCCGGAGCGCGACACCAGGATCGGAATTCCCATGCGGACCGTCTTGATCACCATCTCAGAGGTGAGCCGTCCCGTGGTATAGAGGATCTTGTCGGATGCATCGACGCCGTGGCGGTACATCCAGCCCGCGATCTTGTCGACGGCGTTGTGACGGCCGACATCCTCCGTGTAGCAGAGCGGCTCCCCCTCCCTGCACAGCACGCAGCCGTGGATCGCACCGGCCTCCAGATAGAGCGAGGGCATGGTATTGATGGTCTGCGTCATCTGGTACAGCCAGGAGGTCCGCAGCTCCGCCTTCGGCAGCGCCACGCTCTCGACCGCCTCCAGCAGATCGCCGAAGGCGGTGCCCTGCGCGCAGCCCGATGTCTGCGTGCGCTTCTTCAGCTTGGCTTCGAAATTGGTGTGATGCTCGGTGCGCACCACCACGACCTGGAGGTCGTCGTCGTATTCGACCTCGGTGACCGCGTCATTATACTTCAGCATGTTCTGGTTGAGCAAATAGCCCAGCGCCAGATATTCCGGATAGTCGCCGATCGTCATCATGGTGACGATCTCCTGCGAATTCAGGTAGAGCGTCAGTGGCCGCTCCACCGGCACCTTGATCTCGATTCTGGCGCCGGACTGGTCGGTCCCGGTCACGCTCTCGGTGAGGCGCGGGTCGTCGGTATCAGGGACGATCAGGGGCACTGGGGCTTTGTCGATCTTCATCATGGCCGCGACGTTAGCATGACATTCGGGTCAAGCCGATATAAGCATGCTAGCGAGCGAACGAAATGCCGCCCATTCGTCATTGCGAGCGAAGCGAAGCAATCCGGGCTGCCGCTGTGGATCCATTCGTAGATGCTTCGCGGCGCTCGCAATGACGGAAGAGAGAGTGGTTCCATCAGGGACCTGGTCGCTCGCGGAGACGGAGCTGGAATGAAAGTCATCGGCCTTGCGGGCTGGAGCGGTGCGGGCAAGACCACGCTGTTGACGCGGCTGATCCCGCATTTCAATGCGCTCGGGTTGCGCGTCTCGGTCATCAAGCATGCGCATCACCAGTTCGACGTCGACGTTCCCGGCAAGGACTCCTGGCGCCATCGCGAAGCCGGCGCGGCCGAGGTGCTGGTTGCTTCGTCAAATCGCTGGGCGCTGATGCACGAATTGCGCGGGGCGGCGGAGCCGCGTCTGCCGGAACTGTTGAGCAAATTGTCAGCCGTTGACCTCGTCGTGGTCGAGGGTTTCAAGCGCGAGCCGCATCGCAAGATCGAGGTGCATCGCGCGGCCAACGACAAGCCGTTGCTGTTTCCCGATGATCCCGGAATTTACGGGATCGCGGCCGATGTCGCCATTGAAACGCGACTGCCGACCGTCCATCTCGACGATATCGCCGCTGCCGCGGAATTGCTGCTGCGCGCGGCGATGCCGGTCGAGGAAGCGGTCGCGAAAAGCGCTGCGATGCGCTGACGAGGCACCATGGCGCAATTGTCGGACGATTGTTTTGCCTTCGGCGGACCGATGATGTCGGTCGACGAGGCGGTTGGCCTGATCACGACCCGCGTCAACGCGATTGTCGATCTCGAAACCGTAAGGCTCATCGATGCTGATGGGCGGGTGCTGGCCCGCGATATCGCGGCGCCGCTGCCGTTGCCCCCCTTCACCAATTCCGCTGTTGACGGCTACGCCGTGCGCAACGCCGATCTTCCGGACAGCGCCGAGCGGGCACTCCCGCTCGACGGCCGCATCCAGGCTGGCGGTCTGGCACTAGCGCCGATCAAGGCCGGCCACACCGCGCGCATCTTCACCGGCGCGCCGATGCCGCCGGATGCCGAAACCGTCTTCATGCAGGAAGACGTCCGCGTCGATGACGCCGGCCGAATTGTGCTGCCGCCGGGGCTGAAGCCGGGCGCGAATGTCCGCCCTGCGGGAGAGGACATCCCCCAGGGCCACGTCGCGCTGCGCGCAGGCCAGCGCTTGCTGCCGCAACATGTCGCGCTCGCGGCGGCGTTCGGCCTGGTCGGGCTCGACGTCGTCAGGCGCATCCGTGTCGCGGTGTTCTCGACCGGTGACGAATTGACCTCGCCCGGCGAGCCGCGCGCGGCCTCGCAGCTGTTCGATTCCAACCGCTTCATGCTGATGGCGATGCTGCGCCGGCTCGGCTGCGAGGTCAGCGATCTCGGCATTTTGCGCGACGAACGTACCTCGCTTGCGAATGGCCTCAAGCAGGTCGCAGGCACGCACGATCTGATCCTCACCACCGGCGGCGTCTCGACCGGAGAGGAGGACCACGTCAAGGCCGCGGTCGAAAGCATCGGCTCGCTGGTGTTGTGGCGGATGGCGATCAAGCCGGGACGGCCCGTGGCGATGGGCATCATTGAGGGCACGCCGCTGATCGGATTGCCGGGCAATCCCGTCGCGAGTTTCGTCACCTTTGTGCATGTGGTGCGGCCGACGGTGCTGGCCCTTGCGGGCAGCCTGCCGGCGCCGCTGTTGCCGATCCCGGTGCGTGCGGCATTCACCTACAAGAAGAAGGCGGGCCGACGCGAATATGTTCGCGCCTCCTTGCGGCGCACGCAGGACGGCGCACTCGAGGCAATCAAGTTTCCACGCGAGGGGGCTGGGCTGTTGTCCTCTCTGGTCGACACCGACGGCCTCATCGAGCTCGATGAGGAGGTCACGCGTGTCGAGCCGGGGCAGAGCGTGGGTTTCCTGTCCTATGCCGATTTGCTCTGAGTCTGAACGTGATGCTGGTGCTGGCTCGGCGTTGACGCCATCGGTCGCTCCCGCCATGTTGCGCCGATGACCAGAACGACGCTCGATCTCACCGGACTGAAATGCCCGCTGCCCGCCCTGAAGACGCGCAAAGCGCTGAAGCCGTTGCATCCGGGGGATCAGCTCGAAGTGTACTGCACCGATCCGCTGTCGGTGATTGACATTCCGAACCTGATCCGGGAGACCGGCGACACGGTGGAGATCACCGAGCGCAACGACGCGCGCATCGTGTTCTTGATTGAGAAGGCCGATCGATCGATAGAAAATATCAATGGTGCGCCGCCCACTTAGCTCGCGGTCACTCGGTTGATACCTACCTTTTGTCTATCGACATCGATCATCACTTCTGCCCCAATTGACGTCCTCCGCCGAGACGCGGAGGTCGAGTCTTGCCTGTGATATGCGGAGCGAATGGGCCATCGAAAGAAGCCCGGCCGTGGCCTCGGGCATAGTCCCCACGGTTAGGGGTTTAACGTCTCGGATGCGCGTGACGATCCTGGCGCGCGCGTCGATCATTGTGCGGAGCAGCAGGGACAAAGGCTGCGCCGCAGGCTGAGGAAACAGGACCGTCGTGGCAGGCCGTTCAGAAGGGCGGCTTTAGGGGAGGAATGCATGTCTACCATCGAGAGCGCTGGAACACTTTCGGGTGCCGGCGCAGGTTTTCTGGATCGCGAGCGGACCATCGCGACCGCCGGGTTCAATCGCTGGCTGGTGCCGCCGGCTGCGCTGTGCATCCATCTCTGTATCGGCATGGCCTACGGCTTCTCGGTCTTCTGGTTGCCGCTGTCGCGTGCGATCGGAGTCACCGCGCCGAAGGCGTGCGCAGACATGTCACTGTTTCAGGAGTTGTTCACGACCAGCTGCGACTGGAAGGTCGCCAGCATGGGGTGGATGTACACGCTCTTTTTCGTGCTGCTCGGTATCGCGGCTGCGGTCTGGGGCGGCTGGCTGGAGCGCGTAGGCCCGCGCAAGGCCGGCTTCGTCTCGGCCTTGTGCTGGTGCGGCGGCCTCTTCCTCGGTGCGATCGGGGTTTACACCCATCAGCTCTGGCTGTTGTGGCTGGGTTCGGGCGTGATCGGCGGCATCGGTCTCGGTCTTGGCTATATCTCGCCGGTCTCGACGCTCGTGAAGTGGTTCCCGGACCGTCGCGGCATGGCGACCGGCATGGCCATCATGGGTTTCGGCGGCGGCGCCATGATCGGCGCGCCGCTGGCTAACCTCTTGATGAACTACTTCAAGACCCCGACCTCGGTCGGCGTCTGGGAGACCTTCGTCACGATGGGCGTCATCTACTTCGTGTTCATGATGATCGGCGCGTTCCGCTATCGCTTGCCGCCGCCCGGCTGGCAGCCCGAGGGCTGGACCGCGCCGTCGAAGGCCAACGCGATGATCTCGAAGGCCAACGTCCATCTCAACGATGCGCACAAGACGCCGCAATTCTGGCTGATCTGGTGGGTGCTGTGCCTGAACGTGTCGGCCGGCATCGGTGTGATCGGCATGGCATCGCCGATGCTGCAGGAGATCTTCGCCGGCAAGCTGATCGGCCTGCCGGAGGTGGGCTTCAACGCGCTCGATGCGGGGCAGAAGGCGCAGATCGCCGCGATCGCCGCGGGCTTCGCCGGATTGCTGTCGCTGTTCAACATCGGCGGCCGCTTCTTCTGGGCATCGCTGTCGGACAAGATCGGGCGCAAGAACACCTACTATACGTTCTTCATCCTGGGCATCGTGCTCTACGCGCTGGCGCCGACCTTTGCGGCGATGGGTTCGAAGCTCCTGTTCGTGCTTGGCTTCGGCATCATCCTGTCGATGTATGGCGGCGGCTTCGCCACCGTGCCGGCTTACCTCGCCGACATGTTCGGAACCCAGTTCGTCGGCGCCATCCATGGCCGGCTGCTGACGGCGTGGTCCACCGCAGGCATCATCGGTCCCGTCGTCGTCAACTACATCCGCGAGTTCCAGCTCGCGGCAGGCGTGCCGCGCGATCAGCTCTACAACACGACTATGTACATCCTCTGTGCGATGCTGATTGCGGGCTTGATCTGCAACTATCTGATCAAGCCGGTCGATTCGAAGTGGCACATGAAGGACGCCGATGTCGCCAAGTTGCAGGCTGCAAGCGCCAGCGCCGCCGCCGCGGGGCCGCACGGCTCCTACGGCATCGGATTTGGCGGGCTTGACGCCAAGGCGGCGCTGTTCTGGGCGTTCGTCGGCGTCCCCCTGCTTTGGGGTGTTTGGAAGACATTGGAGAGCGCGGTCAAGATCTTCTGACCGTCGTCGAGACAGAAGCGGGATGCTCATCAGGCGTCCCGCTTCGTTGGCCTTTCGGACATCACCAGAAATGGGACTTAGGGGGATTGAAATGATTCGCACCCGAATTTGCCTTCGAATTTGCCTCGCGGCCGTGTTGCTCGTCGCTGGCCTTCATGCCGCATCCGCGCAGACGGCGACGCCGTCGGCGGCGCCTGCTGCAGCGACGCAAGCCAAACCTGGCAAGATGAAGCTCACCATGCAGAAGCTGAAAGACATGAAGGCGAAATGGGCAACCAACAAGCCGAAGCTGAAAGCCTGCCGCGCCGACGTGAAGTCCAAGGGCCTCGCCGGCGACGATCGCTGGTTCTACATTGAAGAGTGCATGAGCAAGACTTGAGATCGGGTTCCATCCGACGCTTGCGCAAAAGGGCACGGCGGGCGACCGCCTGCCTCGCTGGTGAAGGCGACTGACCTTGACCACCCTAAATCATTCTAGAGACGCTCTAAATTCTCTTGC
Organism: Bradyrhizobium sp. 17; assembly: GCF_023073515.1. Lineage (NCBI taxonomy): Bacteria > Pseudomonadati > Pseudomonadota > Alphaproteobacteria > Hyphomicrobiales > Nitrobacteraceae > Bradyrhizobium > Bradyrhizobium sp. 17. Next base: position 55,382 of record NZ_JADPJQ010000080.1, on the reverse strand, counting down.
ATCTGGCATACCAGAGATTAGAGTTGCGTCGAATTTGGCTTGATCGGCGGGACGCAGGAACCGGTGGTTCCGTTTGATCGAGTCGGAAAATGAAGACTGATCGCCTTGGCGGTCCGGTCCAAACTCATCACGCATTTGAAGAGAACGCGACGTCTCCATGAGCAGCAACGACGACGTTCACAAGGTTCGCGAGTTCGAACATCCCGGCCAGGGACGGAAGCGCGCCAAATCCACACCCAAGGGACGGCAGGTCGATCCCACCGCCTCTCATGAGATCGCGCAGTTGCTCGGCGACCGACCGCGGCGTCGCGACCTGTTGATCGAATATCTGCACCTGATCCAGGATCAGTACCGCCAGATCTCGGCCGCGCATCTCGCCGCGCTCGCCGACGAGATGAAGCTCGCCTTCGCCGAAGTGTTCGAGACCGCGACCTTCTATGCGCATTTCGACGTGGTAAAGGAAGGCGAGCCCGATATCGCGCCGCTGACGATCCGCGTCTGCGATTCGCTGACCTGCGCGATGCTCGGCGGAGAGAAGCTGCTCGCGGATTTGCAAGACGCGTCAGGTCCCGGCATCCGCGTGGTGCGTGCGCCCTGCGTCGGCCGCTGCGACACGGCGCCTGCCGCGGAAGTCGGACACAACTTCGTTGATCACGCCACGGTCGCCAATGTCATGGCGGCGGCGAAGGCTGGCGATACCCACGCGCATCTGCCCAACTATATCGGCTATGAAGCCTATGTCGCCGGCGGCGGCTACAAGCTGCTCAATCGCCTGTGCTCGGGCGAACTACCGACAGACGACCTGCTGAAGGCGCTCGACGACGCCTCGTTGCGCGGTCTCGGCGGCGCCGGCTTCCCGACGGGACGTAAATGGCGCGCGGTGCTTGGTGAACCCGGCCCGCGCCTGATGGCGATCAACGGCGACGAGGGCGAGCCCGGCACGTTCAAGGATCGCGTCTATCTCGAGAGCGATCCGCACCGTTTCCTCGAGGGCATGCTGATCGGTGCGCATGTGGTGCAGGCCTCGGATATCTACATCTACCTGCGCGACGAATATCCGGCCTCGCGCGAAATCCTCGAACGTGAGATCGCGAAGCTGCCGCCGGGCGGTCCGACGCTGCACATGCGCCGCGGCGCTGGCGCCTATATCTGCGGCGAGGAATCCTCGCTGCTGGAAAGCATCGAGGGCAAGCGCGGCTTACCCAGGCACAAGCCGCCTTATCCATTCCAGGTCGGTCTGTTCGGCCTGCCGACCTTGATCAACAATATTGAGACCTTGTGGTGGGTGCGCGACATCATCGAGAAGGGCGCCGACTGGTGGAAGGGCCACGGCCGGCATGAGCGGCACGGCCTGCGCAGCTTCTCGGTTTCGGGCCGCGTCAAGAATCCCGGCATGAAGCTCGCGCCTGCTGGCATCACCGTGCGCGAGTTGATCGACGAATATTGCGGCGGCATGGCCGATGGCCATCAGTTCTACGCGTACCTCCCGGGTGGTGCGTCCGGCGGCATCCTGCCGGCGGCGATGGACGACATCCCGCTCGATTTCGGCACGCTTGAAAAATACGGCTGCTTCATCGGCTCTGCCGCGATCGTGATCCTGTCGCAAAAGGACAGCGTGCGCGCGGCCGCATTGAACCTGATGAAGTTCTTCGAGGACGAGAGCTGCGGCCAGTGCACGCCGTGTCGCGTCGGAACCCAGAAGGCCGCGCTGCTGATGCAGCAACCGGTCTGGAACCGCGCTCTCCTGGACGAATTGAGCCAGGCGATGCGCGATGCCTCGATCTGCGGGCTCGGACAGGCGGCATCGAATCCGCTTGCCACCGTGATTAAATATTTCCCTGACGAGTTCAAGGAAGCGGCCGAATGACGAAGATTACGTTCGAGCTCGACGGCAAGCAGGTCGAGGCCAATGCAGGCGAGACGATCTGGCAAGTCGCAAAACGCCAGGGTCGCGAGATTCCGCATCTGTGCTACTCGCCCGCGCCGGATTATCGCCCCGACGGCAATTGCCGCGCCTGCATGGTCGAGATCGAGGGCGAGCGCGTGCTCGCGGCGTCCTGCAAGCGCACGCCATCGGTCGGCATGAAGGTGAAGACCGAGAGCGCGCGCGCGGTTTCCGCGCAAAAAATGGTCATGGAGCTGCTGGTCGCCGACCAGCCGGCGCGCGAGACCTCGCACGATCCGGACTCCAAATTCTGGCACTGGGCCGAAACCACTGGGGTCACCGAGAGTCGCTTCCCCGCCGCCGAGCGTTGGGCGACCGACGCCAGCCATCCGGCCATGCGCGTCAATCTTGACGCCTGTATCCAGTGCGGCCTGTGCGTGCGCGCCTGCCGCGAGGTCCAGGTCAACGACGTCATCGGCATGGCCTATCGTAGTCACGGCTCGAAAATCGTGTTCGATTTCGACGATCCCATGGGCGAGTCCACTTGCGTCGCCTGCGGCGAATGTGTGCAGGCCTGTCCGACCGGGGCCCTGATGCCGGCCGTAATGCTGGACGAGAAGCAGACCCGTGTCGTCTATGCCGACAAGAAGGTGGACTCGCTCTGCCCGTTCTGCGGCGTCGGCTGCCAGGTGACTTATGAGGTCAAGGACGAGAAGGTGATCTATGCCGAGGGCCGTGACGGCCCCGCCAATCACAACCGCCTTTGCGTCAAGGGCCGCTTCGGCTTCGACTACATCCATCATCCGCATCGCCTGACCAAGCCGCTGGTGCGGCTGCCCAACGCGAAGAAGGATTCCGACGACCAGGTCGATCCGGCCAATCCGTTCACGCATTTCCGCGAAGCGAGCTGGGAAGAAGCGCTCGACATCGCGGCCAAAGGCTTGGTCAAGATCCGCGACGAGAAGGGCGTGAAGGCGCTGGCCGGCTTCGGTTCGGCGAAGGGCTCCAACGAGGAGGCCTATCTGTTCCAGAAGCTGGTGCGCACCGGCTTCGGCTCCAACAACGTCGACCATTGCACCCGTCTGTGCCACGCCTCGTCGGTCGCGGCGCTGTTCGAAGGTCTGAGCTCGGGCGCCGTGTCGGCGCCGTTCTCGGCTGCGATGGACGCCGAGGTCATCATCGTGATCGGCGCCAATCCGACCGTGAATCATCCAGTCGCCGCGACCTTCATCAAGAACGCGGTCAAGCAGTACGGCGCAAAGCTGTTCGTCATGGACCCGCGCCGGCAGACGCTGTCGCGCCATGCGACCAAGCATCTGCAGTTCAAGCCGGGCTCCGACGTCGCCATGCTGAACGCGATGATCCACACGATCATCACCGAAGGGCTGACCGACGATCAGTACATCGCCGGCTACACCGATGGGTTCGAGGAGCTCAAGGAGAAGATCAAGGAGTTCACACCGGAGAAGATGGAGCCGATCTGCGGTGTCCCGGCGCAGACCCTGCGCGAGGTCGCGCGAACCTATGCGCGGGCAAAATCGTCGATCATCTTCTGGGGCATGGGCATCAGCCAGCATGTCCACGGCACCGACAATGCGCGCTGCCTGATTGCGCTGGCGTTGATCACCGGCCAGGTCGGGCGTCCCGGCACCGGCCTGCATCCGCTGCGCGGCCAGAACAACGTGCAGGGCGCTTCCGATGCCGGTCTGATCCCGATGTTCCTGCCGGATTATCAGCCGGTCGGCCGCGACGACATGCGCGGCGCCTTCGAGAAGCTGTGGGGCCAGGATCTCGATCCCGTGCGCGGTCTGACCGTGGTCGAGATCATGAACGCGATCCATGCCGGCGAGATCAAGGGCATGTATATCGAGGGCGAAAACCCAGCGATGTCCGACCCCGATCTCCAGCATGCGCGCCAGGCGCTTGCCATGCTCGACCATCTCGTGGTGCAGGATCTCTTCGTCACGGAGACCGCGTTCCACGCCGACGTCATCCTGCCGGCCTCGGCGTTTGCCGAAAAGGAAGGCTCCTTCACCAACACCGATCGCCGCGTGCAGCTCGCACGCCAGGTGATCAAGCCGCCGGGCGATGCGCGGCAGGATCTCTGGATCATCCAGGAGATCGGCAAGCGCATGGGGTTGCCGTGGAATTATGCCGGTCCCGGCGAGCTCTTCACCGAGATGGCGGAGTTGATGCCGTCGCTGAAGAACATCACCTGGGAACGGCTGGTCCGGGAGGGCGCGGTCACCTATCCCGTCGACGGTCCCGACGTGCCCGGCAACGAGATTATCTTCACCACGGGCTTCCCGACCGCGAGCGGCCGCGGCAAGATCGTTCCGGCTCACGTCATCCCGCCGGACGAGATCCCCGACACCGAATATCCGATGGTGCTCTCAACCGGCCGCGTGCTCGAGCATTGGCACACCGGCTCGATGACCCGCCGCGCGCAGGTGCTCGACCAGATCGAGCCCGAGGCGGTCGCGTTCATGTCGCCGAAGGACATGCACAGGAAGAAGCTCGCGCCGGGCGATTTCATCCGGCTCGAGACCCGCCGCGGCGCGGTCGAGGTCAAGGTCCGCTCCGACCGCGACGTGCCCGAGAACATGGTGTTCATGCCGTTCTGCTACGCTGAGGCGGCGGCCAATCTCCTGACCAACCCGGCGCTCGATCCGTTCGGCAAGATCCCGGAGTTCAAGTTCTGCGCGGCCAGGGCGGAGCGGGCCGAGATGCGCGACGCGGCGGAGTAGGCTGCGCGCTCGCCGGTTATTTGGTGACACAATGCCTGCGGTGTCGTCCCGGCGAAGGCCGGGACCCATACCGCGAGGTGTCTCGTTAGCGGATGGTGGGCGTACCGAACGACGAGTCTTCTCCAAACTCCTCCCTGTGGTTATGGGTCCCGGCCTTCGCCGGGACGACGCTGAGGCTGTGGTGCATGTGTCCACCCGTGTCGCCGTCCCTTCGCTCCTCGCAGCGGCGGTGCTAGACATCGTCCATGTCCAAAGCCACCCCAGCCACACGCGCGCTCACGGCCGCCGGTGTTGCCTTCACTGTCCACACCTACGACTACGATCCCGACGCCGAGAGCATCGGCCTTCAGGCTGCATCCGCACTCGGCGAGGATCCCGCGCGCGTCTTGAAGACGCTGATGGCGCTGGTCGACGGCAAGCCGGTCTGCGTGATCGTCCCGTCCGATCAGGAAGTCTCGATGAAGAAGCTCGCCGCTGTTGTTAGCGGCAAGTCGGCGCAGATGATGAAGCCGCCTGAGGCCGAGCGCCTCACCGGCTACAAGGTTGGCGGCATCAGCCCATTCGGGCAGCGGAAGCTTGTGCGCACCGTGATCGAGCAGAGCGCGCTCGCACATGATTACGTGTACGTGAATGGCGGTCAGCGCGGACTGCAGGTGCGGCTCAGTCCGGGCGATGTGCGGGACGTGTTGAAGGCGATCGTCGCGGAACTGGTCGCCTGAGCGCGGCGCTCTGCTATTGTTTTTGCAACAGCTTCAGCCGACAGCGCAGCGCTTCGCGGATGTGTGTGCGCGCGAGCTGCTCCGCTTTGCCGCCGTCGCGAGCCGCGATGGCGTCGATGATGGCCTGGTGCTCGCCGTGGCTGGTCGACGGGCGACCGGATACGGTGAACGTGGTTGGACCGAGCAGGGCGATCCAGTCCTGCAATTCCCGCGAAGCGTTGTCGAGATAGCGGTTGCGCGCGGCGCGGCAGATCGCCTCGTGGAAGGCGCGGTTGAGCCGCGCCATCTCGGCGGGATCAGTCCCCGACGCTTCCACGAAGGTCTGCTCGATGTCCCTGAGCGCGTCGACCTCGGTCGCAGACGCGTGCTCGGCGGCAAGTCGGGCGGCGGCGCCCTCCATGATCTCGCGCATGGCGTAGAGCTCGAGCACCTCCGAGATGTCGAGGTTGCGTACGATCAGGCCGCGGCCGCCGGCAGGTTCGACGAACCCACGTGCGGCAAGCCGCCCGAGCGCTTCCCGCACCGGGGTGCGGCTGACCTTCAGCCGCTGGGCGACCTCTTCCTCGCGCAGGCGGTCGCCGGCGCGGTAGCTGCCGGCCTGCAGCGCCTCGCAGAGCGAGCGGAACACTGCTTCGCCGAGCGCCACGCCGCCGCCGCGCGCGATCGAGCCGCCTGCTTTTGTCGGGCGTCTTGCCATGCATCCTCGTGCTCGCCACGCGCATCCTTCCCATGCAGGATAACGCTTGCCGGACATTCGTATATCTTTGTATACAAAGGTGCGCAATGACCAGCCGGATTGGCCGGGGCCGGCGGGCAGAATGTCTCCAACTTCGTCGCATCGGACAGACGGCATGAGCAGCAAATACGATGTGCTGGTGATCGGCGGCGGCAACGCGGCGCTGTGTGCGGCGATCAGCGCGCGACGCGGTGGGGCATCGGTGCTGGTGCTCGAAGGCGCGCCAAAGTTCTATCGCGGCGGCAACACGCGCCACACCCGCAACATGCGTTGCGCACATGACGAGGCGACCGAAATCCTCACCGGCCCCTACACTGAGGAAGAGTTTTGGGAGGATCTCCTGCGCGTCACCGGGGGCCAGACCGACGAGGTGCTCGCCCGGCACATGATCCGCGAGTCCAAGGACATCTTGAACTGGATCGTCGAGCAGGGCGTGCGCTGGCAGCCCTCGCTCGGCGGCACGCTGAGCCTCGGCCGCACCAACTCATTCTTCCTCGGCGGCGGCCGCGCGATGTTGAACGCACTTTATCTCACCGCCGAGAAGCTCGGCGTCGAAATCGAATACGACGCCGAGGTCATCGACCTCATGATCGAGGACGGCATGTTTCTCGCCGCCCACCTCAGGCGGCCGATTAAAGGCGACACCGAGATCCGCGCGACGTCGCTGGTCGCCGCCGCCGGCGGATTCGAGGCCAACATCGAATGGCTGAAGCAATATTGGGGTGAGGCCGCCGACAATTTCCTGATCCGCGGTACCCCCTATAACCGCGGCTCGATCCTGAAGATGCTGCTCGACAAGGGCGTGCAGGAGGTCGGCGATCCCACCCAGTGCCATGCGGTCGCGATCGACGCGCGCGCGCCGAAATTCGACGGCGGCATCATCACGCGGCACGATTCTGTCGTGTTTGGCATCGTCGTCAACAAGCACGCGCAGCGCTTCTATGATGAAGGTGAGGACATCTGGCCGAAGCGTTACGCGATCTGGGGCCGGCTGGTGGCCGCGCAGCCCGAACAGATCGCCTACATCATCTTCGACTCCACCGTGGTCACGAGCTTCATGCCGACGCTATTCCCGCCGATCGCAGGGCAGACGGTGGCTGAGCTTGCCGGCAAGCTCGAGCTCGATCCGGCCGCGCTGGAAAAGACGATCACCGAATTCAACGCCGCGGTGCAGCCCGGCACCTTCGACCACACCATTCTGGACGATTGCCGCACGGAAGGCATCACGCCGCCGAAGACGCATTGGGCACGGCGGATCGAGACACCGCCCTACCTTGCCTATCCGGTGCGGCCCGGCATCACCTTCACCTATCTCGGCACGCGCGTGACCAGGGAAGCGCGCATGCTGATGGCTGACGGCAAGCCGTCGGCCAACATGTTCGCGGCCGGCGAGGTCATGGCCGGCAACGTGCTCGGCAAGGGCTATGCCGCCGGCATGGGCATGACCATCGGCAGCGTGTTCGGGCGGATCGCAGGACGGGAAGCGGCACGCCACGCGAAGAATTAGGCGGAAGAACAGACACGAGGGAGGAACCATGTCACGCATTGCCATTGCTTCGATCTCGGCGCTGCTGACCGTCGGCTACGCCCACGCGGCCGAGCCGATCACGCTGCGAGACATGGGCTCGTTCCATGTCGGTGGCCGTCTTGTCGAAATCTCGGGCCAGCCGGTGAGGGAGGTCGTGTTCGCGCCCGGCGGAGTGCCGGCCAAGGTTGATCCCAACGGCACGTATCAGGTCGAGCAGATGTATGTTCAGTATTTCCTGCCGGCAAACGAGAAGGGTGCCTATCCTTTGCTGATGTGGCATGGCGGCGGACTGACCGGCGTCACCTACGAGACCACGCCTGACGGACGCGAAGGCTGGCTGAATTATTTTCTACGCAAGGGGTGGGGGGTCTATAACTCCGACGCAGTAGAGCGCGGACGCGCGGGCTGGGGGCAATATCCCGATATCTTCAAAGGCGAGCCGGTCTTCCTGACCACGGCCAACCCGTTCGAGCGTTTCCGCATCGGCGATGGGCCGAACTCGTACGATCCCGATCCCGCCAAGCGAAAATTGATGCCGGGCAACCAATTCCCCGTCGAGGGTTACGAGAATTTCGTCAAGCAGAACGTACCGCGCTGGACCACGACCGACGATGCGACCATCGCCGCCTATATCGCTGAGATCGATCGCGTCGGCCCCTCGGTGCTTCTGTTCCACAGCCAGGCCGGCACCTTCGGCTTCAAGGTCGCGCAAGCCCGCCCTGACAAGGTCAAGGCGCTGATTGCGATCGAGCCGGCCGGCATCGGCGATCCCGCCAAAGCGGATGTGCTGAAGAACATCCCGACCCTCATCATCTACGGCGACTATATCGAGCGCGATTCGCGCTGGCCCAAGATCCGCGCCAACGGCATCGCCTTTGCGGACGCCATCAAGGCGGCCGGCGGCAGCGTCGACATCATCGATCTCCCGCAGACAGGCATCAAGGGCAATTCGCATATGGTGATGATGGACAAGAACAATCTCGAGGTCGCGGCCCTGATCCAGAAATGGCTCGAGGGCAAAGGCCTGACGAAGTAAAGCCATGCACGGAAGCAGAATTTTGGATGAAGGCGACCGCCTGATGACGATCTGCAATTCCTGCCGTTACTGCGAAGGCCTTTGCGCGGTTTTTCCCGCCATGGAGATGCGCCGCGCCTTCTCCGACGGCGACCTCAATTATCTCGCCAATCTCTGCCATGGCTGCGGCGCCTGCTACGTCGACTGCCAGTTCTCGCCGCCGCACGAATTCAACGTCAACGTCCCGCAGACGCTGGCGATCGCGCGCGCGGAATCCTATGCGACCTATGCCTGGCCGCAGGCGCTGTCCGGTGCCTTCGCCCGCAATGGTCTCGTCATCAGCATCGTCGCCGCGCTCAGCATGGCCGCCTTCATACTCGGCTTCGCTGCCCTAAACGACCGCAGCGTGCTGTTTGGCGTGCACACTGGCCCCGGCGCGTTCTACAAGTTGATGCCGCACAACGCGATGGCAGCGTTGTTCAGCGCCGCCTTCCTTTATGCGATTTTCGCGCTGGTGATGAGCGTGCGTGCCTTCTGGCGGGATATCGGCCCGCCGATCGGCGGCCGTGCGGACGGCGGCTCGATCTTTCAGGCGATGCGCGACGCTGGTGAGCTGCGCTACCTCCATGGTGGCGGCGTCGGCTGCTACAATGAGGATGACAAGCCGACCGACCGGCGCAAGCTTTTCCATCACCTGACCTTCTACGGCTTCCTGCTCTGCTTCGCCGCGACCTCGGTCGCAACGCTGTATCACTATCTGCTCGGCCGCGAGGCGCCGTATCCGTGGTGGGATCTGCCGGTGGTTCTCGGCACGCTCGGCGGCATCGGCCTGATCATCGGGCCGATCGGCCTGTTCGTCGCCAAGATGCGGCGTGATCCGGCGCTGCTCGACGAGCAGCGCTACGGCATGGATGTCGGCTTCATCGCCATGCTGTTCCTGACCGGGTTCACCGGCATGCTGCTTCTGATTCTGCGGGAGACTGCCGCCATGGGACCGCTGCTGGCACTCCATTTAGGTGCAGTGTTCGCGCTGTTCATCACCATGCCCTACGGCAAGTTCGTGCACGGCATCTATCGCTTCGCGGCGCTGGTGCGTTATGCGCAGGAGCGACGCGGAGAAGCCGGTTCTTGAGATTCAGGCGGCGCGGAAGCGGCCGATCGGGGCACCGCGCCTCGCCTGATTGAGGCGCCTCGTGCATCTCTGTTATGCCACCTCGCGCTCTGGTCCAGACGCCTGCTCGCGGGCCATCGTCGTTGCCGTGACGTAGTCGGTCTTGCCGGTCCCGAGCAGTGGCACCTTGTCGACCACCATGATCGCAGCGGGAACGGTCAGCTCGGACGCGCCGATCGCCTTGGCGTGGCCTTGCATGGCGCTGCGCTCGGCGTTCTTCTCCGTCGTCAGCAACACGATGCGCTCGCCCTTTCGCTGGTCCGGGATCGACACGGCGACTGAACCGGCCTGCGGCCACAGCGTTGTCGCGATGTTCTCGACCGCCGACAGCGAGACCATTTCGCCGGCGATCTTGGCAAAGCGCTTGGCGCGACCCTTGATGGTGATGAAGCCGGCCGGGTCGATCGCCACGATGTCGCCGGTGTCGTGCCAGCCGTCGGCGAGCGGCTCGAGCACGCCGGGATTTTCGGCCCGCAAGTATCCGAGCATTACGTTGGGTCCGCGCACCGACAGGCGTCCGCCTTCCTCGATGCCGGGGACCGGGTCGAGGCGGCTTTCCATCAGCGGCGACAGGCGGCCGACCGTGCCTGGACGATTGGCCATCGGCGTGTTCATCGCCAGCACCGGTGCCGTCTCGGTGACGCCATAGCCTTCGAGGATGCGGATGCCGTAACGCTCCATGAAGACCTGCCGGGTGCGATCCTTGACCGCCTCCGCGCCGGCGATCACCAGGCGCAAGGTGCGGAAGTCGTAGGCATGGGCCGAGCGTGCATAGCCCGTGAGGAATGTGTCGGTGCCGAACAGGATCGTGGCTCCGGTCTGGTAGATCAGCTCGGGCACGATCCGGTAGTGCAGCGGCGAGGGGTACATGTAGATCGGAATGCCCGCGAGCAGCGGCATCATCATTCCACCGGTCAGCCCGAAGGAGTGGAACACCGGCAGCACGTTGAACACCTTATCATTGGCGTTGGCATCGACCCGCGCCAGCGCCTGTGCGGCGTTCGCAAGGATATTGCGGTGGGACAGCACAACGCCCTTGGGCGTGCCTTCCGAGCCCGACGTGAACAGCACGACCGCCGGATCGCTCGCCTGGCGGGCGACGCGGGGCGCGGTGCCGGCGAGCAGGCCCTTGATCTTGTCGGCCGTGCCGATCGAAGCACGGACGTCCTCGAGGTAGACCACGCGAACTTCCGCGGAGATCGCCGCCATCAGCTTGTCGAGCTTGCCCTTCTCGATGAAAGCTTTCGACGTCAGCACGGTTTTGACCTGCGCGGCTTTCATGGCGGCAAGCACGTTGACCGGGCCCGCCGAGAAGTTGAGCATTGCCGGCACCCGGCCGATGTTTTGCAGCGCCATGAAGACGACGGCGACGCCAGCGGAATTCGGCAGCAGCACACCGACATTCTCACCGATAGCGGTGCCGTTCTCCAGCTTCCGGCTCAAGACCTGCGCGCCCAGGATCAGCTTGCGATAGGTCAGCTTGGTACCGAGCGCGTCCTCGACGATGACCTTGCCGGTGTCGCGGTCGCGATAGGCGTGTCCGAGCGCCTCGAACAGGGTGTGATCGAGCATGGCGTTCTTCACCATGGCGTCGATCATCACGTCCTGAAGTGCTGCGCCCGCGGCGTTACGGCGCGCCTTGCCCTTGAGCGACGGATCGACCGGAAGCTTGACTGGCGGCAGGATGGTGACGGTCACCCGCGGAAACCACGAGCGCTTGATCTGGCTGCCGTTGAGATAGCTGAGATGCGAGCGCTGGGCGCCTTCGATGCGGACCGGGACGACGACTGCGTCGGCCTTGTCCGCGATCATCGCGGTGCCGTCATAGACCTTCATCAGCGAGCCGGAAACAGTGATGCGTCCTTCCGGGAAAATCACCACCGGCTCTCCGGCGGCGACGAGCTTGATGAGGTCGCGCGCCGCCAGCGGCTTGGTGGGGTCCATGGTGTAGTGCTTGACCACCCGCAGGAACGGCTTGGCCCACCAGGCCTTGGCGATGCCGGTATCAACCGCGAAGCTCGCGTCGATCGGGAGCACGGCGTGCAGGAGCGGGCCGTCGATCAGGCTGACATGATTGGGCGCGATCAGCATGCGCGTGCCAGCAGGCGGCAGGTTCTCCAGCCCGCGGACCTCGGTGCGGAACAGCGCGCGGAACAGCAGCCCGCCAAAGTCGCGCACGCCTTCCTTGCCCCACTTGGTCAGCACGAACCAGACTGCGCCGAAGCTGATGACGCCGAGGCCAAAGAAGATCCAGCCGATGTGCAATCCGCCGGCCTGCAACAGCGCGACGAACAGCGAGCCGGCCACCATGAAGGCGGCCTGCAGCACGTTGCCGGCGGCGATAATGCGGGCGCGCTCGGAGGGGGCGGACCAGGCCTGGACGGCGGCGAAGGACGGAACGACGAACAGCCCGCCGCCGAATGCGAAGGCGACGAAGTCGAGCAGCATGCGCAGGCCCGCGAACGAAGTTGCGAAGTCGGCAGCAGTGATGTCCTGGCCCTTGGCGGTCACGCCGATCGCCCAAGCGAGGTCGATGCCGGCAAACCCCATCATGACGGCGCCGATCGGCACCAGCGCGAGGTTTGGGCGAACGTGGCTCAGATTCGCGGCGAACAGCGAGCCGATGGCGATGCCGATTGCGAAGATCGCGAGACACAACGTCACCACGCCCTCGGTGCCGCCGATGACCTCCTTGACCAGCGCCGGCAGCAGCGAGAGCACGATGGCGCCCACCAGCCAGAACCAGGAGACGATCACGGTGCCGTCCCACAGCCGGTGGTCGGCGTGCAGCGTCTTCAACAGGCCGAGCGTCGAGGTCCAGGGATTGGCGTTGACCGGCAGATCGGGTGCAGACGGCGTCGTCGCGGGAATGCGGGAGGCGAAGGTCCAGGACAGCAGGGCCAGCACGACCACGGCCGATGCGACCCAGCCCATATGCGCGGAGCCGGCCACGAACTGGCCACCGGCAACGGTGCCGAGCAGGATGGCCATGAAGGTCGCGCCTTCGACCAGCGCGTTGCCGGTCGCGAGCTCGCCGAGCTCGAGCTGGTCCGGCAGCATCGCGTATTTCACGGGTCCGAACAGCGCGGCGATGACGCCGAACAGTGCGAGCGCTGCGAACAGCAGCGGCACCGAGTGCAGGAAGAAGCCGGCCGCGGCAAAGCCCGCGGCAAAGATCTCGGCGAATTTGAGCCGCCTTGCGACGACGGATTTGACGTATTTGTCGGCGAGCTGGCCGCCGAGCCCGGACAGGATGAAATAGGGGAAGATGAACACCGCGCCCGCGACCGTCACCAGCGCATCACCGTGGCCGGTCGCGGCACTGTAAAGCAGGATGATGACGAGTGCGTTCTTGAGCACGTTGTCGTTCAGCGCCGAGAAGAATTGCGCCCAGAACAGCGGCGCGAAGCGGCGTGACGACATCAAATCCCTGATCATGACTAGTCCTGTTTTGGAAACGCTGTCTGAGGTTGTTTCATTGTCGGATGGGCGTCGGGACCCGAGGAGATGCGACGGGCATTTGCGGGTTGACGAACGATCGCCCCGGCCTGCTCTGCGCCTTTACCTTCCGATCCTGTTGGTCTCCGCGTGGCGACGTTTGGTTCGCAAATGGCTGGTCGCGGCTCTATCACGCCCCGGCAAGGAGGCGTGCGCGCCTCAGGTAAGGTGGGCAAGGCGGCGAAAGGGCGAGAGGCGGCCGAGCAGGCTAATGCGGCGGCCCTCATGACGGGCGCGGTCGCGGTTGGCCCGCCACATCCGGAAGGTCGCCCGCCGCTCGGTCAGGACGCCGGCGATGTCGCAGGCATTTGCAATGCGATCGATCGGCCCCGTCGCGAACCGCAGGAGGGCGCGGCCAGATCCGGTCACGAGAGCTGTGGCGTCATCGACGAAGGTGGAGGCGATATCAACAGCGAGGGTTTGCATTTTGCAGATCTCCAGGTTAATTTGAACATTGTTCAAATGAGTACCTTGAAAATGAACAATGTTCAAGACGAATCGTTGCGAGACCGAAAAAAATCTCGTCGGCGGCAGCAGATCGTGGAGATCGCTCGCAGCATTATCGCGACTAAGGGGCTGAAATCGTTGAAAGTCCGGGATGTTGCGGACGCCGCAGGCTGCTCGGTTGGGAGCGTCTACAACGAGTTCGGCGACTTCGACGGGGTGATCCTGACCGTGAATCGGGAGACCGTTAAGGAGCTGACGGTGCGGCTGGGCCAGGTTCCCGCCGAGGATCCCGTTCGCCAGCTCTACGGGCTGGCCGCGACCTACCACGAATTTTTTGCGGAGCACGCCAATCTGCTGCGCTCGCTGTTCGAACATCGGATGGAGGACGACCGCCCTTACCCCGATGACATCCTTCAGATGGTGATGGACGCCTTCGCGCTGATGCATCCACCCCTGGTGCGGCTGCTTCCGAATGCAGACGACGTGCAGATCGCGCTGCTGTCACGCACCCTGTTTTCCGCCGTGCACGGGATCATCTCGCTCGGCCTCGAAGAACGCATGGTAGCCGTGCCGCCGCAGATGCTGCGCCAGCAAGTCGATCAGTTTCTGGATGCGCATCTCGCAGGGCTCGGGATTGTGCCAGTACGATAAAGTGTGGAGCGCTGCTACGCGCTGGCGGCCTTGCGGTGCCGCGAGGTGACGACGACGACGTCCGTCGTCCCGTTGTCGACCTGAACACGGTTGCGTCCGTTCTTCCTTGGCGCGATAGCAGGCGGCATCCGCGCGCCGCATCGCGTCCTCGAGCATGGTGTTGCCGTCGGTGATGCAGGCAACGCCGATGCTGGCGGTCACTGCAAAGCAACGATCGTCCCACGCGAAGACGGATAGCTCGAGCGACCGGCGCAGCCGTTCGGCGATATCCACGGCGTCGTACGGCGTGCTTTGTGGAAGGATTAGGCCGAATTCGTCACCGCCAAGCCGGGCCACCAGGTCATGCGGCCGTCGTTCCTGTTGCAGGAGACGCGAGATCTGGCAGAGCAGGCGGTCGCC
>NZ_JADPJQ010000080.1:0-40404 GCF_023073515.1 Bradyrhizobium sp. 17 | reverse complement strand
GCGGGCCTCGAACGCGCGCCGGTTGGACAAGCCGGTCAGCCAGTCGTGCGACGCCTGCCAGACTAGGCGCTCCTTCTCGGCATGCAGGGCATCCTCAAACGCCTGTCGTTGCAGCACCAATCGCCGCGTGTGCCAGATCAGGAGCAGGATCAGCGTCATGGCTGTGACGATATTGACGCCAGTCAGCGTCATCTTGATGGCGCGCGAGCCTTCGCCGAGAACGGTGGAGAACCGCTTGGCGTGCACCGTGAACTGAGTGTTGAGCTCCGAAAGCCGCGACGACAATAATTGCAGGCGGTTGCCGTCCTGAACCGGTCCGCTCTTCAACTCTGACCGGATGACCTCGCCGAAAACGCTCAGCTCCAGCAGCATGGGGTCGGTGGCAGCCCACTCGCTGATCGCTTCCTTGAGAAAGCTGACCTGTTTGAAGTAGCGAAACAGCCAGATCAGTCCCGGCACGTCATCGGGATGGTTGCCGCCTTGCAGGAAGCCGATGCGGGCGGCCTCGACGTCGACCGGATCGCGCTCGAGCGCCCAGCGCGCGAACTCGTCGCCGATGGGAACGGCCAGCGAGGTCTGATATTGCGCAAACTGGCTGGCGTCGCCCGAATGCAGATAGAGATTGAGGAAATAGACGGCGTTCTTCTGCGAGCGCGACCACAACGCTTCGCCCGCGACATAGGCGCGGACCGAGGACATCACCTCCAGGCTGAATCCGGCGATCGCCGCCTGCAGCAGAACGACGGTGACGAAAGGCGAAACGAGCTTGATGACGTGAAGGAAGCTTCGTCCCTTCGTTGACGGCGCTGTTCTGCGAAACACTATGCGTTCCCCAAGTCGCTCAACGACCCCAGCGGAGCGATCCGCTCATAACGCGGATTACGCGCGAAAGGTGCTTAACTCGACTTGAAAATGCCAGGAGACTGCGTCGCAGGGTGAAGGCGTTGTGAAGTGGATGCTTGCAGATCGTCGCAAATGCCGTCGACCCGGAACTGACGCGGCATCGGCGAGCTGATGTCGCGCATTTGCCCCAGATGGTTTACTTGATGGAGATAGATTGCTCTGGCGCTAGACCAGCACCGGCTTGCGCACGCGGCCGGCGTCGCCGAAGACGCGCAAATAGCGCTCGATCTCCGAAGGCAGGCCGGTCGCCTTCTCGGGATTGTCGGAAAGCTTGACGGCCGGACGTCCGTCCACCGACGACACCTTGCAGACCAGCGAGATCGGATCGAGGTTGAACGAGCCGTCCGGCGTGCAGCCGACGAAATCATTGGTGAGATTGGTGCCCCAGCCGAAGGAGAGCCGCACCCGGCCGACGAAGTGGTGGTAGGTCTCCTCGATCGAGCCCACGTCCATCGCGTCGGAGAACACCAGCAGCTTGTCCCTGGGATTGCGGCCCTTCTGCTCCCACCATTTCATGATCTCCTCGCCGGCTTGAATCGGCGGCGCGCTGTCGGGGCGGAAGCCGGTCCAGTCGGCAACCCATTCCGGCGCATCGCGCAGGAAAGCCTTGGTGCCAAAAGCGTCGGGCAGCGCAATCAGGAGGTTGCCGCCATAGGTCTGGCGCCACTGGTCGAGGATGCGATAGGGCGCCCAGCGCAATTCCTCGTCGTCCTTGGCCAGCGCAGCCGCGACCATCGGCAGTTCATGGGCGTTGGTGCCGATGGCTTCGAGATCATTGTCCATCGCGAGTAGCACGTTGGAGGTGCCGATGAAGGACGGGCCCAGGCCTTCCTTCACGGCCTCCACGCACCAGCGCTGCCAGAGGAAGCCATGGCGGCGACGGGTGCCGAAATCGGAGAGCCGGAGGCCATCCAGCTTGCGCAGGCGTTCCACCTTGGTCCACAGCTTGGCCTTCGCGCGGGCATAGAGCACGTCGAGCTCGAAGCGGCCGCGGCCCTTCATCGCCGCCCGCGAGCGCAATTCGTTGAGGATGGCGAGCGCAGGAATTTCCCACATCGTGGTATGGCTCCACGGCCCGTGGAAGTGCAGCTCGTACTGGCCTTCGACCTTGCGCAGCTCGTATTCGGGCAGCCGGAATTCGGCGAGCCAGCGGATGAAGTCCGCCGAGAACATGTGGGTCTTGCCGTAGAAAGTGTTACCGGCAAGCCAGATCAGCTCTTTCTTGGTGAAGCGGATGGTGCGGGCGTGGTCGAGCTGGGCGCGCAGCTCGCCCTCGTCGATGATTTCGGCGAGCCGGACATGGCGCGATCGGTTGATGACCGAGAATGTCACCTGCTGATTCGGGTAAGCTTCCCGAATCATTTGCAACATCAATAGCTTGTAGAAGTCGGTATCAAGCAGGCTGCGGATGATGGGATCCAGCCGCCAGCTGTGATTGTAGGTCCGGCTCGCAATGTCGGTCACTGTCATGGGGGAATTCTAGCGTGGCGGCCGCGGCGCAACCAGTGGGTTTGACGGGGATCAGGTTTTCGCGGGGACGGGGTGCGAGGCCGTTGCCGCCACGGTCTCGAGCTGGCTTCTGATCCAGCGATGCGCCGGGTCCTTCTGATATCGCTGGTGCCAGACCATGAACATCGGCAGCTCGGCCAGGGTTCGTGTGCGCGAGGCCAGCGGAATCCGCACACGCGCGAAGCCGTGCATCACGCCGGGCGCCAGCAGGCTCGGCATGCTCGCCAGCATCTGCGAGCCACGCAGGAAGGACGGCACGCCGGAGAAGCTCGGCACGGAGATCGCGATGTCGCGGTGGAAGCCGTTGGCTGCAAGCCGGCGATCGAAGTCGAGCCGCTCATTGTCAGTGTAGACCACCGTGACGTGACGCGCCGCGAGATAGGCGCCGCGCGTAGCCGGCGCGGCGCGCGCTTTGGGGTCGTAGTAACAAACGTAATGGTCTTGCAGCAGGCGCTTCTGCACGATGTCCACGCCGGATGGCGGCAGCGGCGTGATCAGCAGATCGCAGCGGTTTTCGCGCACCATCGCCGGCGAGGGCGACTGCGAGGGGATCACGCGCAGGTTCAGGCTCGTCACTTGCGCTGCGACATGATCGAAGAACCGCGGCAGCAGCAGGTCGCGCTGGAAGTCATTGGCGGCGATTGTCAGCGAAAGCTGCGCGCTCGCCGGCTCGAACGTGACGCCGCCGGCAAAGCTGCGCATCTCGTCGATCAGCGCTCGCGCCTTTGCCGCGAGCGCCTGGGCGTGCGCCGTAGCGACAATGCCGCGGCCGGATTTGGCAAACAGCGGATCGCCGACGATCCGCCGCAGCTTGTTCAGGGCGTGGCTGACCGCGGATTGCGTCACGCCGAGCCGCGTTGCGGCCGCCGTCACCGAACCTTCTTCCAGCACGGCCAGGAAGAGCTCCAGCGCGTGGCCATCAAGCGCCAAATGATCGATTTTATTCATGGGATGCATTATAATCGATCTATTTATCTTGAGAATAGCCGGCGCCATCATCTCCCGATAAGTCGTGCGCCCCAACGGGAGCGCCAGAGGGAGAGACAAAGCCGATGCATGCCCAGGCGCCAGCCTTGCGGGATCCCCGCCTCAACCGCCCCGAGCCGTTCGCGCCGCTAGGGGACGGCGGCTTCTTCCAGCGCGACCGTTCCATGCACCCGCCGGCGCACGCGCCGGGCTACAAATCCTCGGTGCTGCGCTCGCCGCGCCAGCCGTTGCTGTCGCTTGAGAACTCGGTCTCGGAGATCACGGGGCCGGTGTTCGGGCACAACGATCTCGGCCCGCTCGACAATGATTTGATCCGCAACTACGCCAAGGACGGCGATCCCGTCGGCGAACGCATCATCGTCCACGGCCGCGTGCTGGATGAGACCGGCCGCGGCGTGCCGAACACGCTCGTCGAGTTCTGGCAAGCCAATGCCGGCGGCCGCTACCGGCACAAGAAGGACACGTATCTGGCGCCGATCGATCCGAATTTCGGCGGTTGCGGCCGCGCGCTGACCGACGAGAGCGGCTACTATTATTTCCGCACCGTGAAGCCGGGACCCTATCCCTGGCGCAACTACGTCAACAGCTGGCGTCCCGCTCACATCCACTTCTCGGTGTTCGGCTCGGGCTTTGCACAGCGTCTGATCACCCAGATGTACTTTGAGGGCGATCCCCTGATCCCGGTCTGCCCAATCCTGACGACGATCCCGGACAAGGATGCGCTGGAGCGCCTCATCGCGCCGCTCGACCTCAACGCATCGACCCCGTTCGACTCGCTCGCCTACCGCTTCGACATCGTCTTGCGCGGCCAGCGCTCCACTTACTTCGAAAATCGCACCGCAGGGAACTAGGTCCATGCCGCAGCCGCTCAACTACCTCAAGGAAACCGCCTCGCAGACCGCCGGGCCCTACGTCCATATCGGCCTGACCCCGGCGATGGCCGGCTTCGACATCTTCGAGAAGAACTTTTCCAACGTGCTGGTGACGCCGAACACCAAGGGCGAACGCATCACGCTGGAGGGCAGGGTGTTCGACGGCAGCGGCACGCCGTTGCGCGACGTGCTGCTCGAAATCTGGCAGGCCGACGCGGCCGGCCGCTACAACCATCCGGCCGACCGCTCGGTCGGCGCGCTGGACGAAGAGTTTCGCGGCTGGGGCCGTGCCGGCTCCGATTTCGAGAGCGGGCTGGTGACGTTCGAGACCATCAAGCCCGGGGCCGTCACCGACAAGGCGGGCCGCAAATGCGCGCCTTACGTCAACATCTGGATCGTCGCGCGTGGCATCAATATCGGGCTCAACACCCGGCTGTATTTCTCCGATGAAGAGACTGCGAACGCCGCCGACCCCGTGCTCAGCCTGATCGAGCAGCCGGTGCGACGTTCGACGCTGATCGCAAAGCGCAGCGAGCGTGGCGGCAAGATCGTGTATGCTTTCACGATCAATTTGCAGGGGCCGGAGGAGACGATGTTCTTCGACGTCTGAGAGCCGCCGCCCGAAGGTTCACTCCACCTGGTCGCTGCGATCGATCGCTACGCGCGCGTGGAATTGCGGTGACTGACGCATCTCGCGCGATCCCGGCCTATTGGCCGGATCGCGCCCCACTTTTGGTTTCAGTTCTGCCAAATCGATGAATATGTCCGCCTGTCGGCGCAGCTCGTCAGCGACCATGGCCGGCTGAGTGGAGAGTGTGGAGACGACCGTCACGCGGACACCGAGGCGTTGCAGGGCTTCCACCAGCGAACGAAAATTCCCATCGCCCGAGAACAACACGATCTGATCGACGTGCTCGGCGAGCTCCATCGCATTTACGGCGAGGTCGACATCCATGCTGCCCTTCACTTTGCGGCGGCCGGTGATGGCGTCGACGAATTCCTTCGTGAGTTTCGTGACGACGGTGTATCCGTTATAGTCGAGCCAATCGATCAACGGACGGATTGACGAATACTCCTGATCCTCGACGACGGTCGTGTAGTAGAAGGCCCGCAACAGCGCACCTCGGCTTTGGAATTCGCCGAGCAGTCGCCTGTAGTCGATGTCGAAGCCGAGCGCCTTGGAGGTGGCATGGAGATTGGAGCCATCGATAAAGAGTGCGATCTTCTCAATCGAAGACATTATGCACAAATCTCCAGTTGTACGCGAAAGGTGGCCGGTCCAACCGCCGGGGGCGGTGTGTCGGCCGGAAAAACATTGAAGGCACCGATGGCTTGCCGAAAAAGCAGCGCAGACGACCGGACAGGGGCGGCCGTCTTGCGCCCAGGTTAGGGAGGATACAATGCCACCGGCGCCAGGGCGCCGAATGCAGCCAGGCTAAGGCGCGCGCATTCCCTACTCAATTGTACTGAGGTAAAGGGCGCCTATCCAAAGGATAGGGCCCCATATACGAAGGTTAAGTGGCAGCGCTGGCACAAAGGCCATTGCGGTTCCCAGCGTGGCCTTCGACCACAGGCGCGGCTGATCGATCGGCCGGTGTGTCAGCCTTCATCGCCATGAAGCTGGGCACGAAAGGCCCGCGGTGACACGCCCGTGGCGGCGGCGTAGACCCGGCTGAAATAGGCGGGGTCCTCGAAGCCAAGCGCATAGGCGATCGTCGAGACCGGTAAATTGGTGTAGACGAGGTTGCGCCGCGCCTCGCGGATCAGCCGGTTGAGGATCAGGTGCGAGGCGGTGTCGCCGGTTGCTGCCCGGGTCACACGGTTGAGATGGGTCGGCGTGATCGACAGCGCGCTCGCATAGTCCGCAACGCTCCAGCGTTCCAGATGATGCTGTTCCAGCAGCGCCTCGAAGCGGCGGAATAGTCCGCTTTCAGCCGTGCCGTTGCCACCGCTCTCGCCGGTGAGCGCGCGGGCCACCAGCCCGATCATGGCCGCCGAAAGTGCACGCAGCACATGCGCTCGGCCGAAATCGCGCGCGGCGTGTTCGGCAAAGATCTGCTTCATGGTGGTCCGAATCTGCGGCGTGCCGCGTATCACGGCCGAGCGCGACAAGGCACCTCGCAGCCCTTCGGAGGCGAGCAGCGCTTCGTCCAATATTTCCGCGGCGATGGTCAGCACCCAGCCCTGGGTATCAGGCACGAAACGGAAGCCGTGGACGTGGCCGACGGGCACGTTGACGATTTGCATCGGCTTCAGCTGCACCACGCGCCCGTCGAGCGTCGCTTCGCCGCCGCCGCGCTCGATCAGCAGCACCTGGTGCAGCCGGGCATGGCGGTGCACGGCGAGCGTCCAATCGTGCAGCACCGAGCGCGACGCTATCGTCTCGCAATGCACGACATCGGGCAGATCACCGGATTCGCCGAACAAATTGTAGACCCGGATTGCCGGGGCGGGGGCTGGGTTTCTCATGTTCGAATAGTACAAGACAAAGACGAAAGCCTCCATCCGTCAGCGGCGCTGAATCTGCAAGAAAGTGCCGAGGAGGACGCAAAAATGAAAGTCCAGGTCTGTATCATCGGCGGCGGGCCGTCCGGGCTGCTGTTGTCCCAGCTCCTGCACCTCAAGGGCATCGACACGGTCGTGCTGGAAAAGTACAGCCGCGACCACGTGCTTGCCCGGATCCGCGCCGGCGTGCTCGAGCACGGCTTCGCCAGGCTGATGCGCGAGGCACAGTGCGGCGAGCGGATGGACCGCGAGGGCGAGATCCACAAGGGATTCGAGATCGCCCATGACGGGGTGCTCTCCCAGATCGACCTCCACAAGCATTCCGGCGGCAATTCGGTGCTGGTCTACGGCCAGACCGAGCTGACGCGCGACCTCTACGAGGCGCGCGATCGCCTTGGCGGCAACGTCGTGCACAATGCCGAGGACGTGACGCCGCATGACCTGACCTCGGACCAGCCGTACGTGACCTATCGTTCGAATGCCGAAACCGTCCGAGTCGATTGCGACTATATCGTCGGCGCTGACGGCTTTCACGGCGTCAGCAGGAAGTCGATCCCGAAGGACGTGCTGCGGGAATACGAGAAGATCTATCCGTTCGGTTGGCTCGGCGTGCTGTCGCGCACGAAACCGGTGTCGCCGGAGCTGATCTATGTGAAGCACGAGCGCGGCTTCGCGCTGTGTTCCTTGCGGTCGCAAGTGCTGAGCCGCTACTACGTCCAGGTGCCGCTCACCGACAAGGTGGAGGACTGGAGCGACGATGCGTTCTGGGCCGAGCTGAAGCGCCGTTTGCCGCACGAGGTCGGCGATCGCCTGATCACTGGGTCGTCCATCGAGAAGAGCATCGCGCCGTTGCGCAGCTTCGTCGCCGAGCCGATGAGCTACGGCCGCCTGTTTCTCGCCGGCGATGCCGCCCACATCGTGCCGCCGACCGGCGCGCGCGGGCTGAACAGCGCCGGCTCCGACATCTATTATCTCTACCACGCCATGCTCGCGCATTATCAGAAGGGCGATGATTCCGGGCTCCAGGGCTATTCCGCCAAGGCGCTGGCGCGGATCTGGAAGGCGCAACGCTTTTCGTGGTGGATGACGATGCTGCTGCATCGCTTCCCCGACCGTTCCGAGTATGAAGAGAGGCTTCAGCAGACGGAGCTGGAATATCTGCTGTCGTCCGAGACGGCGCAGCGTCTGCTGGCGGAGAATTACGTGGGGTTGCCGTTCTAGCGGGGAGTGGACCCGAAAAGCGGTGGGACGCTGCGCTACTTTCCTTCTAGGATGTTCACCGGCGTCCAATCCGACCCCGGTGGATTTGTAGCGAGCGCAGTCGCGCGCTTGCCAAAAAGCGCTGACGCCGGATCCATTTCCGCCATTCGCCCGAACGCATCAGCCGCCTTCGCAAACTCCCTTGCCCGCCAGCACGCCAGCCCTTCCGCATACGCGGCGGCAACCTTCGTCTGCCCGGCACTCTCCGTGCCCTTCTCCGCGAGGGGCTCGAACACCTTGATCGCCTCGCCGCGTCCTATCACTTTGATGGCGTCGAGCTCGCGCCAGGTGAAAGTATTGCCTGTCTGCGCGACAGTCGTTTCTGAAGCCATGATTGCGGTGCCATAATATTTGTTGGCGCCTTCGAGCCGCGAGGCGACGTTCACGGTGTCGCTCATCACGGTGTAGTTGAAGCGGCGGCGGGAGCCGATATTGCCGACGACAGCCTCGCCGCTGTTGAGCCCGATGCGGTGCGACAGGCCGCGGCCGGCGAAAGCGGCGCTGCCGGCGTTGAGCTCCGCCAGCTTTGCGTGACATTTCAGCGCGGCATGGACGGCGTGGCGCGCATGCGCGGGATCGTCGGCGGGCGCGCCGAACATGGCGACAATGGAATCGCCGATATATTTGTCGACATAGCCGCCATGGCTCTCGATGATGTCGGTCATGGCCGACAGATATTCGTTCATCAGCGTCACCACTTCGCCCGGCGTCATCGTCTCGGCGATGGAGGAGAAGCCACTCAGGTCGGAGAAGAACATGGTGACGTTGCGCATTTCGCCGCCGAGCGCCGGCATCTTGCCGGAGGCAACCATGGTGTCGATCACTTCGGGGGCGAGATAGAACGCAAAGCTCCTGCGCAGGAAACGCTCGTCGCGATCGGCCAGCACGAAACGGTAGCCGATCATCATCGCGAGCGCGGCAAGGCTTGCGAGTGCCGGCTCCGTCAGCGGCAGCGCCAAGGCATGGACGAATGCACCGACAGCCACAGCGGCGTATACAGCGGTGAGGCCGAACCATGCGATCAGTGCGCCACCCGGTGCGAGCACGCAGGCCGCGCAGGCCACGATCGCTGCGAACACGATGGTGAGAATGCTCCGCAGTGGAAAGCCGAGCTCGGTCACCGCATCGCGTTCGATCAGATTTCGCACCGCGTTGGCATGCACGAAGACACCGGCGATGTCGCTGCGGGCTTTTTGTTCGGTGGTTGCCGGTGCGGGCAGGGCGCATCTTGCGGCCGGCGTTCCGTCATAGCCGCCGGAAAGACGCATCGAGGTGATCTTGCGGTCATCGACATTGAGGATCGTGCCGAGCACCACAATCTTGCCACCGAAGGCGCGGCGGAAGAAGTCGCGGTCGTTCTTCTCGACGCAGGCGTGCAGGTCTGCGAACGAATATGTCGGCACGTCGCGGCCGAGCCCCCGGAAATTGAGCGTTAGCGTGTTCGGCACCGCGCTCGGGATCGTATAGCCGGACAAAGCAGTCACGCCAGAAGGCGCGGTCTGCGGTTTTGCGCCGAGCGCGCGGGTGGCGAGTTCGACGGCCATTGCGGGAGCTGGCATGTCGCCGACAGGAAAACTCAGCGGCATTCGCCGGATTACATGGTCGGTATCGGTATAGACGTTGAGGCCGCGGACGTTGTTCCCCACAGCCAATTGCTGTGCGCGGTCCGGATGATCGCTGCTGAGGACCTCGCCCAGCACCAGCTTGCCGTCACTAGAGAGTTTCCGCAAGGCGATGAGATAGTCTCGGTCGAATCCCTTGAGTCGCGCGCCAAGCGGCGCATCGCCAAAGGGAATCTCCGACCGCTCGATCGAGCTCGGAAAGATGACGTCGAAGCCGATCACCTTGGCGCCGCCGTCGGCAATGCTGCCGAGCACCCGGCCGATCTCGCGCGTCCAGGTCAGCGTCGGCGACCCCTGGAACGGCGGAGTGTCGTAGGTCTCGCCGTCGATGGCAACGACGACGACCGGTGATGTCGCGGGATCGCGGTGGTCGCCGACGAGCTTGCCGCGCAGTGCCGTGAGGATGTCGAGCGACAGGCCCTGCAGCGTCTGGAACGGCGGAGACGTGACGACGGCGCCTGCAAGAAGCGCAATCAGGATCGCTGCAACGATGTCCCGTCTGCCGATCCGCCGCATCGCCCCGTCGCTAGCTGCCTATTCGAGCCGCAGCAGGCGTCCCACGATCGGCGTCGGCGACGACGTGGCGCTGGGATCGACCTGGAAGGCATAACGCTTGGTGCCAAGGATGGCGAGATAGCTGCCGCCCGGCGTCAGCGACTTCCCGGCCTTGGCGAAGTCATAGAACTTGCCGCCGACCATGGTCTCGCTCTTGAGCGGCACGCTGATCGTGGGCTCCTTGCCATCGGTGCGCTCGATCACCAGGGTGCTGCCGCTCTTCGCCTGCACCAACGGCGCGACACCGTAGAGCGTCGGCAGCTTGGCCGGAGCGCTGCCCTTGGCGTCCGACCGCATGGTGCGGAAGGTCGTCGCGGCACTCTGGTTCGCCTCGCGCTCCGACAGTTTTGCCGCGTTGGTATCGCAGGGCACCTTTTCCCGCTTGACCTCGCCGAGTTGCACGGTGCTCTGCTCGGTGCCGACCATGACGACGCCTTCGCTGATGGTCTCGCGCTGGCACGATTTGAGATAGCTGAGCGTAATGGTTGCCTTGGGCCCCAGCTTGATGATCTTGCCCGGCATCACATAATCCATGAACGCGACACCGTCGACCTTGCCTTGCACGTCCTCGACGATGGCGGTCGGGCTCTCCGCCAAAGCCGGAGCAGCAAGACAGCATGTGCCGACAACAGCGCCGATCAGGCTTTTCATGGCAATTCTCATCCAATTCGACCAATATTTGCCGGTCCCCATCCAGGCCCGATGCTTAGCAGCGAAACGCCCAGGCAAGTGTGACCGGAATCACTCTTTGATATTGGTGCACTCTATCAGGAAGAGGTTCAAGCCGGCGACCCGAGAAGACAGTGCGCCGGCAAGCTGGATGGATAATTTCATTCGGCTGGGACGGCCTCAACCGGGTGGCTCTCCGCTGCACTCTCCATATCTATGATGGGCGCGAGCGTAGCCTCGGTCTTCTGATACGGCGTCGCCTGCTGACCGGCGGCGATCTCGACCACTTCCTCCCAGCGTGACAGGCTAGCTGTCACGAGCTGGCTGGAGTTGATAGCGGTTATATGCGTGCTGCCAAACGAGGTCGGCACGCCGATCGTTTTTAGCGCGGTATGCAACGAGGGTCCAGCTCCAGCTTTCTTGCCCGCCGCACGGGAAGCGTGCGCCCGCGTCGCTGCGCCTCGGCGTCAAATTGACGGGTTGATTTTGCAGGGCGTTAACCGTGGCGGAATGCTCCCCGCGCGGGTCATTGTCGCGCCCCAGAGTTGGTTGCAAATACGTTGGAGTTTTACGGTGGATGTTTTCATGCTGAGAGACGGCAAATATGCGGCCTGGTTCAGGACCCCGCGCGGTCAGGGCACGGGCGTCGTGCATCTGGCGGAGGGACGAATCTCCGGCAGCGACAGCTTCTTCACTTATGGAGGCTCTTACCGAATTGACGAGCAGCGCTTCACGGCGGTTCTGACCACGCGGCGTCATGCCGAGGGGCCGCCGACCGTGTTCGGGCTCGACGAGGTCGAGGTCAAGCTCTCGGGCGTGTGCAGCGGTGCGATGGCGACCTGTTCCGGAACGGCCGAGCAGGCCCCCGATGTGACCTTCGAGGCGACGCTCATCTACAGCCAGGACGAGGTGCCGGCCGTTGACGCCCGAGGTGCGGTCGTGAAGCTCAACGCCGACAAGCTGCCCAAGGGGCTCGACGGCCGTTCGCGATCGCGCCATCCGTTTGCGCCGGGATCGCTCGGCTCAGAACGGAATAGACCATAAGGCCACGTCTTATCCCGCCTGATCGACTTCGAGGATGTTGTCAGGGCTGCTTAAGCGGATGAGCCCTCTGGTGCCAGGCCCAGGCGGTGCGGATTACAGTCGGCAGATCCGAATATCGCGGCACGAAATTCAGCGCTTTTCGCGCTGCGGAGGGATCGGCGACCAGATAGGTGGGATCGCCGGCGCGGCGCGGTTTGACGGTGTGGGGCACCTCGCGCCCGGTCTCCTGCCTGATGGCGGTCAGGATCTCCCGTACCGAAAAGCCGGAGCCGGTGCCTAGATTGAAGCTGCCGCCGGCATGCCCTTGTTCCAGCAGCTTCAGCGCCGCGACATGCGCTGCGGCGAGGTCGGTGACGTGGATGTAGTCGCGGATCGCGGTGCCATCGGGCGTGTCGTAGTCCTGACCGAACACGGCAAAATCGACATGGCCCTGTAATGCCATCATGGCGCGCGGAATGAGATGGGTTTCATTGTCACGCAATTCGCCGATGCCGCCGGCAGGATCGGCGCCGCTGGCGTTGAAATAGCGCAGGCAGAACGCGCCGAAGCCGTAAGCGGCGCGGTAATCGGCGAGCATGCGCTCGATCATCCACTTCGATGCGCCATAGGGGTTGATCGGCGCGCAGGGGAAGTCTTCCGGCAGTTCCTTGGAATCGGCATTGCCGTAGACGGCGCCGGTCGAGGAGAACACGATACGATGGCAGCCCGCATTGCGCATCGCCTGCAATAGCGACAGCGTGCCCTGCACATTGTTGATGTAGTACTTTTGCGGGTCGGTCATGGACTCGCCGACGAGACTCGCCGCCGCGAAATGCATGACCGCCATGATTTTGTGCTCGGCGAAGGCGCGCGCCAGCGTGGCGCCGTCGAGCAGATCGCCTGTTACCAGCGGGCCGGCGACGAAGCCGCGATGACCTGTCGACAGATTGTCATAAACGACGGGCTGATAGCCGGCGGCGGTCAGGGCGCGACAGGCATGCGAGCCGATATAGCCCGCGCCTCCCGTAACGAGGACAGTCGGTCGGTCGGTCATGTCTGCTTACCTCGAGGTGAAATCAACGATCATCCATGCGTCCGCGGCCAGCACCAAATCGGCACCCGGCGCGAGCACCGCAAGCGTCAGCCATGCGGGACGTTTGCGGAAGGCGAGGACATGCCGCGTGGCGCCACGGGAGACGACATCAATCAAGGAGAGGGCTTCCGAAGTGACCTGTCCCAATGCGATTGCCTCAGTTCAATAGTTGATCGATCTGGTGAGCATAGATTGATCTTCGCTGTATGCAACCCACCGGCGGCTCGGCACGATCGTCCTTCTTCGTTTAGCTCGCATTGACCCTATCGCTGCGAAACGGTGGGCGCGCGCATCGCGGCAACCGAAGCTTTAAGAACCAAAATTAAGCTGATGCCGAGTAAAGGAGTGACTGAAACATGGCACAGATCTGGATGACCTATGACGAACTCGCCGAGCTTAGCGGCTGCACGTCTGCCGAGGCACGAATGCGGGCCATCCATTTGTCACTTGACCGCCGCAAAAGCCGCGACGGCGCAACCCGCGTCAAGCTCGATCTGGCGCTGACGGCCAAATATTTCGCCTCTGTCCGGGACGCCGATTTTGATCTGGACGGCGCCATCGAGGCGCTCCAGGCCACCCATCGGCAGATGGCAGAACTCCTGACGCCGAACCAGTTCCTGGGCCGGCGCCGCTCGGCTTAGCTCCCGCACGCAATCCATCAGGCTCCGGGTATAAGGAGCCGAGATTCTCGCGATAGTTGTTCCGAATCAGGCATAAATCTCCATCCGGAATTTTCATTGCTGGCCGGGGTTTAACCGCAGCGGGCCGTAGAGCCTGCAGGAGGATGCCATGAGGAACGACAGCGATCGAGGCTACGCGACACTGTTGGCAGCGGCGATGCTGGGTGCGCTGATCATCATGACAGCCGCAACGGCAAATGCAGAGCTCGTGAAGTTGCAGGCCGATTTAAAAGGCAGCAATGAAGTGCCTCCGAACAACTCGCCTGGAACAGGCAAGGCCGAGGCGACCTACGATACGGAGGCGAAAACCCTGACCTACACAGTCAGCTTCGCCGGCTTGACCGGGCCAGCCATGGGGGCACATTTCCATGGCCCCGTGGAGGCCGGCAAGAACGCCGGCATCGTGCTGCCGTTCAAGACGGTCCAAAGCCCGATTCAGGGGAGCGCAACGCTCACCGAAGCTCAGGCTGCGGACCTGCTGGCTGGGAAATGGTATGCGAACATTCATACGGCCGCGAACCCGGGCGGTGAACTACGCGGACAAATGATAAAATAAGGACGGTCACTTCCCCGATGCAGACGTGCAGGCCATGCATCTGCTCAGGAGGGCGGCCTCGGTAAGAAGGCCAGGATTGTTTGAGCGAGGAGGACCCCGACGGTCCCGCCTGCTGCTTTTTGCAGCACGTCCAGGAAACCCGGATCACGATCGGGCGTCATCGCTTGCAGGATTTCCAGCCCCATTGCGACGGCCACGACAAGCGAGCATTCGAGGGTGAGCCGACCGGGCAACAGGAAGGACAAGAGAAATCCCAGCAACCCGTAGGCGCTGAAGCGCTCGATCACGACGACCCAATAAGCCTCGTGATGGCCAATAAGCACGGGTCTCCCCGCCAGTCTCGCAAGCGTGGCATAGACGATGAGCGCGAAGCAGACGCCTGCGGCTGCGATAAGGTGGTTGCGGCGCATTGGACGACCATAGCCGGACCGGAGCCAGGCCGCGTTGAAAGATGAGAGTATCGTTAAGGCTGATTGAGCAAGGGGCGCGGCGCGGCGCGTTTGCCGTCCCGGGTTAACGGCTCAATCCTTTCAGGCCACCAACGCCGCGTCGGTCGGCAATTTAGCGCTCTGCGCCAAGCAGCGTGACTCGACCAACTCGTTGAATCGAGGGAAGGGCAGTGGGGCGGAGACCAGATAGCCCTGCCCCTCCTCTACGCCGGATGAAATAAGCGCCCGGACCTGCTCCTCCGTCTCGATGCCTTCCGCGACCACCGTCATTTGGAGGTCCTTCGCAAGTGCGACCAGCATCTCCACGATCGTGGCAGTCGATGCGTCCACGGTGATCGTGTCGACGAAAAATTTGTCGATCTTGATTGTATTGGCGCCCAGGCCCTTGAGCCGGGATAGCCCGCTATGACCGACGCCGACGTCATCGATGGCGACGCGAAACCCGTAGTCCCGCAATTCGCTGACCACGGCTGCGGCGCGTGCGAGGTCGTCGAGCTCGTCGCGCTCGGTCACCTCGATGACGATCTGGCGCGCGGAGACTTGCGCCGCCATGACCGTGCGGCGGAGCGTTTCAATGAAGCCCGCACTCAAGAGATGCTTTGGTACGACGTTGAGGGAGAGCTTAAAATCCTTGTTCGCTTTCAACAGCGGCTGCAGATCCGACAGCGCTGATCGCAGGATCTGCCAGGTCATGACCTGGATGCGGCCGCTGGATTCCGCGAGCGGGATGAAGTTCATCGGAGGCACGACCGATCCGTCTTTGAGGAGCCACCGAGCCAACACCTCGCAGCCTTTGATCCGACCGGTCTTGAGCTCGAAGATGGGCTGGTAGTACGGCTTGAATTCGTTCGCGGTCAGCCCGCGGTCGAGATCGGCGACGGGCCCTTCCATGCGGCGGCTCCGCGCGAAAAGCCCGCCGAAAAGGGCGCCGATTGCAAATGCTACGGCCAGCGTCGGCCAGTAAGCCTCGTTGTTCCACGTCGAGAGGATGCCGCGTTCGAGGCGAATGGTCGCATGGAGTGGGAATCGAGCTGAATTTTTGTCGAGATCGATGGGGGCCTGCAAGGCTTTGTCGGGATCGAGCAGGAATTCGCCAAGTTTCTCGCCGTTGCTCAACGCGAGGATCACTTCGCTGTGGGCGCGCAACTCGGCGGGCATGATGTCGAACAGGCTGGCGTTGACGCCAAGAATGGCGACCAGTGCGGCATTGCCGTTGATGTCTTTGAGCACGCCCAGAGCATCGCCGCCGAATTGCTCAACACGGAAGAGCGAAAGGCTCTTGTCGCGGGAGGGAAGCATATCGCGGCGGTCGATCCATCCCTTGTCGAATTCCAGCGTTTCGGAATAGGCCGAGCAGATCACTGAGCCATCCGGGTTGACGAGGCGCACATCCTTGATCGCGGAACGTTGGTAGACGTGGAGCCGGATCGCCTGCAGCGTCGCGGGCCCACAATCGGCAAGATCGCGCCGCGCGAGTTCGCCCAGGCTCGCGCCGGCAAAGTCGACCGCAAATTCGGCGCGACGCAGAACCACCTCGGTCAATTCGTCGAGCTGGTGGGCCTGCTGGTACCGAATGAACGAAGTTGCCGCAAAGTGGCCAGCCACGCCGAACGCGGCCGTGCTCGCGAGCACGAACGCCGCAAATACGAAAGTCGGTCGCTGCAATCTCATTCGGCCCGGCGGAACAGAGGGAAGCGTCGACCGATCCTAATCAGGACGCGCTAAGATAGGGTTTAATGCGCGGGCGAGGCATGTGGAACCGGCCTTTGGGGTGGGCAGGCGAGGGACCCGTCTGCCCCCGGACCGGGGACCCTATCGAAAATGCTTCTTAACCTTCCGCTCCCAAGTTCTGGCGGCCCATTCGATGGCGGAGGGAAGCGGGTGCGGGATTGTAGGGCGCGATGGAAGCCTGCCGAGGGCTGCCACCATGCTGTGGCCGGGTGGCTCGCAAGCGCAAGACCACGAAGGCGATATTGATAGCCAACCAGACCAGAATGACGGAAATGGCAAGATGGGCCACGGCCAGACCTCGCGATGAAGTTGAAGTCAACGCGAGCGCGCTGGTTCGGTTCCCTGGCGAACCGGGCTAGAGCGCATCTATTTCATGTAGCCGGAGTCGAGCCTTCGGGACGGACGGCGACCTCACCTTGCCTTGAGGTCCTTGCTCTAGTCCGATCAGCAACACGACGCATTCGTTCTTCGTCAGAACCGGCGATCGCGCGCCCGCGGCCATCATGACGTCGTTGGCGGAAGCCGCCGCACGCTCGCTTAGGCCTTTTTTCTCGCCTTCGTTTTCAACGAAAGACCAAGGCGCAAGGCCATGCGCTTGATCGCATCGGGCGATCGTCCGAGCTGTTTCGCCGCCTCCTCCAATGAAGCCGAAGACTTAGCCAACTCCATCAGCCGGCGGTCTTCCTTGAACGACCAGGGCTTGCGCGCCATAACCGAAATCATCCTCTCGTCGCGACAAGGACAAAGCCGCCAAGCGGACCCATGTCGCTCGACGGCTTTGCTTGGGTGGGGCCGAGCTTGGGGGAGCCCGGTGAGACGATGGGATAAGTGATTAGTAAGAATTCGCAACAAACAACGCGGATTAAGCTAACCGCTCAACCTTAACGCGTCTAATCCGGCTTTGTCGCTCCGTACTATCACGGAGGTGTCAATGCTGATCAGCGGCGGCCGTCACCGCGCTTTGAATGGCTGGAAGCCGAATTGTCGGCCGCCGGTTCTGAAGGCTGCATTGACTGCGTGAACCCCGATTAACATCCGGCCGGATCCAACTTCAATCAGTGAGACGTTTGTCATTCCCCGGCCCGCGGCTGTCCGGCAACGACCAAACTTCAATCAGCTCCTTGCACAAATTTCGTCATCGCCTGGCAAAACTTTCAGCGGTGCCGATCTTGAAGTCGTCACAACGACAAGATGAAATGCAATGGGAGGAACGCGCCGAAAAAATGGGGCGTTCTAATGTTGGCAATTGTGGTTTTGGGTTCGATCTTCGCGGGCGGTTTTGCTTGCGGCTATGGTGCGAGGGCGTGGCGCTCACGCAAGCGATCGGCAAGATATCGTCTCTACGCGCCCTATACTCCCGCAACAGGGGCGGGACGAAGTCGGTCGCCCTCCTAATGATGGTATTTCGTGCCTGGCCTGTTTGCCGAGCGATCTCTGTGGCATGATCGAATAACCATGTGCGGTTAGGTTAACTTGTCGCAATTCTTGAGAGCTTGGCCAATGTCACCTAGAACATCTCGATTCACGGCGGAAGTTTAGCCGCCCCGATTTTTCCGGGGCCCGCGTTAGGGTAGGCGTAAATGACGTATCTGATTGCATTGCTGGGCGCGATTATTTGCATCGTTATTTTGATGGGTTTCGTTCGCGCCTATGATCGACACCTGAAAGATCTTCCAGGTCCTTGGATCATGGACGAGGCTCGTTTGAATGACTGAAAGGCACAACGCGCCCCGCAGGTATTTCGTTGATGCGCAAGGGAAACGGGTGCTGATAGGGCTGTCGCTTCCGGAAACGGCGGAGTTCGAAGCGCTGGACATCACGTCGGGAGAGACGGTTCAAATCGGTCCGGGCGATGGAGCCGCCGCGGCGGACGAAGCTCGATGGCTTGAGCTTTATTCCAAACATGAAGGAGCCTGGCGGGCGTGGATCGTACAAAGCCAGGCGGAGCAGCCACAAGCTTCAAGCTTTGTTAACTATGTCTGACCGATGTTAGCGGTCCAAATCTCGAACGTGGGATGGCCCAAATGTTTCAGCTGTTCCTGAGAGCGCGCGCACACAATTTTCTCAGCTCCCGCCGTGAGGACAAAGGCTTCAAGGCCCGTACCATCGAGCGCGATGCGGAGACCGACCGCGTTCGAATCGAAGCCGTCATGGTCGCGATCGATACGGCATTGCGCGATGCGGAGAGGGAGCAGGTCGGCCTCGGACGACGTGTTGATGACGCACTCGCGCGTGCATCCGTCACCTTCGGAAACGGCACCGATGAATATCTCGAACGGGAGCCGATCGACAGTCATCATCAAGATCTCTTTGCCGCCGACATCTCCAACGGCCAGCGGCGGCTCAAGAAATTGGCAAACACCATCGCTCATCTGAGGTTTATCAGGACCGCGATGCTCACGCGCTTTCCGAACCTGAAGCCGCCGCAGCTCAATAGCTAGTTGGGATCGAAGGTGTGGCGGCACCCTGCCGTCTGGCAAAACGCAGCAGGTCCAGACACGATGGATATCTCGATCCGAAAGCATAATCTCTCGCTAAACAGCTTTGCTACGGGACAATGCGGGCGCCGCTTTGCCGTTTGGCTCTTCTGCCGGTTTTGATATGGTCCCGTCCTGTTCTCGGACGGTTTGAAGGAGCGAGCCAGGTGATCTCCAGAAATTTGCAAACGTCGATGGGATTGGCATTTGTTTTGGCTATTGGCGCGCCAGTAACGGCTTCGGCCGTCACGGTAGAAGTAGCGCGAGCATGCGACGCAGCTTTGGCCAAGGCCTATCCCCCAAAGCAAATCGGCAATCCCGCTGCCGGCAGCGCAGGGACAGCCAAGGAGCGGCGCGATTATTTCAGCAAATGCGTTGCGAACAACGGCAAGGTCGATGATGCGCCGGCGGATGCGCCTAAAGACGCCAAGGCCAAGAAATGAACGAAACGCGTCGCGCCGGGAGCATGACCGGAAAGAGCAGCGTAGCGGGTCGAAAACATCAGCTCAACATGACCGACAGCGCGATTGTGGTTCATCCCAATCTATCGCGCTTCAGCGTCGTGGCGGGCAGGGGGAGTAGAACGCGCCGTTCGTTGCATTGATGCGTTCGACGCATTGGTTGGGATCAGTCGGCGTCCCGGCCACCGTGAAGTCATATCCCATACCTTTGACGACCACGACGTAGCGACCCGGCGAAAGCGTAAAGCCGTCCTGCTCAGGCTGCAGCGATAGCATTCTCGGCTGATCCTCGACCGGACCTACTTTGTAAGGGAAGGACATGCTGCGGATGACCCAGGTGTCGCCGGCGGTGACCATGGCCGCTTTCCCGGTTGCATCGACGCCCATCGCTCGGGAGACTTTTGCGACTACTCGAACCTCGGTCCCGGTTGCATCGACACCACCGTCGGGCCTGAAAACAATGAAGCTGACATCTCCGCTTGTCAGGGTCGTCGCGCTGGGCGTGGTGATTGCTGCTGAGATCGCGACACGACGATCCGGAATCTTCCCGGGGACCGGCTTGAGCTCCTGGAGCTGGCCCTCGCTCAGGGCGTAGACGCCGAAGGTCGTTGGCAACGGCATCGAGGGTTGCGCAGCCGTCACCGGCTCCTTCGGTTGATCCGGTGTCCGTTCGACGCTCTCACCGCTCGATGGAGTCACAGCCACGGTGGGGTGAGGCTCGGGGCTTGTGGAGGTGCGCTTGGACAGCGTCGCGGACTGCCACAATGCGAGGGATTGTGTCCTCAACCGCGGCCAATAAGTAACCGCCGCGCTGGCACCGGCAATGACGACCAGGATGGCGGCTGATCGAATGAGGGAGTTGAGGATGCCGCTTCGCCGAGATTGGTCGGGCGGGCTTGGCGGTGCGACAGAACCGCGCCCTGTTTCCGCAGGCTTGGGGACGGGCGGCGAGGGCGGAACGGGCTGAGGCGGACTGGGTGGCGAGGGATGCGAAGCGACGCCTAAAGCCGAGTCAGGCGCTTTGGACAGTGCGTCGCGCTCGCTGCGTTCAAATGAAAGCTCAACCT
Organism: Bradyrhizobium sp. 17; assembly: GCF_023073515.1. Classification (NCBI taxonomy): domain Bacteria; kingdom Pseudomonadati; phylum Pseudomonadota; class Alphaproteobacteria; order Hyphomicrobiales; family Nitrobacteraceae; genus Bradyrhizobium; species Bradyrhizobium sp. 17. Next base: position 19,985 of record NZ_JADPJQ010000080.1, on the reverse strand, counting down.
CCCGGATGGCGCGTTCGAGCACTTCCTGGAGCTCGCGCGATTCCCGCGCGTCGCCATGGGTGAACTGTTCCAGAAGCTTGATGCGAGCCAGCTCGTATACGATTTCGCGGATCTGCCGGGGGTCGCCGGATAGGTCGCGAATCCGCCCGGACAGGAGACGCACAAACCCGGCCTTGATCGCGTGCGTATTTGGCGCGCCGGCGGCGGTGTCGCTGGGGTCGGTCATCAAGGCCGATCAAGTAACCCGGAACAGGCTGTTTCGCTAGGCTTTTCCGCGTCAAATCCCATCGCTGCGAAAGCCGTTCTCATCGCCAGCCTTGCAAGAGCCCATGTCGAACAGCTTCGGGGCTTGCTTTTGGGCAGAAAGCTGTGACAGTCCGATGAGCTCCTCTTTCCGGTATTTTGATCATGCGCCACGGTTTCATAGCACTCACGTTTGTGGCTCTCCTGGTGCAACCTTCTTTTGCACAAGGGACCAAGGACAAGGCCAATTTGACCAGCACCAGCATCGTGACCACCCCTACGAAGAAAACCCAAACGGCCCAGAGCGCCTCACGACCCACAGCCACCCGAAACCTGGCGCCGGGCAAGCTGCCGAGCGGGATGGCGGCTCAGGGGGTCTGGAGAGACGGCAAGTTGATCGCCGTGCCTCGGCAATGACGACCCAAGCAACCGTGAAGGAACGGTGATCGCCTCCCGATGTTCTCGCTTGGGAGGCATCTCATGAAACGATTAGTCCTGACCGCAGTTGCGCTTTTTGTGACCGCAAGCACGTGGGGCCCAAGCATCTGGGCTCCAAGCGCTTTGGCCCAGGGGGTCAATGATCCGTCGACCCCCAACCGAAATGTCATCATCGTCAATCCCTCGCAGCCCGCGCCGAGCACGGCTACGCGGAATATCCCAAGCCAGATTCAGCCGCCTCTGATCAGTGGAGGGCGCGCGCGCCCCTATTACGGCAACAGAACGCGGGGTAGTGGGTCGAGCAGGCGCTAGTCGCCTACTGTGCGTTGGGTGTCATTCCGCCGCCGGCGGGGAAGTTGCTGGATTTGAGAGCCATTCCGCTGACGCGGAAACGGACATTTCCCGCCAGATACAAATAGTCCGACGTCGTGCTGCTGACGGTCCGCACCTCGACATACGTCAGCGTGATCGACCCCACGCTTGGAGTTACCTGGGTGATGTCGACGAACCGAGCTCCCGGGAAATGCTTCTGGTCGAGGCCATAGAAGATCTTTTCCCGCTCTGACCACAGCACGAAGTGACCGCCGGCCTTCTGATCAACGGCTTCGTATTGCGTATGGATCACTTGCGGGTATTCGATCTGGCCTGCTGTTGCAAAGTGAGTCCCCAAAAAAATCGTCAGAATTAGGAAAATAATGTTGCGGACCACTGGTCAATACCCTCGCGAGCTAAAGCACGAAGCTTGCCCGCGATTTGGCTTTCGTGCAATCGGCAAGCATATACATTGAATGGAATGGACGAGAAGTTTCCCGCCCTTGCTCGTTCTTGTTGCTCTGCCCTGGAGTTACAGCGTGCGAACCGCGCGACCCTACACCTCACTAGCTCATGCAAGGCGGCTGTCTGGAGCGGTTCTGACCGTTGCCGCTGCGATCGGCTTCGGTCTCGCCAGTCCGGCGTCGTGTTTTGCCCAGACCGAGCCGAAGCCCTCGGTCAACGACTATCTTCCACCAAGCGAGCCGGAAGTCAGCCGTGACGAATGGCGTCAGCGTATCGAAGATGCGCGGCGACGAGCCAAGGAGGTTTCGCGCGAGCGGCGGGACCATCCAGAGCTCTATAAACCGGTCCCGGAGGATCCGGACCTTGTCGCGACCGAACGCCTCCTCAACGACGACAGCTTGCAGCGCGGCGACATCGTCTCGACCAAGAAGGGCATGTTCGTCTACCAGGGGCGACCGGATCAACCGCGCCGTGAGCAGGATTTCGTGCCGATCGCGCCAAAAGCGACGCGTTGAAATTCACTGCAAGTCAGAAGGCTAAGTCGCGTTCGAACATCAGTACCGCCGCAAGATCTGATTGAACTTCGGATCGGTCCCCTGCGTGGCCTCCAGAAGCAGCGACTTGCCTTGCGGCGTCGCCTGCAGGTAGGCAGAGATCAGGAGCTGCTCGTAGCGAGAGCGGTTGGCAAGCGCCGAGCGAACGTCCGATTGCGCCAGAAGCTTGATCTCTTCGTCGGCTGCCGCCGCGCTCGAGGTGACGGTTTGGAGCCGTGCGAAGGCGGCGGCGATCGGCACCGCGCCGGCCAGGTAAGACATTTTCACTGCGGGCGTCACTAGCTCACCCGACTGGGCCTTCAGCGTGCCGAGCGTGAGCCAAAGCGCGGGCCGGATGGGCGATACTTTCAGGGCCGCAACCACGGCATCCTGGGCCGCCTTGTTCTCGGTAGCTCTGCTGTTCGCATCGGCTGCGGGATGGTGAAGAAAGTCCGCGGCTTTCGCTGCCGCGTAGTTCGCGAGCAAGTCGCCCTCGAATGAAACGGGCGCCAGAACGCCCGATGAGGCTACATCGGCCTTCTCGGGCGGAAACTCGCCCAAGAACAAATCGCTCGCCCGAAAGTTCGATCGCGTGAGATCGCCATAAAGTCCCAATCCGGCATAAAGCAGCAATATCACTGCGATGCAGACGCCAACGATGCGAAGCAAGATCATGCGGCTCATAAGAGTTCGAGATGCTCGTGAGACGGAGCGCGGGAGCTGGCCAGCAACTCTGCAAAAGCCCTAAATTGCGAGCAGACTATCGCCTTGGATCGTGAGCAAGGTCAAGTTGCCGGTGGCGTAAGCGCCGGTATCGATATTGATCCGGTTTGGCCGGATATCCGGAGCGCTGACCGGGGTATGGCCGTGAACGACATATTTGCCGAAGCGTCTGTCGGACTCGAGGAATTCCTCGCGGATCCAGAGCAGATCCTCCTCCTTTTGACGCTCGAGAGCTACCCCGGGCTTGACGCCGGCGTGAACAAAAAAGAAGTCGCCGCACGCGAAGGACGAGCGCAGCTGCTGAAGAAACGAAAGATGTTCCGGCGGAAGCGCGCGCCTCAAGCCTTCGATCAACTCAATTTGCTCCTCCGGCGTCGGATTCATCGTCGGGTTAATGCCGTAGGAGACAAGGGTCAGCAGGCCTCCGTAATGGCGCCATTCCTGCAATCTTGCCGGATCCTTGAGGACCTCGAGCAGGAAGATCTCGTGGTTGCCCTTGAGACAGACCGTCTCATGCGACTTCGAGCGTTCGATCAGGAGATCAAGCACGGCGCGTGAGTCCGGACCCCGGTCGACATAGTCGCCGAGAAAGACCTGGATGGCTCGCCCGGGGTTGGATCGGGCAAGGTCGGCGTCAATGACGGTTAAGAGGGATTGAAGCAAATCGGCGCGTCCGTGCACGTCCCCGATTGCGTAGATCCGGATGCCATCGGGAAGTCGGGGCTTGATCTTTCTTGTAAAGCGTTTGGATAGGCCCATCAGATCGGTCGAATCGCATCAGCCATCGGGAACGGACGTTGTGATCGCTCTTAGCAGAACATGTTAGGGATCGGTATTCCTAATTGTTTCCAAACGACTTGCGCGCGTTTTGATTCAAGGGCCACCGGGCCTTTGAGCCGTATTTCAAGAGGTCTCGCGTAGCGTTTCCCCAACAAGAATGGGGAGCGCGACATGCGCAAAACTTTAAAGTTCCTGGCGGTTGCCGCCGCTCTGTTGGCTGCGGGCCAGCACAAGGCCGAGGCCGCCTTTGTTGGTGCGCCGTTGGCGTTGCGCGGCGCCATCCAGTACATCAAGTTCGACCAGCCGACCTTGGCGCCGATGGCTTTCACGCTCTTTTGCCTGAAATACGAGGGCGAGTGTAAGCCGCGACCGGGGCAAATCGTGTTCAGGGGCGGTCGTCTAAAGCTCACGGCCGAGCGGCTGGCTCTGCTTCAGGAGGTCAATCAGCGGGTCAATAGCGCGATCCGACCCGAGCCCAATTCGGAAGGGCTGCGCGGCGAGAAGTGGCTGCTGCATCCTGCCAGCGGCGACTGCAACGATTACGCCGTGACAAAGCGTCACGATCTGATCGCTAAGGGCTTCCCAGCGCGCTCGGTGTTGCTCAGCGAGGTCGTGACGACCTGGGGTGAGCATCATCTTGTGGTTGTGGTGCGCACGTTCTCCGGCGATCTCGTGCTGGACAATCTCACCGGGCATATCCTCCCCTGGTCGAAGAAATCCTATCGCTGGGTCCGCATCCAGATGCCCAAGAATCCGAACTACTGGGCCTCACTTGGCGGCGATCGCAACGCCTGATGACCGGCGCGTCTACCGTGAGGACTGGCTGACGCTCTGCGACAATCCCAGTCCCGCGATCACCGCAAGGCAAAGGACTGCTGATGGGTGCAGCAGTCCCGGACCGGCGAAACTCTCGACCAGCGCAAAGAGCAGACAGGCCGCCGACGCCGCAGGGAAAAACGAATCGCGGCCGCGCTGCATGGCACCGAGGACCAGGCGCACCACAAGCGTCAGGGCAACGATCACCGCGCCAGCAAGACCGATCCACCCCATCTCCGAATAGATCGCAGCGGCCGCCGAGGGCGCGGCCAATGCCGCCCCTGCATCGGTTTGATAGATCCGCCCCAAACCCACAAACGTCCCTGCACCCGAACCGAACCATCGTGTGTCGGCCAGCATCCGCTCAATCGCGGCTTTCGTTTCAACTGGGACATCGCCAACAAGCCGCAACAGCATTGGCCCGGAGCTCTTTTCGAAGAGGAAGATCAGGATAATGCCCGCGCCTATCAAAGCGGCTATGGTCAGCGCGGCGGCAGCAAGGGTAGACAAATCCAACCTGCGAACGGTTAGAACGAGCAAGACCACCACCACACCAAAGCCCCCGGCGATCGCGCTGTTGGTACCTGAGAGGCCAAAGATCGCAGCGCCCGAGACCAGAGCTCCGACCAGGCCACAGAGGCCGATCGCCACCGAGCGAGCAACGGCATGACGTGTCTCGGCGCGTTCCGCGGCAAGCTGCATCACCGCTAGATTGAGCAGAAGACCCAAGCCGGCGAAGGTCGTTGCGAGGTCGGGCGGTGTGCTCCCCGCGGGCGAGCTGCGGCGAATATCCAGAAGCAAGGCCGCAAGGCTCGTCACGCCGCTTAGAACGAACAGGACCAGTTCGGCGCGCCTGCGGTCCCGGGCGACCAGGATCGTAACTCCGATCAAGGAGATGGCGGCAAGCGCAAGGAATAGCGCGTTCAACGTCAGACCTAGATCGGCGGTGATATAGCCGAACGGCAAGTCGCCCAAAGCGTCATGGGTGCTGGTCCAGATCGGGTGGGCGAGCGCAAGCCAGACCGGAAGCAACTGGATCGCAACGCACAGGGGGATCGCGATGAAGATCCAGCGAACCCAGGCCGTGCCACGCTCATAGTGATCGCGGTCAGCTTTCCGCGCGTTAAGAGACGCTGTCAACAGCCCGAGCCCTGCCGCCATCATCCCGAGCTGTGCGCCAAACTTGGCGCCGGCCATTTCGAGAGCGGAAGCAGAAACAACGGCAACGATGAGGGTAAAATAAGCGAAGGACAAACGGCGCGCTCGAAGGAATCCTGAACAGATCAGCTCACCATACAAGCGGTCGATCGGATTTCAAACAGCGGTCTGCTCTCAACGAACGGGGCTCACGCGCAACCAAGCTTCGCCTCGCGCTGCGCAGGCGAGCTCTTGAATCTTCCGCCAACGAGATCAGCGAACGGTGTTGACCGGCCGAGCAAACACCCGGGCGGCACGCGCGCTGGCGAGGGCAAAGCGCGCTGCCGAGCCGAACAAATAACCGGCCTGGAGAGCAACGGCCGCGAGCACCAGGTTCTTCAAGCCTTCAAGGAAGCTGACATTGGCCACCCATCCAACGGGAATGGCGGCAAGCATCATCACCAAAGTCAGCGGCAGGAGCACCAAGACGCGAAAGCGTTGGCCCAGCACTGCACCTACAAGAAAACAAAAAATCAAAAGCTCGGTCATTCCGAAACACTCCGTGCTCCGGACCTTAGGTTCCCGACCCTGAAAAGACCGTTAAGTGGTATGGCTAAATTTTGTCTATTGGCCGCAATTTGCCAGCAGCGAATGATAGGCTTCGCGAAGCCCGTTCAAAGCCACCACGCCTTTGATTTCGCTGTCGCTCTCCTTGACCAATACGGAAAGTGAGGGCGCCGTCTGCCACTTGCCGGCGGCAAAGGCGGAGACCTCGTCAGGCAGCAGCACGGCGGCCCCCGCAGCGGCCATGCTGGCCTCGAACGTCAAGGTGCCTCCCGCCGCGGAGGAAAGCGTGACCTTGGGGTGGCTTCTGGGCGGGAAGGGCCGGATCAAGGCCACCAACACGTCGATCTTGCCCTGGGGCGCGCAGCGGACGATCAGGCCGGCGAAGTCCGCGTCGGATTGGGCTGTATCGGCGGTCTTCATGACGGAGGCGAAAGTCTCGCCCTCCTTGGTCCCTTGGGTGCGGGTGAATTTCCAAACGGAAGCGGACGACGCCACCTGAATGGACGAGGCTTCCAACGGGCCAGAACCGATTGCTGATCCTGCGCCGGTGAGCAGCCATCCTGCCATTGCGAGGGAAGGTAGCGGTAAAAGCAACGCCGGGAGCTCCGCATTGAGACACCCGGAGCAATAGCAGAGACGGGTGGGGTTGAGAAAGCCTCGCCCATGGGTTGAGCGTATGCCTGCCGATCGGGCACACGAATTACAACAAACAGTCACAAAGGGTTAGTTCGGTTCCGTGGTAGTGGCGTTGGCGCAACACTGGCCGACTCATTGCATCGTTTACCCTAGGTTTGGGCCCGGAACCCTTGTCGCGCCGCCCGCCAGACCGTACCACTTTGAGGTAATTCGGGACGATCGGGGCGCGTTGATGCATTCCTTTGCTAAGACCTATGTATTGAAGCCGGCTTTTTTAGCCGTGGCTCTGGCGCTTGGCGCCTGCTCGACCAATCCCGGCTCGGGACCGTTAACCGACGACGTCAACAACCACATTCAGACGGAAAGCGCGCCGGCCTACGAGCTCGTGCCGCTCAACCCGGCCACGGTCAACATTCTGCACACCCATGAACCGAAGGGTCTCGCGGGGGCGTTCACGGACAAGCGGCCGCCGGCCAGCATCGTGTTCGGGATTGGCGACGTCGTCGCCGTCACCATCTTCGAAGCCGCCGCGGGTGGTCTGTTCATCCCGGCGGAAGCCGGCGTCCGTCCAGGCAACTTCGTGACCATCCCGGACCAGTCGGTCGACAATGACGGTTTCATCACGGTGCCGTATGCCGGTCAGGTCAAGGCGGCAGGCCTTACGTCGGTCCAAATCCAGCGCGCCATTGTCGAGAAAATTTCCAATCGTGCTATCGAACCGCAGGTCGTCGTTGCGATGGCCTCGCAGCGCACCCAGCTCATCAGCGTGCTCGGCGAGGTCAATTTGCCGGCGCGTTATCCGGCGAGCGCCGCGGGTGCGAAGGACAAGGTGCTTGACGCGATCACCCGCGCAGGCGGCATCAAGGGCCAGGGCTTTGAGACCTGGGTCATGCTGGAGCGTGGCGGCAGGCGCGCCACCGTGCCGTTCGAGAATCTCGTGATGGCGCCCGAGAACAACATCTATGTTCGTCCGGACGACAGCATCTATGTCTATCGCGAGCAGCAGAAGTTTCTGGCGTTCGGCGCAAGCGGTCAGAGCGGCGAGTTCAACTTCGATGCTTGGCGCATCAATCTTGGCGAAGCGGTGGGCAAGGCCGGTGGCCTCTTGGACGGCCAGGCCGATCCGGCTTCGGTCTATCTCTATCGCCGCGAACCGCGTGAGGTTGCTGCCCAGCTCGGCATCGATGTCAGCAAGTACACCTCAGAGACTGTCCCCGTCATCTTCAACGTGAACTTCCGCGATCCGGGCGGCTTCTTCCTCGCGACCAAGGTCATGATGAAGACCGGCGACGTGATCTATGTCTCGAACTCGCGCAACGTCGAAGTTGCCAAGTTCCTGAACTACCTCCGTGTGATCATGGCGACCGGCAACGATGCCGTGAACCTCGGAAACAACGCCCTGATCTTCCGCAACAACATCAAGTTGGCGCCGTAACAAGCGAGCTTGATCCACCAAAAGCGATGGCACCGGGGCTTTGTCCCGGTGCCATTTTCGTTTAGCGATCGCGGCGGTACTGCTCGGGATATGGATCAAGGCACCACTGAGCAAGGGGCGCCGGTCATCGGTCACCCCCGCAGTGTGGCGAGGGCTCATGCGGTTTGGACGGCAAGCAGTCTGGTACTCTCTAGGACTTGTTCTCGCGGCAGCAGCGCCGCTTGGCGAGGCTGCCGGCCAAACTCAGCAGCTCGGCGTGCGCCATCGCATCGACGTGCTGGTCTCCGCCGAGCCCGATGCGCCGATCTTGCACCGCCTCAAGGGGGCCAACGGGGAGCTCTCGTTCACCGTCCGGCTGTCGGCGAATTCCAGGGAAAGCAAGTTCTTCGGGATGCTGCACCCGTCTTTCTCGGACATCGTTGTTCCCGATAGATCAGACAAACCGCTGGTCCAGCAGACCAAGCTATGGGAGGAAGAGGTCTGTCATCAGCGCCGCGGCATGCCCAAGGTCACCGTGACCCAGCTTGGCGGCCATTTCGGCGAGGGAGAGCGGCGGATCGAGATCTCCGGCATAAACCGGCACATCGGGCTTCTGGTCCCGCCGGATGAATTAACCCCCGGAATAAAACTCGAGCCTGGGAGTGACGATCTTGGGCTATTCTACGGTTTCCGGGCGCAGACCCGGGTCAGCCGCCTCAACGTGGACCTGAAGATCTATCCGATCGATTGCTTCTTTTAAGATTGGGCTGCCATTGACGACGATGCGCCTTCGGCTTCCCAACATCCGCTGGTCCTGGAGCCTTCCGGCCACTTTCATCCTGTACCTCGTCGCGGCTGGCGCGCCGTTCCCGTTCGGCTCGACCAACGACCTGTCGATTGCGTTCTGGTGCCTGTGCCTCGGGGTCGCCGTGATCTTCGCGCCGACGCGCGATCTGCGCCGACAGCAGGTCTGGCTGCTCGCAGGCATCGGACTCATCATCGCTGCTTACGCCTTCGTGCTGCACGAGCAGCTCTCCGACCGTCCCTGGGTTGCACCGTTTCAGCCGATCTGGAAACAGGCTTCAGACCTTCTGGGCGTGCCGATCGCCCCTTCGGCTTCGATCGTGAAGAACGAAGCGTTCTTCGCGCTCGGCGCACCGCTCGCCAACATCCTCGCCATCGTCCTCGGTATCACCGTCGGCGCCGATCGCGAGCGGGCGCGACGGCTGCTTTGGGTGATCGCCATCTCGGGCGCGGCTTACGCGTTCTACGGCGTCGCCTCGTTCCTGATCGAGCCCACCATGATCCTGTGGCGGGACAAGATGGCCTATCTCGGCAGCGTCACCGGCACCTTCATCAACCGCAACACCGCTGCGGCTTACTTCGGCTCCTGTGCTGTGATCTGGATTCTTTTGATCCTCGAGAGCGTCCGCCGCCGCTTGCCGGAGCGGCGTGTCGAATGGAAGCGCCTCTGGGGACAGATATCCGATCTTGCTCCACGGAAAATTGTACCTCAGTTGCTGTCTCTGCTCATTTGCCTGATGGCGATGTTCATGACGACCTCGCGTGCCGGCGTCGGTCTTTCGCTCGTCGCGATGATCGTCTCAACCACCATCTTCCTCAGGAAGGACCTGCCGCCGCGCACCGGCATCTGGATTGCGCTCGGCTCCGGCATTGCCATCGCTCTGGGGCTGTTGCAGCTGCTCGGCGGCCAGGTCTCCAGCCGCTTTGACAGCCAGGGCCTGGTCGACGAGGGCCGCATCGAGGCCTGGAAATCCACGCTGCGGATCATCGCCGACAATCCCTGGTTCGGCACGGGCATGGGCACGTTTCAATGGGCGTTTCCGCCCTACCGCAGCCCCTACATCTCGATTCGCGGCGTCTGGGATGCGGCGCATTCGACGCCGCTGGAGCTTGCGTCCGAGGTGGGCATTCCCGTGGCGCTTTTGGTTGCGCTCGGCTGGGCGATCATGCTGCTCGTCCTCGCCAAGGGCGTGTTCACGCGGCGGCGGGACGTCATCGTCCCGCTTGCGGCAGCGGCGACCGCCACTCTCTCGCTGCTGCATTCGTGCCTGGACTTCACGCTCCAGGTGCCTGGCTACAGCATTCCATTCTTTGCGCTTTTCGGCGCCGGCCTGGCGCAGTCGTTCCGCTCCGGCGAGGCGGCGCCACATGGCGGCGACGAGATCGCCGAACGGCGGGAGGAGGGGCGCCAGACGCAGCCTGCGCGGAGCTTGCGCCGCGCCCGCGAGCTTCACAAAACTGTCTAGATTTGAAGCAGTTGCGCCGTTTACGAAGTCTTTAGAATAATTGGACAGCTCCTTCTACTTACGGTACGTTTCGCGCTGCACGGCCATTTGCCCGGGGCAGGGCAGCTGATTTTTTGGAGATTGATTATGAGCGTTATCAAGGTTGCGCTTCGCCTGGCTGCGGCCGCGGCGCTTGCCGCGACCCTTGCCACGGCCGCGAGCGCTGCCGTTTATCCGCCGCAGCGCCAGCTGCCGACGCAGGTCATTTCCGACTTCAAGGGCGCGCCCACCAGCCTGTTGCAGCAATATCCGACCGGCGGTCCGCAGCTGATCTCGCGGGTGCGCGATCTCGGCGCCTCCGATCCCACCACGCTGCCGGGCCTGATCGCGCTTCTGAAGGATCCGGCGACGACCAAGGACCAGATGCGTGCGATCGTGGCCGGCCTTGCCCAGGTCGCCCGCATGGCGGCGCAGACCGACCAGGCTTTCGCCAATGAGATCCAGACCGCGATCGCCGGCAGCGGCAACCCTGAGGTGATCGCAGCCTACCAGGCTGCAACCGGCGACGTCGCGATCGCGGCGGCTGGCGGCGGTGGCGGCGGCTCCGGCTCGGGTGGTCCGACCGGTACCGGCGGATTTCCGACCCGCGGATCGGGTGGCGGCGCCAGCACATTCGGCGGGCTGCACTCGTCCAACTCTGCCAGCACAATTGGCAGCGGCTCGGTGGGCGGTACGACCGTCAACCAGGTTAGCCCGCGCTGAGCCGTGCGTTAGAGACCCTTGTCAAGTTCAGTAAAGCGGCGCCACCGAGCGCCGCTTTCGCGTTCGCGCCGTTAAGCTTCATGCAAGATCCTGGGGCAGCGGCACGGTGCGCTGCACCAACAACGTTCAATTGCAGACTACATTGTGTTAGGCTTGCGCCCGGCGTCGGCTTTACGGATCAGGTTCGCTCCGAAACGCCGCGGGCTCTCGGCAGACTTCCAATCCATAAACACATCGATCCATTTCAGGAATTGCTAGATGTTGCAGGTGAACAAGCGGACCTCGGAGATCAACCGTGATTTCGCCGAGGCTGACGGTTCTCCGTCGCAGACGCTGACCTCCTATCTCGACATCATCAGGCGCCAGTTCCCGACCATGATCGCGATCGTGTCTGCCTGCGTGATCCTGGCGCTGCTTTATCTCTTCACTGCCGCGCCACAGTTCACCTCGTCCGCCTCGATGGTGATCGACACCCGCAAGGTGCAGCTATTCCAGCAGCAATCGGTGCTCGGCGACATCGCGATCGACTCGGCGACGGTGGAGACGCAGGTCGAGATCCTGAAATCCGAGAACATCAGCCTCGCGGTGATCCGCGACCTGCACCTCACCGACGATCCCGAATTCACTGGCAGCGGCGGCGGCCTGCTCGGCGCGATCACGGGCTCGGTCACCGGCCTGTTCTCATCAAGTCGTCCGTCGTCCGAGTTCGAGCTGACGCGCAAGGCGCTTGGCGTATTCGCGAGCAACCGCACCATCAAGCGCCTCGGCCTAACCTACGTGATGGAGATCGGCTTCACCTCGCGCGATCCGGCCAAAGCCGCGCGCATCGCCAATGCCATTGCGGATGCCTACATCGTCGACCAGCTCGAGGCGAAATACCAGGCCACCCGCCGCGCCAGCGTCTGGCTGCAGGACCGCATCAAGGAGCTGCGCACTCAGGCCTCTGCGGCGCAGAAAGCGGTGGTGGATTTCAAGGGCGCCAACAACATCATCGACACCGGCGGCAAGGGGCTGATGAACCAGCAGCAGCTGTCCGAGGTGAACAGTCAGCTGATTCTGGCGCATGCGTCCACCGCGGAAGCCAAGGCGCGGCTCGACCGGCTGACCGACATTCTCAAGCAGGACGTGCCCGACGCCAACGTCGCCGACGCGCTGAAAAACGAAACCATCGTCAAGCTGCGCGCGCAATACGTCGACCTCGCTTCCAAGGAATCGATCTGGTCGGTCAAATACGGCCGCGACCATCTCGCCGCCGTCAACCTGCGCACCCAGATGGCGGAGATCAAGAAGAACATCCAGGACGAGCTGAAGCGCATCCAGGAATCCTACAAGAGCGACTACGACATCGCGCTGACGCGCGAGGACTCCATCAAGACCAGCTTGAACAACATCGTTTCGGAATCCCAGCTCACCAACCAGGCGCAGGTCCAGCTTCGCGAGCTCGAGAGCAGCGCGCAGAGCTACCAGGCGATGTACGATAATTTCTTGCAGCGCTACATGGAGAGCGTGCAGCAGCAGTCCTTCCCGATCACCGAGGCACGCGTGATCAGCGCGGGGACCACCCCGCTGGTAAAGAGCGCGCCGAAGTCGCTGGTCATCCTCGCGGCTGCCCTGCTTGGCGGCCTGATGCTGAGCTTCGGCGCGGCGATGGCGCGCGAGCTCTCCGACAGGGTGTTCCGCACCACTGGCCAGGTCGAGGAGCAGCTCGGCACCAATTGCGTGGCTATCCTGCCGGCACTTGGCCCGCAGGCGTCCGCGACGGCGCTTCCCGGCAAGCTCGGTCGCAAGAAAAGAAATCCCGAGCCGGATCTGCTGCGTTACGTCGTCGACAACCCCTTGTCCCGCTTCTCAGAGGCGGTGCGGTCGCTGAAGGTGGCGGTCGACCTCAATTCCATCGTGCGCGAGAACCGCGTGCTGGCGGTAACCTCGACCCTCCCCAACGAGGGCAAGAGCACGCTCTCGACCAATCTTGCGCAGCTCATCGCCCACGGCGGCGCGCGGGTGATTCTGATCGATGCCGATCTGCGCAACCCCTCGCTCTCGCGCGCCCTGCTGCCGGAGGCGCAAGCCGGGCTCGTCGACATCGTCGCACACAAGGCGCAGCTCGAGGATGTCATCAGCATCGACCCGCAGACCAGGCTCGCGATTCTGCCCGCCGGCACCACCTCGAAGCTGCTGCACACCAACGAGATCCTCGCCTCCAAGTCGATGCGCGACCTCGTGGCGCTGCTGCGCTCGAAATATGATTACGTGGTGCTCGACATGCCGCCGATGGCGCCGGTTGTGGACGTGCGCGTCACCTCGCCCTTCGTCGATTCCTTCGTGTTCGTGGTGGAGTGGGGCAAGACCAAGATCGACGTCGTCCGCCATAATCTACGCGGCGCGCCGGAGATTCAGGACAAGCTGTTGGGCGTCGTGCTGAACAAGGCCGACACCAAGCTGATGTCGCGCTACGAGTCCTACCACGGCCGCTATTATTACCAGAAATACTATGCCCGATATGGGTATGTGGAGTAGCGATCATCGCCAAGGGCAGCAACCGGCCCTCATCCTGAGGAGCCTGCGAAGCAGGCGTCTCGAAGGATGCGCACGATCTGTGCTGCTGCTGCTCGGTCTTGCCAGTGTCATCTGGTCCGCCGTCACGCTGCCGGCCTTCCGGTCGGCGGCTCCGGCCAAAGACGTGACGGCGCGCATTTTGGCCGACGATCGCTTCAAATCAGCGACGCTGAGCGAAGTGTTGGCATCGATACTGGCCAGCCCCAAACCGATTGTCGAGCGCAGCGATTTGCCGCGCGCGGAAGCGCTGGTACGGCTGCGGATCGCTGAAGAGGCGATAGGGCGAAAGGACCCAGATCAAGCAGATCGCGATGTGACCGCGGCGGATGAGAGGCTGAGATTAGTCTTGGCGTTCAATCCGACCGACTCCTTTTCGTGGCTCATGCTGTATTCCGGAGAGGTTTTGCGCAATGGCTTCGAGGACAGCACGGTTGCTTTTCTCGAGCAATCTTATGCGAGCGGGCCTCTGGAAGGATGGATTGCGCTTCGGCGCAATCGGCTCGCGCTCGCAGCATTTGGAAGCCTGAGCGAGTCGATGCAGGCAAGGGTGGTAGCGGAATTTGCAAGCTTGGTGAATAGCGATTTCGTGCAAGATGCCGCGCTCATTTTGATGGGTATCGGCTGGTTGCAGAAGGAGCGGCTTCTTGCGAGCCTATCGAACGTTGACGCAGTTCCGCGCGAAGCGTTTGCGAAGGGGGTAAGGAGGGAAGGATTGATTGTCAGTGTGCCCGGGGTTTCGCTTGATGAAAGGCATGGCGCCCGTGATTAGGCTTTTAACCGCACTATTCACTGCTGTTAGTTTGCTCTTCCTTTTGCCATCGCACGCGCAAACGGCTTCACAAAATGGATCGAGGCTGACTCTTCAGGGCGAGCCCGAACAGTCAAATTCGCCCCAGTCTCCGCGACAGCCTAAATCGGCCGTGCTTGGAGGCTGCTGCGCGCTCGCACTCTGTTAATCCCGAACTCATCGATCACGTTGTAAGCATCAAGAACTAATTGTGGAAGGCCGCTCATGTCAAAGTCTGTTACTTCAATTCGGATAAATGCAACGAGCTGCGCATACCTAGCTTCGACCGATTAGGCACCCTCCTGGGTACGATGAGCGGTATGAAGACGTTTAGATATACGATCAAGGCAAGATAGCCGCGAAGAGGCCGCTGGTGACCAGTTTTCGACTTGTGACCTATAGAGTTGCAGCGGTTACGATCGCTCTGGCTGCTCTGATTGAGCGCGTCCATGGGGAGCCTCCCGAAGCGGCTCTTCAAGCCGGGTATAAGACGCGAACGTTCATAACTCGGCAGTTCGGATCTCATAATGTTGACTTAGCCGGGGCGGATGCACCCGGCTTTCAGTGGTATCGAATGAATTTTTTCAAACCGCGTAATGAAGTGGCGACAAAGATTGAGGACGGCAAGCTCGTGACGGGGGGCGCGGAATACGACGGCAACATAACCACCGTCGCTCGAACCTTGGCCCCCCCTCATTTTACTGGAATAGCTTTCGGTGGCGGGGGCTACTTCGAAGCGGAGATTGCGTTCGACTCGCAGAAGGTTGATCTCAAGGAAGGTGTCTGGCCAGCATGGTGGTCACTGACTCTAGAGTCAGTGCTGAACTGGCCGGAATCGCGTTGGAAGGGTCAGCAATCGGGTTATTTGAATACTGCCGAAGTGGATTTTTTTGAATATGACCTCCAGGGAAGCTGGCGTCGTACCAAGAACGAGTACGGCGCGGGAATTCACCACTGGTACGGCACTTATGGCTCGTGCGGAGCCAACCGGTTTTGCGATTTTGGAAGTCCGTATGCAAAAGGGATTCAGACTGCGCCGTCTAACTCTGACTGGCGGGAATTTCACAAATTTGGTGCTTTGTGGGTACCCGCGACAGACGAACATCGAGGGAGCATGACGTTTTTCCTAGACGGCAAAACCAGCAATGATTCGATCACTTGGACGAAGTTCGATGATCAGCCGCCGCCGCCAAAAGCCGAAACTTCATGGGCCTTTGGGATTCTCGATCGCATGCACCTGATATTGGTTCTTGGCTCGGGAAAGAAATCTCCAATCACCGTCCGATCGGTGGAAGTCTGGCAACGCGACGATAGTCAAAATCTCAAGAACTAAGCCGAACGGAAAATTGGTGTAATGTTCAGTTAGGCAGTCAACTTAACAGGGTTAGATATTTATGTTGCGTCTTCCTGCCCGCTATATGGCGATGGCTTGCCTGCTTGTATCGGTCTGGAGCGCAATTCGTATTGCGAGTTTGACAGTATTTGATGCCCTCGCGCCCCTTTGCATTCTCTTATTGCTGCTTGCGCCGACAGCAAATTCTGCCGCCCGGGACAAGGACCTGCGCCTTATCGTGGTAAGCCAAGTCCTGTTCGCGATTGCTGCCCTTGTGTCAACAATTCCAAGTGCCGCGATAGGAGAACACCTGAGTAAATGCATCGTTGTCTCTGTCGCTATGATCGCCATGTTTTTGATGGCGACCTTGATCGATCGCAAGAAGATTTTGACGATCAATGAAGCTATTGCGTGCATAGCTTTGTCGGCAGCAATATCGTCGGCGTTCGTTATCCTTCAGGGACAATTCCGCTTGTTCACCAGCATCTCACCCGTCTTTAGCGAGGGAGTTCAGGATTGGCTCCGGTCAACGGGGCTCGCGGAACATCCTATCGAGGCGGGCGCAATAGCCGGCATCGGGATGGTGCTTGCGTTACATCTTCTCCTGAACCGAGCGCCCCCAAACAGGAAGGTCTTGACGACGTTTATTTTAGTCCTTTTCATGGTGGTCGATGGTTACTCCATGGTCTACTCTGCTTCGCTCACCGCGGTCGGCTCGGTTGTTGCGGCTTTGGCGGCACAGCTCTTGTTGGCGCGAAGGTACGTTTTTCTGTTGGTTGCGGGGAGCGCCATACCGGCTGCACTGATCCCGTATCTTCTGGTTTCATCCAATCTGCTTGGAGACCGCATACTGCAACTGTTGTTGATGGGAGACCAATACACGACGGTTCGATACCGCCAAGATCAGTTATCCGAAACGCTTGCGCAGATTGATTTCGGCTCATTCATGCTCGGGCACGGCTATTCCTTTGAGGACTTGCCGCAGGGAATAGAAATTCACAATGCGCTGCTTGCGAGTCTCTTTCACTTTGGGGTTCTTGGACTGATAAGCCAGCTTCTTATCTGTCTTTTCTTGCTAAGAAAGCTGGCCTCTCCCTATTCACCAGCACTGCGGGGGGCTCTGCTCGGTCTGCTGATCGTATTTTTCGCTGAATACCTTACGGGTCCGGTATTCGCTCGAAGGTCCAACTGGATTTCAGCAGTGATTCTAGCTTCGTTTATGCCGGCGGTTGTACTCGCGAAGAATGCTGCGCGAAGCAGGTATGGCAACAAATCTAAAGATAGCGGCGTGAGCGTGCTGCGCCAGCCGAGCCAAGGTGGTGTGAGGGCATGAGGGTTCTCACAGTTGTAACGGACTTCGGCATCGGTGGTACTCAGCGCGTTGCCCAGAACCTCACACTCGGCGTCAAACAAGCGGGCGTGAGTGTAGCTGTGCTCGCATATAACGCGAGCGGGCCCCGCGAACGCTTCTTCCGCGATTCCGGCGTGCCTGTGTTTGCGCCCGACGAAAATGATCAGTCTTATCCTTTTATCGATGAGGCAATTCGTTGGCGCCCTGACATTGTTCACTTCCATAGGTCGGGCTACCCAAACAAGCGTGAAACCGCCCTGATTCAGGCATTTAAGGGACAGGGCGCGCGCATCGTCGAAACTAACGTTTTTGCCCGATATGATGGTACAGAGGCTCGCCATCTTATAGACGTTCACTGTTTGCTATCGCGTTGGTGTTGGTTTAAGTGGTCGATGTGGCGCGCGTCTCGGGACAGTTCGACCGCGACGATACTGCCGAACGCTGTAGATGCGACCAACTTTAAAGCTATCGAGGCAGAGGAGCGACATGCAGTTCGGGTCTCGCTCGGCGTGCCTCCCGGCCGATTTCTTTTTGGCCGAATTGGCCAGCCGATGCCTACTAAGTGGTCGCCAAAAATCTTATCAGTGTTCCTCCGAGCATTAGCGAGCGGCAATGACATTGGTTTGGTACTCGTCGGCGCACCCCCCGAGTATGCGGAAGAAGTCGCTAGACTCGGGCAATCGGTTCGCGACCGGATAGTGATGTTAGCTCCCATCGACGATGATGTGCGACTACGATCACTTTATTGCGCAATGGATGCGTTTCTCCACATAGCAGAGATTGGCGAAAGCTTTGGAATGGTGCTTTGCGAGGCATTACTTTGCGGCACGCCGGTTATCACTCTTAGTACGCCGCTTCGGGATAACAGCCAACTCGAAGTTGTCGGGCACGAGCAGGGAGGCTTAGTTGCTCGAGATATCGAGGGCGTGTTGGAGGCGATGGAGCGCATTCAGAGAGATGAAGCGCTCCGCGAGCGCGTACGAGAGAAGGGGTCGTCTTGGATAGAAGGTCGGTTTGGTGTCAATGTAGTGAGCTCGAAAGCTGTTCAAATTTACAACTCAGTGCTGGCAAGCACTAATAGAGCTGATCTTCAGCGCCGGCTTGACGCATTGGGAGATATACCGCCCGACTTTTCCTGGCTGGCCGAGATTCAAGGAAAGGGTCTCGGATCAATGCCGACACTGAGCCAGAAGGCGCTATTCCGAATTCTCCACGTGCCGCAAGTCTACGCTACCTATCAAATTGTCAAACGTGGGTTTGCAAAGGCAAGTCGTTGATCCGGCAATAGGCTCGGGAACGTTTAATTCAGGACCACCACACGCCGTGTTTCGGATGATAGGAAAAAGCGCATTGGCGATCGTCTGTGTTCAGGCGATTAATTTCCTTGTGCCACTGTTGGCATTGCCGCACATCGCTCGATCACTTGGAGTGCAGCAATTTGGAATTTATATGACTCTGCTGAGTTACAGCAACTACGTGCTTTTGGTCTCCGACTTTTCGTTCAATGTGAATGGCCCCCTACTCGTGGCCAGAGCGAAGTCGGAAGGAGGATTACGGCAGCTTGCGATCGATACGACCGCGCTCAAATCCGCTTTGTTGATTCCCACTCTGATGGCCTTCGCGATCGCTTCGTATGTTGTCACGGATCACAATTGGCTTTACGTCATCGCAGCCGCCATGTTGCCCGTCACGACCAGTCTTACGCCGCGTTGGATAATCTATAGCATTGGCCAAATATATGCCTTCGCTGGCATAAGCGCGCTCAGCAAAGGAATTTGGATCGGATTGATTTATTTGCTAGTGAGAAATTCAGGTGACGTTGGATTGATCCTGACATTAACAGCGGTGACTCAATTATTGGCGCTTATAGCGTGTTCCGTTTTGGTCTGGCAGCAAGGAGGAGCAGGATCATGGCCGTCCGCCTTCCGGGTCCTTAGAATTTTCAGAAGCGATTCTAAGCAATTCGCCGCGCTGATTGCGACGGCCTCTCTTCGTGACCTAGGGATAGTCATGTTATCCGTGACTAGCGGTGCGGTGCATGTGTCGATCTATGCGCTTGCCGATCGGGTTCGCTTTGCGATCATGGGAGTGGTTGCCCCGGTTAGCCAAGCGCTGTTCTTGGTTACGGCTAGACACAGCCTGAACGGCGGGATTCAGCAGCGCGTGCGTGGGGTAGTTAATTTAGCCGTCATAATCGCTGCCGCAATCTGTGGGCTCGCCACTTTCGCGTTTGCCGCAGAAATAGTGGAAATACTCGGTGGCTCGGCATTTTCCGATTCCGCACGCGTTCTGCGGATCGTTGCCTTCACCCCAGCGTTCTCGGCGGTCAGTTCGGTGTTCGGTGTAAACACTTTACTCGCCGAAGGCTTGAGCAAGGAGTACGCATCTGTTCAGTTTATTTGTGCGATGGTGGCTGGGCCATTGTTACTTGCCTTGACCTTTCTGTTTGGCGGAACCGGCACCGCGACGGGCATTCTTCTCGCCGAGATCCTTTGGGCGGCTTTACTCGGGTATGCCTGTCACCGGCACAAGGTGATAGCAAAGGCATTCTCCGTATTGGGGGCGGAGAGTTCGCCCAGTTTGGTCAGTTGAGTTGTGCTTGTTAGTGCCCTCGAAACTTGGCTCCGTGCGAATAGACAGTCGTCCGTGAAGAGCGGCTAAGCGATTGAGCTAGGATCGCATTTGTCTTTGTGGACTGTTTTTGGAATGCAGGATTTTGATGCTTGGAGCATCGGAACCTTGCAATTTCATTTTCAGGATTCCGTCGAATCGCCAGTCATGATTCGGTGGTCGCATCGGAGGTGGCGATGCGACCGAAGAAGCACAAGACGACGGGATCGAACGATCTGTTCCGGGCGCGGCTGGACCAGATCATCAATCTGA
>NZ_JADPJQ010000130.1:702029-752077 GCF_023073515.1 Bradyrhizobium sp. 17 | reverse complement strand
AGTCGCCCCGCAAACTTCATCGGAAATGAGTCAGACCCCCGATTGGATGCCGATCACCCCGAAAACGGGGTCCTTATTCCATGCCGAAACACATGCGAAGACTTGAATGAGTCTGGAAGTGGCCCATTCGAGGCTTGCCCGCCTGCCCTCAGACGCGAGGCCGGCGCACTTTCGCGATGAGGTCAGATGGTGGCACGCGATCCCCACGGTCACGCTCAAGCGGTAAACCGCTGCTCGCCCTTAGGAATCGTTAACCATCGGGGCCTAGCCTGCCGTCATTGGCCGGTCATCATCAGCGGATTGCCGCTCGGTTCGTTCAAGGAGAACAGCCGGTGTCCGCCGAGACCTGACATATGCCGCGCTAGGTGCGTGCCTGAAAATCTCTCCAGTGGCCGCTCGTCGCTTGTGATTGCGCTTGCCGCGCTCACTTTCGGAGCAAAGTCCTGGCGTATAGCAATCCGTGTCCTCTCATTCCCCAGCTCGGTGGAGTATTTGCGAGGCAAAAATGGCCAACATTAGCGATATTCGCGAGATGAAGGCGCGCATTACCGTGTTTGGGGTCGGCGGTACCGGTGGCAATGCCGTGAACAACATGATCGCGGCCGGGCTGCAAGGCTTCGACTTCATCGTCGCCAATACCGATGCACAGGCGCTTAGCATGTCGAAGGTCGAGCGTCTCATCCAGATGGCAGATGGGCACGCGGCAAGGTCGGTGAAGGCAGCGGGCGATAGCGGCTGGTTAGGTTTGCGTGATTAAATGGGAACCTCTACATGCTGTGATGTAGGCGCGGCCTCTGGTGCTTTTCGGCTCTGGGCCGATGTGACCGGGCCCAGAGGGGTAGGTCAGGCTTCTGGAGCGGTCACCCCCGCGGACCGCACTTGCACACGCGACGCCGCGGATTTCGCAACTTTTTTTGCCCGTGACACTTTTTGGAAACTTGCGGCCTAAACTCTATGACTGTACGGCCGGAAGCCAAGGCGGGCCGGCCTAGGGATCGAGATGGCCCTTACCCCCTCTTGGAAATCGGCCCCATGGCCAACGAGATCAAGCGCTTGCCCAGCAAAACAGGGCCCAAGGAAATCAACCCAGCACGGGGGTGACTCTGTTCGCCCGTTCGTGCGTTACCTTCTAAAATCGACAAGATGGCGCACAGCACTGCATCAACACCCCCTCAAGGGTGGTAGTTGACGCAGCGCAAGTGCTCTTTGCGTCAACTATAAAATCAAGTTAGCGCAGTACTTAGCGCGGTAGTTGGCGCACCCAGCTTGGGCTTGGTCGAGTGGGTCTGAGCACATGCCATTTATGCCGATTGGCGGGGTTCTGCTCTTCCTCGACGGCAAGGGTTCCGTCTGCTCTCCAACCCGCAATGATCTTGTCAGCCTGCACCCGATTTTCCTTCTCGCTAGCGTCGAGTCCCAGCACGTCCATGACGAGGTTTCCGGCCCAGTTCGTTCCTGAGGTTCGACCCGGTTTCCAGGTCTGATTCTCCAGGCGCACTAAAATCAATTCCATCTGCTCAGGCGTCACTGCACCGGCTGCTGTAGCGGCGGTCTCAGCCTTTGATGGCCAGTTCCACGGCGTCACAACACCAACGTGATCCTGCGGCCTAGTCAGGCCGTCACCGTTTCCGAGGCCGACGCTCTCCAGCTTACGCCAGGCGCGGCGATTGTCTTGCTTCGTCATGTTCGCTTTTCCCGTGATGACATAGAAGTGGCTGGAGGTATCGTGCGGAGGAACGCCCGCCTCCTTCGCCTGCTCAGGCGACATTCGGTTCAGCAGCCTCACAGAACGGGCGGCTCCGATAAGCGCCACAGCTCCTCGGGCATCGTCGATCGTGGCCTCTTTATTCTCGTTTAACTTGCGTAGATGGTGGACAAGCTCAATCGCACAATTCGTGCGATCGGCAATCTGTCCCCACAGCTTCGCGACCCTATCAATCGCGCCGTTATCGTTTTCATTCACCCTGTGCGATGACACAAACGGGTCGACAATCATGGCATCGATTCCGTTCGCCATGATGTGTTCAACCACCGCCTCGACGATGGGCTGGCGAGGGTCGACGCCCCTTCTGGTTTCTTCCATAAGCACAAGCTCCTGCTCCCGGCCGACATCAAGGAAGAGACCGGCAACGTCCTCACGCTTCAGTTTGTAATGAAGGCGAGCAGCCTCGATACGCCGCTCCATCTCGTCGCGCGGGTCTTCGCCGTTGAACAACGCGACACGCAGCCGGTTCGACAGACCGCCATCGCCATCACATGACAGAAGAGGCCTACCTGACACCATCGCCAGGGCTTCAACGACGCTGTTGGACGTCTTGCCAAGACCACCAGGCGATACGGTGACTGATACATATTTGCGGATGTAGTGCTGCGCGAACAGCCAATCGCGGCGCGGTAGTTTGGTGGGGTCCTGCGGGATGTATGGCGTGAGAGCGAAGGCTGGCTCGCTGGTGGTGCCATCCTCATTATCATTGCCGGGCTCGCTGGCTGGGGCGATCCCGGCCTCAACGATTTCGCGTGCGGCGATGGCCTGCCGGACAATTTTGAATATCTCAGGATCGATCTCTTCAAATATAGGTTCGGCAGTCATGCCGATGGGCGTGAACGTCCTCGGGTCCTTCCACTCGAAGGGGGTGATAAGTCTAGCTTGGGAGTCGGGCATTGTGCGAAGGTCCATTCATGGTCATAAAGCGCATAGTTTCGTTAGCGATTGCATCAACCGCATTACGGTCGAACGCGCATGTTCGGCCGTGGTCATTGCTGAGTCCGAAAACTCGGAATGAGCCATCTAAGGCGCGCGACACGCGCAGGCCGTAAAGTCTGATGCCGGGTGATGTCTCGACGTCGACATGCCCGATTATTGGTGCTTGCCCAGGTCGAGCAGACAGTATCTTCAAATGTACCTCTCCTCTGTGCGCCACTGCGAGCGTCCGTAGATGACGCCGTCGCCGTCGGTCACATAAAAGGTCACGCTATCGTCGCGAGTGATAACGCGAGTGGGAGCCGGCTCGCGTCGCGGAAACATGCGGTAGTAGTCGGCAATCACCTGCTGTCCTGCGGTCATGCACTTCACCTCCGAAGTTGATAACTATTGCCGTTTCGCGGCCGGGCACTAAAGGCTGCCCCCGATCTATTTGGTGGTTGGCACGGCAAAGCTGCGGGATGCTCTCGGCTAAGGGGCCGATCGAGCGGGCGGTCTAGGTGGCGACCGAGTAATCCTTGCGGTCGCGCAGAACGCCAGCATGCTCGGCAAGCGGCATGTCGGACGACACAAGGACTGGACCATCGCCGATTACATCGGCCTGCGGTCTGTCGAATCCAGGAAGCTCCTCGTTGAACCTATCGGCGAGTTCGCACAAAACCTGAACCCTAGCCTGAAGGTCAGCGCGCGCCCCAACTGCAGCCTGCCAAGCGTCATCAAGCTCTCCGTTGAAGTGGTCGGCAAAGCGCCCCTGTGCCATCTGATGCCATTCACCCTTGGCTTGGGCATGCCGGGCGGCCAGACCGTGATCGAAGTACGGGTCTAGAGATTTGCGAGCGATGGCGTCAAAAACATCGGGCCGCAGTGTCGCCATCGCATCGATTTCGGTCTGCTCAATGCCGTACCGTTCTACCCACCCAGCAGCCCTCAACTCGGTCGGCTTGAGCGGCGCATGGGGAAGGCCGAACTCCTTAACCTGCTCCACCGTCAATGCCGGCGTGATCACTCGGAACGACAGGTTGTTCGGATAATGCAGGTCCCGGAATGCACGCAGCTTATGGGCAATGCTGATGGCCATCTGATAACCGGACGGGTCGCAGTCGGCAAACACTGCGACAACCATTTCGCGGCCATCCCCGGCGCCAGTCGCAGCCATCTTCGCCAAGAGCGTATTGCTGATTTCGCCGGATGGCAGATACAGGTCTGCTTCGTACTCCTCGGCGATTGGACCGAGCGCACTCTCAAGCGAGGTTTTCTCGCCATAGATGACAAGTTGATAGGCTTGCCTGGCATCGCCCCAGTTACCGGCGACAGTCGGGATAAGGTCGTCGTCATCGGGCATGAGAAGTTGCGCGGCGAGACCCACCTTGTACCCACGAGTTGCCCTGCTACGAATCCTTATGACCGGGTCTGCGTTCCTGGCATCGAATACCTTCTCAAACGAAACGTAGCCGAGCCACCGAGCGATATTCGAGGCGTCCTGCAGGAAGGTCCAACAATCAAAGTCGTTCTTGTAAGGTATGCCTGAAGGAAGGCATGCGTCACCGAGCGAGACCACGGCATAATGAATCCCTCTGTTATGGTACGTTGCCTCGGTCCTGAATAGGCCGGCATGCTCCATCTGGTCGCGGAACCACTGGCCCTTATTATGATTGGCCTTAGTGTCGAGACGATACGGGTCAAGCCGCGGTGACAGCACGGTCAGGTTGCCAAGGTCGATGCCGGTGCGGTCCTTCTCTTCGCGGAGGATGTCACTGAGGCTCACGCCGCGACCTGGCGCTTGGTGTTGTCGTTGGCGGCACGCGCAGCGATGCGGTCAGCGATCCACTGATTCACCTCCTGACGGACGAACGCCATGCGTTTGTCCCCGAGCTGGACCGCGGCCGGGAAGCGGCCCTCCGCACGATAGCGATTCAGCATCGTGCGGCTCAGGCTAGTGAGCGCGCATGCGGTCTTCATGCTGACGAGCATGGGCTCGCAGGCAGACGGATTGGTAGACATGGGAGAGATTGATTTCAGTCTGACGCCGGTACCAGCTCCTGAGGAGTCTTTGGCTGCGTCGAGGAAACCGATACCCGCCGGCACAAGGGCCAGTCCGGGTTGCGACTGAGTCGCTTGGGCTACGGACTACATAGACAACCAATTCGCTATTGACAACTCCAAAACCGTACGAAACTGCATCCTATTTTTCGTGGAAGTGCACTCGCTCCAGAGACCGCGCGCCGGAACCGGAACCCCGCCCTGCGAGGTGAGTCGCCCGCCGGAGCGCGGCAAAGCTCTGACAAAAGTAGGGAGAGAAAGCGGGGAAGCGTTTTTTGCTATCTCGAAAAGCGCAATGAATTCAGGTTCTTAACCTGTAGTAAATGGCTCCCCGGGCTGGATTCGAACCAGCGACCATCCGATTAACAGTCGGATGCTCTACCGCTGAGCTACCGAGGAAAAGGGCGAACCTGTCGTTCGCGCGCGGCTGCGTATAACAAAGCCGCTTGCGCTTGCAAAGGACGAATTCGCTATGTGGCACATTGCGGCGAGGAAGGGCACGCGGCCCCTCCTCCGCCCGGCCTCAGGTCAAGTTACTCGGCGACGAACGAAGTGGTCTTGGTGCCGGAATCGTAGCGCAGCCGGAGTGCCGTGAACTTGCAGAGGTTGACGTTCTTCCAGAGCACGGTCTCGTCATAGTTCTGCCAGTCAACGCGGACGTTCCAGACGCATCCTTCGTCGTCATCGTCGAACTCGACATAGGTGCTCGCCTGGTTCTGCAAAACCTTGTCCAGCTCGTTGTCCCATTCGTCCATGCCATCGTCCGGGGCGTTGAAGCCCAGGAATTTGATGGCATAGCCGGTCTCGTTGACGACAGTGACGTTGCGGGCGTCAGTCGCGTACGACGGCGCGGCGGCAATCGATAGACCGACCGCGATCAGTGCAGACAGAAAATACTTCATATGAAATTCCCCCGATCGAAACGGGCTTTCGGTGCCTGACGTCGATCGGCGCAGGCGCCGCGGCAACCAATGGCGTTGCCTCGAAGGATTCGTCGGAGGCGCAATCGAAAGGTGCAAGACGCGATCGATCCGCCTCCGGCTCTCTGCACGACGCGAGACGCGCAGCGAGCAATTCTTATCGATTCGAATTCTCCGCAGCAATGAACCGGCATTCATAGATCGCGGGGTTTGTTGTCTCCGGGGCGGGCGCCCGGCACCGCGCGAATATGATTCTTGTCGCAGACACAGCTTCGCGCCCTCGCGGCTTGGCTCGCCCGAGCTTTGCTTTGTTTCGTACACCCTCCTCGTCAGAGGGCGCAGGGAAGACCGGGTGCCGGCTGGCACCCACGGTCCACTGTGCGAAGGTTGCGCTACAAGAGGCTGCACAGCGGCATACAGGTGAAGCCCAACACACGGCCTTCCCTGCGCAGTGGTTTGACGGCTTATGCCGAGCTCTCCCCGGGGAGCGATGCACTATTGCCCCCGTCGCCTTGCGGATGGCTGATGCTGCGTGCCCGGTCGGGCAGCGACATCACCACAAGACTTGACGCACAGACCCCGGGCGTCAGGACGACACGGTTTTGCCGTACGCTAATAGCACCGGTCGTGTGCGCGACGCCTTCGCTCACGGTTGCCCGCCCTGCAAAGCCCTTCGCGCCGATGTGACTAGCGTCCACCGCAGCTCACCCCGCGTTCGTGACGATCGCGATACGCCCCGCTGACAGGGATGAGGTGGCGACTGAATACGCCAAAGTCGAATTTCGGTAAAGTAGAATCTTTTCGCGCGAGCGGATTGACCCGTCGTTTGGGTGTTTTGCCCGTCGGGCAACGCAAGGGCTTGTAGCCCGGATGGAGCGAAGCGTAATCCGGCACCCTGTATCCGTTAAACGAATCCCGGATTGCGCTTCGCTCCATCCGGGCTACGGATCATCTCCTCACGGCCGGCGGC
This sequence comes from Bradyrhizobium sp. 17, assembly GCF_023073515.1. Classification (NCBI taxonomy): domain Bacteria; kingdom Pseudomonadati; phylum Pseudomonadota; class Alphaproteobacteria; order Hyphomicrobiales; family Nitrobacteraceae; genus Bradyrhizobium; species Bradyrhizobium sp. 17. Next base: position 745,446 of record NZ_JADPJQ010000130.1, on the reverse strand, counting down.
AGACCAGGTCGATCTCGATCAGCGCGTCGTAGGCAAGCCCGGTGACACCGACGCAGGTGCGGGCCGGCAGGCGGTCGGGCGGAAAGAACGCGCGATATGTCTCGTTCATCGCGGTGTAGTCTTCCTTGAAACGCGTGAGATAGATGCGTGTCATCACGACGTGCTCGAAACCGAGATCGAGGCCCGCCAACACCACCTTCAAATTCTCCATCACCGCCCTCGTCTGCGCCACGATGCCCTCCGGCAGCACGCCCGGGATTTGCGGCGTGTCCGGCATCTGGCCGGTGACAAAGACAAAACCGTCGGTCTCCACCGCGTGGCTGAAGGGCGCGACCGGCTTGGGTCCGCCGCTGATCATGTGGAATTTCACTGGAGTATCCTTCGGTTTAAGGCGCGTCCAGAAACAGGCGCTTGCTGATGATCGCGTGCACGCCCCAATTGCCGTCGACCACCTGCGTGACGCCGAAGTCGACGGCGGCCGACATCAGCGCGATCGCCTCGTCCTCGCTCAACCCCTTCACGTTCATCAGGAAGCGTCGCATCTTGCGAAACGCATCTTTCATGGCGAGATCGAGCGAGGACTTTGCGTAAACCTCGCTCTGGCCCTGAGCGCCGAACTCGGCGAGGTAGTTGGGATGGCTGAATCCGGTCAGGACCCAATCAGATTCGGTTTCGATCAGGGGATAAGAGAGATCGGCGAAGGGTTGGCCGGAGAGGTCGGCCTTCTTGTGCAGGATCACCTCGAAGGTTCCGGTCATCGAGCATTCAATCGCGGTGCCGCTCAATTCGCCGTCGCCTTGCGTGGCATGGGGATCGCCGACCGATAACAATGCGCCGGGAACGGAGACCGGAAGATAGACGGTCGCCCCCTTCCCCAAGCGCCAATTGTCGAGATTGCCGCCGAAATAGGACGGCGGCACGGAGTCGATGAAATCGACCTCGCGCGGCGCCACCGCGATCACGCCGAAATGCGGGCGCAAGGGAATGCGGATGCCGTCGAGCACGGCGTGGCGGCGCTTCACGGTGCCGGGCAAGACCGGAACGCCGGGATAGTCGTAGGTGGCGTGCACCACGCCAAACGGGTCGGTCTGCGGCTCCCAGCGGTAGGAATACAGCGCGCGGGCATGCGGCGCATCGGTATCGTCCAGGATTTCGTAGATCGTCACGACCTCGCGCGGCTTCGGTCCTGAAAGAAATTCGTCGTAATGATAGCCCCACCAGGCCGCGACCGAGGAGCCGAACACGCGCCCTGAATGTTTCGGATGACGACTTGTGCGCGGTACGATGTCGAGGATCCGGACTTCCAGCACGTCGCCGGGCTGGGCGTCCTTCACCGACACGGGCCCCGTGCAGATGTGCACGCCAAAGCCTTCGCCGGCGCCGCGCCCGAATATGCTGGCATCCATCGGACCCGCGCCGCGGCGATCCACGTTCTTCCTCGCCTTGGTCCAACCGAATACACTTTCGGCGGCGGTATCGCCCGCGATCATCAGCTCAGGATCATCGGAGGCATGCTGCGTTAGCGTTTCGATCGTGATCGTATCACCCGAATTGATCTCGAGCTGCGGCTGTAACGCGCGACTGAAATATCCCCAATGAACACGGTGGGCTTCGATCGGAAGATGATGATGCTTGCGTTCGGCCGTTCTCGGCTCGTCGATGTCGGTTCGGGCGAGATTGCCGCGCGCCTCGGCGCTCGCCGGGTGCACGCGAAGCTGCGCCAGCGCATCCTGCGGCCAGCCGCGCTGACCGGCTATCCCCTGCTGGGTCGTCGCCCGCTCCGCTTCCTGCTGGCGAAACTCGCGCGGCGGCAGCCCGAAGCGATGGCGGAAGGCGCGGCTGAAATGCGCGGAATCGCCAAACCCATAGGCGTAGGCGATCTCCGAGATTGAGCGATGCGCCTCGGACGGATTGGACAGATCGGCCCAGGCGCGCTGCAGCCGCCGCTCGCGAACGTAATGAGTAAAGTTGTCGCCGACCGTCTCGAACAGCTTTTGCAGATAGCGCTCGGAAATCCCTTCGGCCTGCGCGACGCGCGCCGGCACCAGTCCGGGATCGTCGAGGCGGCGTTCGATGGTCTGGCAGATCCGGTGCAGGAGTGCCGACTGCGTCGCGCTCGATCCGGCGTCGGACGTCGAAGCCGCCAATTGATGGGCGAGTGTCAGCAGCAGATCGACGAGCGACTGCGTGACCGCATTCCATTCGGCATCGCTCAGCGTGTCGAGCGTGCGCGCGGTCGCGTCCATCAAGCGCGCGAAGACATCGGCAAAGCCGCTGGGCGGAACGACCCTGGGTTCGCCGAGCCGCGGCCTGCCCGAGAGGCGGCCGTGCAGCGCCTCCGAGGTCACCGACAGCACGACGGCGCGCATGTCGCGCTGGAATACGATGCTCCAGTCCCCGCTCCGCGGCAGCAGCACGAGATGGCCCACCGGAACGATGCGATGGCCGGCGGCGCTCTTGAGCACCATGCCGTCCTCGACCGGCATCAGCGCAATCGGCAGGTCTTCGTTGGCCTGCGGACGCGGACCGATGGTCTGGGCGCCGGCCGCCATGCGCGTCAGCGCAACGCCTGCGGCGTGGCGATGTGACGCCGTTGCGTGCCCATCCAGGAAGCAATGGCCTGCCGCCGGCTGCAGGCCGACCGCGGCGAGCACGTCCCGCCAGGCTTCGGGGCGGTCGTCTTGAGCGTAGGACTCGCTCGTGAAAGGACGGAAGCTCATCGGATCGACCCAGATTGCAGTGGATCGAAGCAACCTCTGTGCCAGACGAACGTGGTCATCCGTCGCAGCGAGGGGCCGCAAATGACGGTCTTTTGTCACGTCCTCATCCTGGAAATGAGCTGTTCTTCAAAGTGTTGGAGCGCGATGTCAACGTCGAGCACGATGTGTAGCCTGGATGGAGCGAAGCGTAATCCGGGGGCCTTTTGAGTCCGGCGTGACAAACCCGGATTGCGTTGCGCTCCATCCGGGCTACGGCCCATCAGTCGCACCGAAAGATGTTTTTGCGGATCGTGCCGTGAACTCCCCAATTGGCATCGACCACCTGGGTGACGCCGAAATCGGCGCCGACCGATAGCAGCGAAATCGCCTCGTCCTCGCTCAAACCGTGCACGGTCATCAGGAACCTCCTGAGCTTGCGGAACGCATCGCGCATCGCACGGTCGAGACTCGAGTGGTTGGCAATCTCGGTCTGTGCGTCGGCGCCGAGCGCGGCGAGGTAGTTCGGATAGGTGAAGCCGTAGAACGACCACGCCTGATCGGTCTCCAGCATCGGATGATCGAGACCTTCGAGGCTGGTGCCGGCGAGATCGGCCTTCTTGTGCAGGACGAACTCGAAATCGCCGGTCAGCGAGGTTTCGATCGCGGTGCCGCCAAGCTCGCTGTCGCCTTGCGCGGCGTGGGGATCGCCGACCGAGAAATAGGCGCCGGGGATCGCGACCGGATAGAACATCCGCGCCCCCTTGCCGATGCGCCAGTCGTCGATGTTGCCGCCGGTATAGCTCGGCGGGATCGAGCTGACGAAATCGGCCTCCGACGGCGCGAGCCCCATGGTGCCAAAATGCAGCCGTGCCGGCACCCTGACGCTTGTGAGGATGTTCTCGCGCTTCTTGATGGTGGCGTGATCGACGCGCACGCCGGGATAATCGATGGTCGGATGCACGATGCCGTCGGGGTCGGTCTGGGGCGTCCAGACGTAGTTGTAGACCGCTTTGGCGCAGGGCTCGCCTGACGTGTCGAGCTCGAAGATGGTGACGACCTCGCGCGGCTTCGGCTCCTCGATCAGATCGTGATAGTGAAAGCCCCAATTGGCGGCGATGTTGGAGCCGAAGCAGCGCCCGGCATGACAGGCGCTGCAGCTCGGCCGCGGCCGGATATCGAGGATGCGCACTTCGAGGATGTCGCCGGGTTCGGCGCCTTCGATCGCGACCGGACCGGTGAGGAGATGCACGCCGATCCCCTCGCCTGCTCCGCGGATGAACGGGCCTTCGGTCGGGCCCGAACCGCGCCGCCCGACGGCCTTGTGCTCGCGCGTCCATTGGAACACGCTCTCGGCGCCGGGATCACCCTGGATCATGCGCTCGTAGTCATCATTGGCGTGATGGGTCAGCGTCTCGATGGTGGCGCGATCCCCCGAGCGCAGGGTCAGGGCCGGCGCGACCTTCTTGGAGAAATAGCCCCAGTGGACGGTCTTCGGCGAAACCGGCAGCGTGACATGCTTCATGAGGTGGCCTCTTCTGGAAACGCGGTCTTGAACGGTGTGGGTGCGGCTCTCATCGCACCACCTCCGGAGTTTTGTCGGCTTCCATCACGCTGAGGAAACGCGCGGTCAGCGGATTGCGGGGGTTGGAGAGCACCTCGTGCGCGGGCCCCTCCTCGATGATCGTGCCGCCGCTCAGGAACGCGACGCGGTCGGCGACCTCGTCGGCGAAGCGGATCTGGTGCGTCGAGATGATCATGGTGAGGCCGTCATCGACGGCGAGCCGCCGGATCACCTCCAGCACCTCGCTGACGAGCTCGGGATCGAGCGCCGAGGTCGGCTCGTCCAGGAGCAGCACGCTGGGGTTCGGGGCGAGCGCTCGGGCGATCGCGACGCGCTGCTGCTGGCCGCCGGAGAGATGCCGCGGCAGCGCGTCGGCGCGGTGCGACAGCCCGACCCGCTCGAGCAGCTCGGCGGCGCGGCGATCGGCATCAATGCGGGTCATGCCGTGCACCCAGCGCAAGGGCCCGGCGATGTTCTCCTTGGCCGAGAGATGGGCAAACAAATTGAATTGCTGGAACACCATGCCGACGCCCACGCTTGCCCGCTCATTGGCGATCGCGCGGGGCGGCAGCAGCTTGCCGTCGTCGCCAAAACCGAGGCGGCGGCCGCCGACACGCACCGTGCCTCCGTCCCAGCTTTCGAGATGATTGATGCAGCGGAGCAGCGTGCTCTTGCCGGAGCCGCTGGGCCCGAGCAGCGCGACGACCTCGCCGACGCGTACGGTGAGATCGAGGCCGGCAAGCACCTTTTGCCCGCCGTAGCTCTTGGTGAGGTCCTTGGTCTCGACCGCGATGTTGTTGCGTGAAATCGTCGCCGCGCGCCGGGTGCGTTCCTCGCGGGTCAAGGCCAGCGGTGGCGTGTCGGTGAGCTCAGCCTGTGCAGGCACTTGGACGTCGACGATCGCTGCGGCAAGTTCGAGCTTGGTGGCGAGGTCGACGCGACGCCAGGGCAGGTAATCGGCGAGCCTGCGCTGGCGGCCCTTGGTACGATCGAGATCGAGCAACCATTCGACGAAAAGCTGGATGATGCTGATGGCAAAGGTCAGCACCAGGTATAGCAGGCCCGAGGCGAAGAAGATCGAGAAGAAGTCGAAGGTCGAGGACGCAAGCTGGGTCGAGCGCAGGGTCAGCTCCTGGACCGCGACCACGGAGGCGAGCGACGAATTCTTCAGCGCACTCACGGCCTCGTTGCCGAAGGCCGGGATCATGGTGCGGATCGCCTGGGGCGCGATCACCCGCCACATCAGGATCCGCGGCGTCATGCCGAGCGCCTGGCCGGCCGTCACCTGCCCGCGGTCGACACCGAGCACGCCGGCGCGCAGCATCTCGGCGATGAACGGCGCCTCGTTGCAGGCCAGCGCAAGGCCGGCGGCCAGCACCGCCGGCAGCTTGATCCCGATATGCGGCAACGCGTCGTAGGCGAACACCATTTGCAGGATCAGCGGCGTGCCGCGGAAGATCACGGTGTAGGCCCTGGCGATCGCCGCCAGCAGCCAGAAGCGGGAGAGCTGCATGCCGGCGAGGATCAATCCAAGGATCAATCCGCCGCCGAGCCCGAGGGCAGTCACCTCGAGGGTGAGCTCGATGCCCTCGAGCAGATACGGCATGCTCAGGTAATGGAGGAATAGCGACATCAGTCGGCCGTCAGAATGTCAGGCTCCTTGAAGTTGTTCACGTCGAGCCCATGCTTCTTCAGAAGCTCCATATGCGTGCCGGCCTTCTGCACCTCGATCAGGGCTGCGAGCACGGCGTCGCGGAATTTAGGCTTGTCCTTCGGGACGGCGATGCCGACCGAATACGGGATCGTCACCGCGGTCGCCTTCTCCAGCTTGTCCGGATAGGCCTTCACCGCGCTGTCGACGGTGTTGACGTCGTTGACATAGGTGTCGGCACGACCGGCGAGGATCGCCTGGATGCAGTTGGCGTTGTTGTCGTAGAGCTGGACGGTCGGCTCGGCCTTGCCGGCCTTCTTGCACTCAGGCATCAGCGTCTGGATCAGCGGCACCTCGACATAGCCGGTGTTTTCAGCGGCAGCGGCGCCGCACATCGACATGTTGATGCCGTTGATGCCCTTCGGATTGCCCTTGGCGACCAGCACGCCGTCGAACACTTGCGAATAGGTGATGAAGTCGGCGGCCTTGGCGCGCTCCTTGGTGGCGTAGATGTCGGAAATCACGATGTCGGCTTGTCCCGCGGCCAGCGTCGTCAGGAGCGCCGCGAACGTCACCGGCTTGTAGGTCAACTTGAAGCCGAGGCATTCGCCGATGGCTTCGCCGAGATCGATGTCGAAGCCGATATACTTGCTCGGATCCTTCGGATCGATGGTCTCATAGCCCGGCGTGTGCGGGTTGATGGCGTTGACGAGGGTCTTGCCCTTCCAGTCCGGATATTTGTCCTGGAGCGCGGCGCAGGCCGCAGGCGCCGCAGCCTGCGCGCTCAGGGGCGCGGCTGCCAGCGCGCCGAAAGTGACCGCGGCGCCGAGTGCGGCCTTGTGCCAAGACAGCGATGCACGTGCGTTCCCCCGCGCCTGGGGCAATACGGGTCTCTCCATCTCCAGCTCCTTCGAATTGTCATGGCAATGGCCATGTTCCAGATCGCGGAAGCGAGCCTAGGAGGAGAGCGGACCGGAAAGCTTGTCCGCGGGCGTACAAAAAATTGGATGGAGGGAGCCCGCCATTTGGGCAGGCAGCTGCTCAAAAACTGTTCGTGAATGCGGGACGCTGTAGCGCGCAATTGCGAATTCGGGGAAACCACATGATCTTGCGTGACGCCGCGATCTGCACGATCAGCGAATCATGCGGTGAGGTCATTTGACAGAGATATGACAATCAAAGGACGCATCTGCGGCCGACATCCGAAGCACATCCCCCGCCGTCCCCAGCCTGTCCGCAGCATACCCACAGGTGTATCCACAGGACGACTATGCCGGATTCGCCTGCCCGCGCGAGCCACTTGCTGCGCACAAACCCACAGGGCCGGTATGTCAGCCGCCGGCCTGATCGAACACGATGCGGCAAGCCTCACTCAAGCTTGGCCTGTTACGGCGCAGGCAGGCCGTGATGGCGCGGACGTTGGGGATTTCGCCGGCGCAGAGCCGGTAGACGTCGGGGGTACAGGCCCGGCGCTGCTCGGGTGTTCCCTGCTGCGCATGGGCGGCGGAGGCAAACAGCGTCAGGAACAGCCCGACCGTCGAGGCCCGGCGCGCCCGGCTTTTCACGCCCGCAAATCGCAAGAACCGCGCCTTCATGACCAGTCTCCCGTCTGCTTTGCCCGACCGGCCTGTATTGGCCGGTGTGCAAAGGGGTAGGAGAAATAAACAGCGAAAGATGTGACATCCTTCACACTGCGGGCACCCCGGCAGGAACCTAAGTTTCCCAACGCGATTTCATCAATCGCTAACCAATCGGGACCCGATTGGCGGATCGTTAAAATGCGATCGATCGGCTCAACCGGGAAACAAACCGGCTTTGCGATATTGCGCCATCCGCGGTCCGGAGGGTGTGATGAGCGAAGCCGAATTCAACTTGCTGCTGGATGCCGTCCAGGACGCCATGGTCCATGAAGATCTGGCGTTCGTGCCGGGGGAGGATCTCGTGCCGCGCTCGTGGACGTATTACGCGAAGCCCAACGCCTCCGCGAAGCCCAAAGCCGCCAATGACAATGAGGGCGCCTGGCCCTTGGTGCCTTTCCCGGACGGCTGGTACGCGGCCTGCTGAAGCCAATTTCACCGTGAGCCGACGCGCCCGCGCTCCGCGGGCGTTTTGCTATGGCAGCTACGCGGTGAAAATCCCGCGTGATCGCGATCAGGTCTTGACCCGCTCTCCGCCGTCCTGCGGCGCCTGGTCGGGTGCGGCCGGCGGAAAGATGCTGTCATAGATCGCACGGGCCTCGCGGATGAGGCGGGCCCGCTCCAGCTCGGATTTCGGGACAAATCGGACGGTTTCGCTCACGTGCTCTCCAGCGCTCGATCGTTGGGATGCATCACTTCGCAGATGCGAAGACTATGCCAGCGGGCTGAATGGCGGGTTTCCGCCGGGCCCCGGGCAAACCCGGTGTGCGCGGCCAGCACGCATCGCCCGCGCGGGCCGATGGCAGCCGCGATACGATCGAATATTGCTGAAATATCAGGAGGTTGAGATGGAGGCCACGTCGGGACTCGAACCCGAGTAAACGGTTTTGCAGACCGGCGCGTAACCACTCCGCCACGTGGCCCCAACGAGGGCGGAGCAATATAGGGGATCACAGGTTTAGGCAACCCCGACCGGACCAGCTACGCCTTCGCGCCGCCGAGATATTGGCCGAGAATTTCATCGGTCGCGCCGGCGGCCACAATCCACCCCTCCTCCAGCAGGATCGCGCGGTTGCAGGTGCTCTTGATCAACTCGATGTCGTGCGAGGCGAGCACCAGAATGCCGGCGCGTACAACGATCTCGTCGAGCCGCTGCCGCGCCTTCTTGCGGAACTGCTGGTCGCCGACGCCGATCCATTCGTCGAGCAGCACGATCTCGCCCTCGACGGCGGTTGCGACTGCAAAGATCAGGCGCAGCATCATGCCGCTGGAATAGGTGCGCAGCGGCAGGTCGAGCCGGTCGCCCAGTTCGGTGAATGCGGCGATCTCCCCCCGCTTGGCGTCGATCTCGGAGCGCCGTGCGCCGATCACGAGGCCACGCCGCATGATGTTCTCGTAGCCGGTCGCTTCCTCGTCGAATCCGGCCGAGAGATCGAACAGCGGCAGACAGCGGCCCAGCACGTCCACGCTGCCCGACGTCGGATGGTAGATGCCGGCGAGCACCCGCAGCAGCGTGGTCTTGCCGGCGCCATTGGCGCCGATGATGGCGACGCGATCGCCGGCACGGATGTCGAGGTTGACGTCATTCAACGCGGAGACGATGTGCGGGGTCGCCGTGGTCCGCCGCAGTGTCATCGCGTTGACGAACCGGCTGCGCAGCGAGCGGTCGCGGAACGACAGCACCGGAAACCTTACCGAGACGTTGCGAAGCGCGATATGAGCTGCGGGGGTCATATCTCGTGCCTCACAGCCAATACGCCACACGATGGCGGTATTTCGCGTAGCAGCCGAGGCCGATGACGGCCACGACGGTCGCATAGATGACCCCGAGGAGCCATTGCTCCGCATCGGTCGACTGCGACAGTAGCGGCCTGCGCACCAGATCGAGCAGCGTCGCGAACGGATTGGCGCGGATCAGCCAATAAAACGCGGTGCCGCGCGCGCTGTCTTCGGTCCAGATGATCGGCGTCAGGAAGAAGACGAATTGCAGGCCGCTGACGATCGCCGAGCCGATGTCACGAAACCGCGCGCAGAGCATACCGAGCGCGACCGAGCCACCCAGCAGCACAGTGAGCAGGATCGCGAAGCCCGGTACCGCGAGCAGCATGCTCCCATGCAGCGGCCACGGCATCAGGAGATAGAGCAGGACGACGATCACCAGATGATGCGCGAAGATGAGGACGTTGCGCGCCATCATCTGGAGCACGTGCACGATCAGCGGCGCCGGCACCGCCTTGATCAAATGGCCTGATGCCACGAAGATGTGGGAACCTTCCTGGAGCGTCGTCGCGATCAGCGTCCAGACGATCAGGCCGACGGCAAAGTGCGGCAGAAAGCTCGTGATGTCCTGTCTGAACAGTGCCGCATAGACCGTGCCGACGCTGGCAATGGTCGCCGCGAGCGTCAGTGTGATCCAGAGCGGGCCGATCACGGTACGCCGATAGCGCAGCGAAACGTCCATCAGGGCAAGCGTGCCCCAACGATCGAACCGCGCCGCCTGGGCAAGGATCTCCTTGGCTGCAAGCTGAATGCGACGGCCCCTTCGTTTCCGGCGTTCCGATCGTGCGAGAGCATAGCAGATAGCGGCCTATTGGCCGACGGTCTCTATCCGCCCGCCTCTCGCGGGACAATCGGCCGTACGGATGATCCGGACCGGAGTCAGGCTCGCTTGACCCGCCGGACACCGCGCCGGCGGTCCTTCACCGGCGGCTTTGGCGCCAATTCGGGCATCTCGGTCTGGACCTCGCGGTAGCGGGTTAACATCCGTTCAAAGCTGGCATTCAGCGTCTCGGCGATGTCCGGGCGCTTCTCCAGAGCGGAGAGGATCGTCGCCGCAGCCTCGATGGTCGACAGTCCGTCCTTCCGAGGCTCCTTGCGCAGGCGCCCGTACCGCGATGGGGTGGTCGGGTTCAGGATGACGCGCTGGCATTTCAGCATCCACGGGTTGCGCCACCACAGGGCCTTGGCTTGGCTCCAGGTGCCGTCGAGCAGCACCACACCTTCGAGCTTGCCGAGGCGCGCGCGCTGGTTGTCCGCGACCTCGCTCTTGCGGTTGAGAGCCAGGATTTCGCCCTCGGCCTCGAGATCGGTGGCGTGCGCCGAGCCGAGATAGAGCACCGCCCAGTGCGAGGCGTTCTCGATGGGTTGCCCCAGCGCTTTCGACAGGCTCGGCCAGGACAGGCCGACCCGCAGCGTGGCACCGGCGAAATGCTTCGCAAGCAGCCGCGCAGTGCCGAGCGCCCTGTCCTGCTCCTGCGGATGCTGAAGGATCAGGAGCGAGAGCCGGTTCTTGATGGGCGTGACGCTGTCGCAGATGCACAACGGCATCGGCTTCTGGCAGTGCGGGCATTCGGGGATCGGATCGGCCGGCGCGGCGGCGGTGGGGTTCGACATAGTCGCCGCTATACGCTCTGCACGGCGGTTCAACAACCCGCCTATTCCGCCGGCGCGGCCAGCGGGCGCGGTTCGGAGCGGCGGCGCAGGCGGTCGACCAGCAGGTAGATCACGGGCGTGGTGTAGAGCGTCAGGATCTGCGAGACGAACAGCCCGCCGATGATGGTGATGCCGAGCGGACGGCGGAGTTCCGTGCCGGGCCCGGTCGCGACCACCAGCGGAATGCCGGCGAACAGCGCCGCCATCGTCGTCATCAGGATCGGCCGGAAGCGCGCCTGGCAGGCCTCGAAGATCGCCTCCGCCGACGACAGGCCGCGCTGGCGCTCGGCATCGAGCGCGAAATCCACCATCATGATGCCATTCTTCTTGACGATGCCGATCAACAGGATGATGCCAACGAAGGCGATCACGGTCAGTGGCGTGTTGGTGAGCTGCAAGGCCAGCAGCGCGCCAAGTCCCGCCGAGGGTAGCGTCGAGATGATCGTGAGCGGATGGGCGAGGCTCTCGTAGAGCACGCCGAGCACGATATACATCGCCACCAGCGCGCCGAGGATCAGGAGCGGCTGGCGGCCGCTGGTCTTGGCGAAATCGCCAGCATTGCCATCAAAACTGCCGCGAATGCCTTCCGGCATGTGCAGCTCCTCGACCGCGCGCTGGATGTTCTGCGTTGCGGCCTGGATCTGCACATCCGGCAACAGGTTGAACGACACCGTGGTCGATGGGAACGACTGCGAATGATAGACCGCGAGCGCGGCGAGCCCGCGCGTCGCATGCACCACGGCCGACAGCGGCACCTGCGCGTCGCCCGCGCCGGCGACATAGATGCGATCGAGGTTGGAGGGGTCGACCTGGAATTTCGGGTCGATCTCCAGCACGGTCATGTACTGGTTGCGCTGGGTGTAGATGATCCCGATCTGCCGCTGCGAGAACGCGTTGTTGAGCGCGTTGTCGATATCCTGGACGCGGACGCCGAGTGCGGAGGCCTTCTGGCGGTCGATCGACAAGGTCAATTGAAGCCCGCCGGGATCGCGGTCGCTGGAGATGTCGGTGATGCCTTCGACGCTCTCCATGCGCTTGGCCACGATCGGCGCCCACTTTTGCAACAGGCCGAGGTCGGTGCTGGTCAGCGTGTATTGGTAGTCGGAATCGCTCTGCCGTCCGCCGGCGCGCACGTCCTGGGCGGCGAACATGAACAGGCGGATGCCGGGCACCGGGTATAACGCCCGCCTGAGACGGTCGATCACCACCTGGGTCGAGACGTGGTCGCGCTCCTCCGGCGGCTTCAGGCTGATGAACATGGTGCCGCGATTGGAGGTCGCGCCGCCCGGTCCGCCGCCGCTGCCGACGGTGGAGCCGATGCCGGCCACTGCCGGATCCTGCATCACGATGTCGGCGAGCCGCTGCTGCAGGCTCAGCATCGACTGGAACGAGATGTCGGCCGAGGCGCGCGTCGCCCCGATGACGAAGCCGGAATCGTCGGTCGGGAAATAGCCCTTAGGGATCTTGATGTAGAGCGTAATTGTTAGGCCGATGGTGGCGAAGAACACCAGCAGCGTCAGCAGCGGATATTCCAGCACGGTGCGCAAGGTGCGGGTGTAGAACGCGACGATGCGCGACAGCGAGCCCTCGATGATCCGGTCGAACAGGGTCGCCGTGCCAGACGTGGTCTGGCGGATGTAATGGGCGCAGATCATCGGCGTCACCGTCAGCGACACCAGGGTCGAGACCAGGATGGCGAAGGTCAATGTCAGGGAGAACTCGCGCAGCAGCCGGCCGACGACGCCATCCATGAAGATCAGCGGCGTGAAGGCCGCGATCAGCGACAGGCTGATCGACACGACGGTGAAGCCGATCTGCCGGGCGCCGTCCAATGCCGCCTGGAGCGGGCGCATGCCGTGCTCGAGATTGCGGTACATGTTCTCGATCATGACGATGGCGTCGTCGACCACGAAGCCAACGGAGATCGCCAGCGCCATGAGCGAAAGATTGTCGATCGAGAAGCCCGCGACCCACATGCCGGCGCAGGTTCCGGCCAGCGCCAGCGGCACCGAGATTCCGGCTGCGATCGTCGGCGTGAGCCGTCGCAGGAATACGAACACGACGACCATCACGAGAATGGCAGTCGCGAGCAAGGTCCACTGCATGTCGAGCACGCTGGCGCGGATCGTACTGGTGCGGTCGACCAAGGTGGAGATATCGACCCCGGCCGGGATCCACTGCTTCAGCGCGGGGATCAGCGCCTTCACCCGGTCGACGGTATCGATGACGTTGGCATCGCCCTGCTTGGTGATCTGGATCAGCACAGCCGGCTGCTTGTTGAACCAGGCGATGGAACGGGCGTTACGGACGGAGTCCTCGATGTCGGCAACATCGGAGAGCCGGACGAAATTGCCCTTCGCGCTCTTGATGACGATGTCGCGGAACTCTTTCGCCGTCCGCATCTGCTTGTTGAGCGACAGCGTCTCGCTCTGGCGCTCGCCGTTGAAGATGCCGACCGGACCGAGCGGGTTGGCGTTGATAATCGCAGTTCGCACGTCGTCGGTGGCGATGCCGGCATTGGACAGCGCGACAGGATTGAGCTGAATCCTGACCGCCGGCTGGTCGGCACCCGAGATCGTCACATTGCCCACCCCCGGCACCTGCGAGATGCGCTGCGCCAGCACGGTGTCGGCGACGTCGTAGACCGCGCTGGCGGACAGCGTCTTCGAGGTCAGCGCCAGCACGAAGACCGGCGCGCCTGCGGTGTTCGCCTTGCGGAAGCGCGGCAGCGTCGGCAAATCGCTCGGCAGGTCGACCAGCGACGCATTGATTGCCGCCTGCACGTCGCGGGCGGCTTTGTCGACGTTGCGGCCGATGTCGAACTGGAGCTGGATGCTGGTCGTGCCGAGTGACGAAGTCGAGGTGATCTGGCTGATGCCCGCGATCTCGCCGAGCCGCCGCTCCAGCGGCGAGGCAACCGTCGCGGCCATGACGGACGGGTCGGCGCCAGGACGGCTGGCCGAGACGAAGATGGCGGGAAAATCGATGTTCGGAACCGAGGCAACGGGGAGGAACTCGTAAGCCACGATACCCAGCAGGAACAACCCGATCGACAGCAGCGTGGTCGCGACCGGGCGGCGGATGAAGGGCTCCGAGATCGATGCCATCACTGCATCCCCTCGGTCGCGCCCGCGACGGGCGGACCGCCGGATTCGGCCGGCGGCAGCGCCTGCTCGAGGCGGCGGTTGATGCGGTCGAGGGCGAGATAGATCACCGGCGTGGTGTAGAGCGTGAGCAATTGGCTGAGCAGCAGGCCGCCGATAATGGAGATGCCGAGTGGGAAGCGCAGCTCGGCGCCGGTGCCGCTCTCGATCGCCAGCGGCAGCGCACCGAACAGGGCGGCCAGCGTCGTCATCATGATCGGACGGAAGCGCAGCAGACAAGCCTGTACGATCGCCTCGTTCGGCGACATCCCCTGCCCGCGCTCGGCCTCGAGCGCGAAGTCGATCATCATGATCGCGTTCTTCTTGACGATGCCCATCAACAGGATGATGCCGATCAGCCCGATCACCGAGAGATCCTGCCCGCACAGCATCAGCGCCAGGATCGCGCCGACGCCGGCGGACGGCAGCGTCGAGAGGATCGTGATCGGATGGATGTAGCTCTCGTAGAGCACGCCGAGCACGATATAGATCGTGATCACCGCGGCCAGCAGCAGCCAGGGCTGGCCGGCGAGTGCCTTGGCGAATTCGGCGGCGTCGCCGGCATAGACGCCGACGATGCTGTTGGGCATCTCGATCCGGGTCTCGATGGTCTTCACGGCCTCGACGGCATCGCCAAGCGCCGCGCCCGGCGCGAGGTTGAAGCTGAGCGAGATCGACGGGAATTGCGCCTGGTGCGAAATCGCGAGCGGCGCGGTGGTGCGCGTCAGCGTCGCCACGGCGGAGAGCGGCACCTGCGCGTTGGGCGCACCGGCGGTCGCGCTCGCCGCGCCCGGCAGATAAAGCTTCGACAGGATCGAGGGATCGCGCTGGTACATCGGCAGCGCTTCCAGCACCACGCGGTACTGGTTGGCCTGGCCGTAGATGGTCGAGATCTGGCGCTGCGCGAAGGCGTCGTTGAGCGTGTCGGTGATGCCCTGAAGGCTGACGCCGAGCTGGCCGGCGCGGGTGCGGTCGACCGTGAGCTGCGCCCGCAGACCGCCTTCCTGCGCTTCCGAGGAGACGTCGCGGAACAGCGGATCGCGCCGCATTTCGGCAACCAGCTTGCGCGCCCATTCCGACACCAAAGCGGCGTCGGTGCCGGTCAGCGTGTACTGGTATTGCGAACGGCTCGACTGGGTCGAGATCTGCACGTCCTGCACCGGCTGGAAATAGACGGTCATGCCGGGGATGGCGGCCACCCGCCCCTTCAGGCGGGTGATGACGACGCTGACATCGTCGCGCCGCTCGCCGCGAGGTTTCAGCGTCATGACAAGACGGCCGACATTGGTGGTCGGATTGACCGAGCCTGCACCGATCACCGAGACCACGCCGGTCACATCGGGATCGGCCTTGATGGCGTCGGCCGCCTCGGCCTGCCGCTTCTGCATCTCCGCAAACGAGACGTCGGGACCGGCTTCGGTCACCGCCGTGATCGAGGCGGTGTCCTGCAGCGGCAGGAAGCCCTTTGGCGCGACGACATAGAGCGCCAGGGTCGCGATCAGCGTGGCGAAAGTCACGACCAGTGTCGCGCGCTGGCGCTCCAGCACCCAGAGCAGCGTGCGGTGATAGAACCCGACGGTGCGGTCGATGAAGCGGCTGACCGCGGCAAGACCCGGCACTGCCAGCTCTTCATGGGCATGCTTCAGCAGGCGCGAGCACATCATCGGCGTCAGCGTCAGCGACACCACGGCGGAGGTCACGACCGCGATCGTCAGGGTCAGCGCGAATTCGCGGAACATGCGGCCCACAAGGCCCGACATGAACAACAGCGGGATGAACACCGCAATCAGCGATACCGTCAGCGAAATCACGGTGAAGCCGATCTCGCTGGCGCCCTTCAGCGAAGCCTCCATCGCGCTGTCGCCGTTTTCCATGTGGCGGACGATGTTCTCGATCATCACGATGGCGTCGTCCACGACGAAGCCGGTGCCGATGGTGAGCGCCATCAGCGACAGATTGTCGAGGCTGAAGCCGGCAAAATACATGATGCCGAAGCTCGTGATCAGCGACAGCGGCAGCGCCACGCCGGCGATCAGCGTGGCGCGTAGCGAACGCAGGAACAGCAGCACCACCAGCGTCACCAGCACGACGCTGAGGATCAGCGTGAACTGCACGTCGCGCACCGAGGCACGGATGGTGACGGTGCGGTCGGAGACGATGGTGAGGTTCACGCCGGCCGGAATAGCGCGCTGGACCTTTGGGATTTCCGCCCGGATCTGGCTGACGACGTCGATCACATTGGCGCCGGGCTGACGCTGGATGTCGATGATGACGGCGGGCGAGCCCTGGTACCAGCCGCCGGTGCGGTCGTTCTCGAGCCCATCGACGATCTGGGCGACGTCGGCGATCGTGACCGGCGAGCCGTTGCGGTAGGCGATGATGACAGGCTTGTAGGCGTCGGCGGCGGCGATCTGGTCGTTGGCGGCGATGATGTAGGATTGCTGCGCGCCGTCGAGCGAGCCTTTCGGCCCGGAGACGTTGGCACTGGCGATCGCGGTGCGCAGGTCTTCCATGGCTATGCCATAGGCGGCGAGCCGCGCGAGATCCGCCTGGATGCGGACGGCTGGCTTCAGTCCGCCGAGCACAGAGACGCGCCCGACGCCGGAAATCTGGCTCAGCCGCTGCGCCAGAAGCGTATCGGCGATGTCGCTCATCGCCCGCAACGAGATTGTGTCGGAGCGCAGCGCCAACGTCATCACCGGCGCATCGGCCGGGTTCACCTTGGCGTAGGTCGGCGGATAAGGCAGCGTCTTGGGCAGCACGCCGGCCGCCGCGTTGATCGCAGCCTGGACGTCCTGGGTGGCACCGTCGATGTCGCGGTTGAGATCGAACTGCAGCGAGATCTGGCTGACGCCGAACGAGCTCGTCGAGTTCATCGCCGACAGCGACGGGATCTGGCCGAGCTGCCGCTCCAAGGGCGCGGTGATCAGCGAGGCGATCACGTCGGGGCTCGCGCCGGGCAATTGCGTCGTCACCTGCACGGTCGGGAAATCGACCTGCGGCAGCGCGGACACCGGCAGCGCGAAATAGCCGAGCAGCCCGCCAATCAGAAGCGCGATGCCGAGCAATGAGGTCGCGATCGGACGGCGGATGAAGGGTTCGGAGACGCCCATGGGATGCGCCTGCCGCTCAGGCGGCTGTTGTCGGGATCATGGCTGCTTAGCTCCACTTCCCGATGCACCCGGACTTGACGGAGGCCCTGGTGCCGGTCCGGTCTGGCCCTTCTGGTCGCCTTCGCTGCTCTTGCGCTTGGCGCGGAACTCGCCGTCCTTGTCTTGTCCGTCCTTCTGGCCGTCTTTTGCGCCGTCCTTCTTTTGACCATCCGGCCCGCGCGAGCGCTTGCGCGGCGCGAGATCGGCCGACGGGGTCTGATCGTCGCGCCCGATGACCACCTTGGAGCCGTCGGACAGATTGGCAAAGCCCGTCGTGACGACCTTGTCGGTCGCCGACAGGCCACTGGCGATGACGGCGTCATGCTCGTTCTGCTGCGTCACCGTCACCGGCTTGGCCGAGACGATGTTATCCTCGCCGATGACATAGCTGAAGGTGCCGATCGGTCCGCGCTGCACGGCCGAGGTCGGCACCACCAGTGCCTGGGTCAGGGTCTCGACCTTGAGGCGGACATTGACGAACTGGCCCGGCCAGAGCTGGTAATTGGCGTTGGGGAATTCGGCCTTGAGCCTGAGCGTGCCGGTGGTCTGGTCGACCTGGTTGTCGATGCCGGTGAGCTTTCCGGTGTCGATCACTGTGAGGCCATCATTGCCGAACACGTCGACCGCGAGCGCGCCCTTCGACGCGGCGGCATTGACCCGCATGATCTGCTGCTGGGGCAAGCTGAACCACACCGCGATCGGCTGCAATTGCGTGATCACCACGAGGCCGGTGGTGTCGGAGGCGTGGATGATGTTGCCTTGATCGACCTGGCGCAGGCCGGCGCGGCCCGAGATCGGCGCCACGATCTTGGTGTAGCTCAGCGTCGCCGCCGCATTGTCGATCGCGGCCTGATCGGCCTTGACCAGCGCCTCGGTCTGCGCGACCAGCGCGCGCTGGGTGTCGGCCTGCTGCTTGGATCCGGCGTTGGACGCGGCGAGCTGCTCGTAGCGCGTGAGGTCGATACGCTGGTTGGCGAGCTGGGCCTGGTCCTGCGCCTTCTTGGCGACCGCCTGATCGTACGTCGCCTGATAGAGCGCCGGGTCGATCTCGCCGACCACGTCGCCTTTCTTGACGTCCTGTCCCTCGGTGAAATTGACCGCGATCAGCTTGCCGTCGACCTGCGAGCGGACGGTCACGGTGTTGAGCGCGCGGATCGCACCGACGCCGTCGAGATAGACGGGAACGTCCTGGATGCGGGGCGTCGCCGCCAGCACCGGCACCGGCAGATCCGGCCGTTGATTGCGGCCGTTCGCCTGCTGCGGCTGCTGGTGCCAGGTGGTCCAGCCGTAGTAGCCGAGCCCGCCGAGGATCGCCAGCGTGATCAGGGTCATGACGAAGCCGCGCCCGCGCGACTTCTTCGCCGTTCCCTCCTTCACGCCTTGCTTGGTATCCGGCTTAAAGAGCATTGACCGGTTTCTCCATCCTCGGCTCCCAGCCGCCGCCGAGCGCCTGATACAGGCTGACGATAGCAAGAAGGCGGGCAAGTTGCGCCTGCGACAGCGCGTCTTCCGCCTGGAACAGGGTCAGTTGCGTATTGAGCACGGTGACGATGTCGGCCGTGCCCGCGCGCAACTGCTGCTCGGAGAGATCGAATGCGCGGCGGGAGGCGTTGAGGACGTCACGCTGCAATTGCAGCCTGATCGTGGTCTGCTTGATCGAAAACAGCGCGTTGTCGACATCGGCAAAGGACTGGATGATGGTCTTGCGGTAAGTCTGGAGCAATTCGTCCTGCCGCGCCTTGGCAAATTCGAAATTGCCGAGGATCTTGCCACCGTCGAAGATCGGCTGCGTCGCGCTGCCGACGAGCTGGAAGAACGCCGCATGCGGCTGGAACAGCGAGACCAGGGCCGAGCTTTGATAGCCGCCATTGCCGGTGAGCTGGATGGTCGGAAAGAACTGCGCGCGGGCATTGCCGACGTTCGCTGTCGCGGAGGCGAGCTGGGCCTCCTGCCTGCGGATGTCGGGCCGTTGCGTCAGGAGCTCCGACGGCAGTCCCGGCGTCACGCGCGGAATCGCGATCCGGTTCAGCGAGCCGCCGAGCACGCGCACGCTCTCCGGCGGCCGCGACACCAGGACTGCAAGCGCATTGACGTTCTGGTCGAGCGTCTGGCGCAGCGGCGGCACCAGTGCCTTCTGGTTTGCGAGCACGCTCTCCTGCTGGGCGACGTCGAGGTCGGTGCCGGTGCCGGCCTTGCGCCGTTCCCTGACGGCATCGAGGATGCGTTGCGCGCTCGCGATGTTGCGCTGTGAGGTCCTGATGCGATCCTGCGAGGCCAGCACCTGGAAATAGGCGTTAGCGACGCCTGCAAGCGTGGTCAGCGCAACGACGTCGCGATCGAAGCGGTTGGCATTTGCCGTCTCTTCCGCCGTTTGCAGGGCGTCGCGATTTTGGCCCCAGAAATCGAGCTGGTAGCTCGCGCTCAGCGAAGCCTGGTAGTTGACGACCTCACGGCCGCCATTGGTTAGCCCCGAGGCGGAGGAACCGGAGGTGCGCGAATAGGCCTCCTGCCCGGTGCCGGACAGGCTCGGCAGCAGCGCCGCACCCGCCTGCCGCGCCTGAGCGTCGGCCTCGACGATGCGCGAAACGGCGGCGGCGATGTCGAGGTTGACGGTGTGCGCCTCTTCCATCAGCTGTGTCAGCTCCGCGGAGCGGAAGCTGCGCCACCAATCCAGCGACGGCGGCGCATCGGCCTTCCCGGCATATTTGTATTGCGTGGGAACGTCGAGCGCGGGATCAGGAAGATCCTGCGTCAGCACGCAGGCGCCCGAACCGGCGGCGAGGCAAGCGACCGCAAGCCAGCGCGCCGCACGTCGCGTCCGGGACGTCGCGCCTGGTGACCGCCGCACGGCGATCGCCGGAACACGTTGTGTCACATCCACCCCCCGCCGGGCAGATCGAACCGCCGCCGCGCGGCCGGATTAGCCGATTCGCAGCGCGGTCGTCGGGGGGCTTTGGACAACTCGTTCACAAGTGATGCTTTCGGCGAAATTGTGCGCCTCATACTAGCCGGACGCGGAACCGCGGGACAGTCCCGCAGTTGCGATGTGCCCCCCAAAGCGCGACGATCTTAGAGCTGAGAAAATACAAAAGGGTGCTGTCCTGCAGGTGTTTCTTGAATTTCAGGGCCGTTCCTGAGTGCGTTCGAGCTTACCAAGATTTCATGTGATACTGCCGCCACACCGACGCCAACCCCCTCCAATCCGCCTGCACCGCTCGCGATGCGGCTTCAGTCCGGCCGCGAAACCGGGCCTGGCCACTTTCGCGAGGTTGTCCATTATCGGAAAACGAATAAGCGTTCGTCGTGCCGATATCTTGACCGCCTCCCGCGTACTATCCGCACTCTTCGACGGCGACGGCTGACATCCAATGGAGGGTGCGCTGGCGACGACCCTTATCTTCCATGTTTTGGCAGAAGCCGGCCACATCCTCCTACCGATATCCCGCGGCGTAGCACAGCAGCAGCGGCGATCTCTCCTTCCAAATTTTCACTGCTTACGGGGATTTTCGCGGGTTTCGCCGCAGCGCAAAAGCCTTCCCCTTTGGCATTTCAAGCACTAGGTTCTGGCCAACCTAATCAACCCCTTGCCAGTGATTTCCCCTGACATGACCATCAAAAACGACGTTGTCGAAGCCATCGGCAACACCCCGCTGATCAAGCTCAAGCGCGCTTCCGAACTGACCGGCTGCACCATCCTGGGCAAGGCCGAATTCATGAATCCCGGCCAGTCGGTGAAGGATCGCGCCGGCAAATGGATGATCCTCGAGGCCGAGAAGCGCGGCCAGCTCAAGCCCGGCGGTCTCGTCGTGGAATCGACCGCCGGCAATACCGGCATCGGTCTTGCGGTCGTGGCCAGCGCCCGCGGCTACCGCACGCTGATCGTGATCCCGGAGACGCAGAGCCAGGAGAAGAAGGATTTTCTGAAGCTGTGCGGCGCCGAGCTGCTGGAATCGCCGGCCCTGCCCTATTCCAATCCGAACAATTACCAGCATGTCGGCCGCCGTCTTGCCGACGAGCTGCGCAAGACGGAGCCGAACGGCGTGCTGTTCGCCGACCAGTGGAACAACCTCGACAATGCGAAGGCGCATTACGAGTCCACAGGTCCCGAGATCTGGGAGCAGACCGGCGGCAAGATCGACGGCTTCGTCTGCTCCGTCGGCAGCGGCGGCACGCTGGCCGGCACCAGCCGCTTCCTGAAAGAGAAGAGCAAGGACGTCAGGATCGCCTGCGCCGACCCGCACGGCGCCGGCATGTATGAATATTTCAGAACGGGCGATGCCAAGGCGACGCCGGGCGGCTCGATCACCGAGGGCATCGGCCTCAACCGGGCGACCGCAATCGTCGAGAGCGCAAAGGTCGATGACGCCTATCTCATTCCCGATGCGGAAGCAGTCACGGTGATCTACGAACTGCTCCAGCACGAAGGCCTGTGCCTCGGCGGCTCGACCGGCATCAACGTTGCCGGCGCGATGCGTCTCGCAAAACAGCTCGGGCCCGGCAAGACGATCGTCACCGTGCTTTGCGATTCCGGCAGCCGTTACCAGTCGAAGCTGTTCAATGCGGACTTCATGCGCGCCAAGAGCCTTCCTGTGCCTGAATGGCTGGAGAAGCGCAGCAACATCAAGCTGCCGTTCGTCTAGAACGTTCCGGAAGCCGGCCGTCTAGCTCCAGTTCGAGCGAGACGATCCCTGCGACACCCGCGCGAGGCGCTCGTTCGATAGCGAAGGCTTGTTCGCGCGTGTGCGCGGCGGGAGGGGAGCGCCGTAGGAGCCCTCGCTGTCGCCGCTCGGCCAGAACATGAGCGCGAGCATCAGCGCGAGGTTGACGAGCGCGCCGACCGCCGTTGCCTGGTGCTCCTCCCCGATCGCCCAGGCCGGAAACCGGCCCGCGACGACATGGTCGACGATCATGAGCGCGAACCAGGCAGGCACCACGCAGACCGGATCCCAGCCGATGTCGCGGATGCGCATCGATTGCAGCGTGAGGGTCGCAACTCCGAAGAACACGATCGCGGCGATCATCGCCCAGCTCTTGGTGAGGTCTTCGGGTCGGATCGCGCCGGGCGAGGTGTTGTTCAGCACGGCCATTGCGATTGCAAAGCAGATCGCCGTCATCACGATCGCAAGCGCGACCGTCGCGAGGAAGAAATGCAATCGCCCGAGCCGGGCGTTCAAGCCGAAGACGAAACCGAGCATTGGCGCACCCTTTTGGCGCCACATGCCCAGAGATAGCTTTCGGAGCCATGAACCGGCACGGTCGCGCAGCGCCGCATGGTTTCCGGAGGACTAAGGTGGCCGGCGCAATTCGAGGCTACGCCCCAACCGGCAGGGTCAGGCGCCCCCGCTGCCTTCGACAGCCGCGGCACAATAGTCGCGCCAGAACTGGCGATAGCCCGCTTCGACCTTGCGCGTGTAGATTTCGACATTGCCGGCGGGAGACGCTGCGATCCGGGCCGGCAAGTCGCTGCGCAACCTCGCCAGATACGCCGGCTGCGCCGCATATTTGCAGGCGATCGCGGCATAGCCCTCGTCGTCCTCGGCGACCCAGTCGTCGAGACCGACCGCAGCCACGATCGAACCACCGGCACGCGACGAGGCGCCGTTGCCAAGCTTGGCCACGACCGGAACGCCCGCATAGAGCGATTCCCAGGTGCTGACGCCGCCGTTTTGCGGGAATGTGTCGAGCGATATGTCGACGTTCGCAAACGCCCGCAGGTGCTCGGGGCGCGGCGACGAGCCCAGGCAGGTGACATTCTCCTCGGCAACGCCCTGTGCCACGAACCGCGCGACCAGATTGTCGCGCAACATGGGATCGTCAAGCAGAGTATGCTTGATGATGATCTTCGAACCCGTCACCTCGCGCATCACTTTCGACCACACCCCGATGGCCTCGTCTGAGATCTTGTAGATGCGGTTGAACACGCCGAAGGTGACATGGCCGTTGCGGAGCATGGGCGGCTCCGATGCAGGTAGATCCAAAATGGGATCGATCGTGATCAGGCACGGCAGGTCGTAGACCTTTTCAGCCAGCAGATGGCGCGCCGATTGCGGAATGAAGACCGGATCCGCGAGCACGTAGTCCATGGTCTGAAGGCCCGTGCCCGTGGCGTGACCAAACCCGGAGACTTGGATCGGGGCCGGCTTGCGGGCGAAGACATGGAGCCTGTTGCCGGTCGTGTGCCCGGATACGTCGATCAGGATATCGACCTTGTCGGCCTGGATGCGATCGGCCAACTCGTCATCCGACATCTGCCAGGCGTCGACCCAGACATCCGCCGAGGACCTAAATGCGGCGGTCATCTCATCTCTTACCGGCGAGCACGAATAGCAGACGATCTCAAACCTGGCGTGATCATGATGGCGCAGCACCGGCAACAGAGCGAACGCCGCCGAGTGATGCCAAAACTCGGCAGCAACATAGCCGACCACGATCCGCCTGTCGGGATCAAGCTGCCGGGGGGCAAGAGTCCTTCGCGGCAACTTCGAGCCGATCGCGTCCCACCACTGCTTTCGTGCGGCCTGCTGAACCGCGAAATCGGCCTCGGAGAGATAGTCGAGGAAGAAGATCTTCCGGCCGATCAAGGATGCATCCGGCACAATGGCCAGCGCCGCATCGAGAAGCTCGATCGCCGACGCGATCTCTCCCTGATTTGCAAAACAAGCGCTCAGCAGCGCCATCGCGATCGCTGAGCTTGGATATTCCTCCAGCAACATGGTGCAGGCTAAAATCGCTTGCGCCGTGTTTCCCATGGCGAGCGCGACTTGTGCCTTCCCCTGCAAGGCCACCTCGAGCTTGGGCGCAAGCGCAAGGGCCGCGTCGAAATCCGCCGCCGCCTGTTCCAACCTCGACGTCTCAAGATTGAGCCGTCCACGGTTCGCCAGGATTTTCGCCGAGCCTGGCCTGATCGCGAGCGCCGCCTCCAGCGCGCCTTTGGCCTCGTCGAAGTTTTTGAGCTCGATATTGACCAAACCTTTGCCGACGAGCGCCTCGACGTTTCGCGGCTGAAACAACAGTGCGCGCTCGAAGCTCTGTTTGGCGCGATCAAGCTGGCGCAGCGCGAGCTCTGCCAGGCCGCGATTGCAAAGCGCATCGGCATGATCGGGCTTCAGCCCGATCGCGCGATCGTACATTTCGATAGCCTGCTCGACACGGTTTAGATGCAACAAGGTATTTCCGAGATTGGCCAAGGCCATCGGTAAGCTGGGCTTCAACGCGATGGCTCTCTCCAGGGACGTACGCGCGTCCTCATATTCCCCAAGTGCGAAATGCGTGGCTCCCAAATCGGAAAAAGCCTGTGCCGAGCGTGGGTCGACCGTCACGGCATATTTGAGGGCCTGTTTCGCTGCCTCGAAGTGTCGGCTCGCGAACGCGCCCAAGCCAAGCAGGTGCAAGGCGCCGAAATGCTCCGGAAGTTCATTCAGGATCTGGCGGCAGAGCGCCTCGGTCTCCGCATACCGGCCCTGGCCATAGGCCGCATTCGCGGTCGAAATGATCGCGTCCGCCTGCTTCTTCAATTTCTTCTGCAATCGCGCGTTCTGGAACGCGCGCGCGCCGGCGCCGCTGCTCTGCAAGGATTCTCTCCGGAGGATGTCCGAGACGATTCTAGCTGATTCGCGGCCAGAGCCGCCGGTTTAGGCGGCCCGGCAATCCCCCGGAAGATGCCGGTGCCCAACCCGGGCCTCGCCTACGCAACGTCAGCGTTATCCGCGGCGGCGGCACAATAGTCGCGCCAGAACTTTCGGTAACCCGCCTCGAGCTCCCGCGTGTAGGTCTCGACATTTCCGGCGGGCGAAGCCGCGATCCGGGCGGGCAAATCCGCGCGCAATTTCGCCAGATAATCGGGCTGCGACGCAAACCTGCGAGCGATCTCGACATAACCATCGTCATCCTCGGCCACCCAGTCGCCGAGGCCGACGGCAGTCACGATAGAGGCGCCGGCACGCGAGGAGGCCCCGATGCCGAGCTTGGCCACGACGGGAACGCCCTTGTAGAGAGATTCCCAGGTGCTGATGCCGCCATTTTGCGGGAACGTGTCGAGGGACATATCGACCTGGGCGAAAGCCACCAGATGGTCGTCGCGCGAGGTGGTGCCGAGGCAGGTGATGTTCTCCTCGGTAACGCCCTGCGCCAGGAAGCGCGCGACCAGGCTAGCGCGCAGCAGGGGATCATCGAGCAGACCATGCTTGAGGACGATCTTCGATCCCGGCAGCTCCCGCATGATGCGCGACCACACACGGATCGCATCATCCGATATTTTGTAGATGCGGTTGAACACGCCGAAGGTGACGTAGCCGTTGCGGAGCATCGGCAGCTCCGAAGGCGCCAGATCCGAGACAGGCTCCATGGTGATCAGACACGGCAGATCGTAGATTTTCTCGGCAAACAGATTCCGAACCGACGGCGGAATGAAAATGGGATCCGCGAGCACGTAGTCCATAATCGGCATGCCTCTGCCCGTCGCGTGTCCGAAGCCAGTGGCCTGGATCGGGGCCGGCTTACGCGCAAAACACTGCAGCCTGTTACCGGTCGTGTGGCCCGAAACGTCGATCAGGATGTCGACATTGTCGGCTTGGATACGATCGGCGAGTTCGTCGTCCGAAAGCCCCCAGGCATCGACCCAGACGTCGGCCAATGATTTGAACATGGCGGTGTACTCGTCCGCGCCCGGCCATGAGTAGTAGCAGATGATTTCAAATTTAGTGTGATCATGATGGCGCAGCACTGGCAGCAGCGTGAGCCCCGCGGAGTGCTGCCGGAATTCGGCAGCGACATAGCCGACCACGATCCGCTTTTCCGGGTCCAGCGGCCGCTTCGGCAACTCCCTTCGCGGCTGCTTGGAGCCGATCTGGTCCCACCAGGATTTTCGCACCGCCTGCTGGACCACGAAATCGGCCTCGGCGCGGTAGTCCTCCAGGAAGATCTTTCCTCTGATCGCATCCCCATAGTCCGGCCGGACTGCCAGCGCGCGATCGAGATACTCGATCGCTGCGTCCATGTCCCCCTGGTTCGAATAAGAGAAGCCCATCAGCGCCAGCCCCACCTCGGAGCGCGGATTTTGCTCGATCAGGGCCGTTGCGGCTGCCATCGCCTGCGCGGTCTTTCCAATGACGAGGCAGGCCTGGGCCTTGCCGCGTAGCGCCAGCTCGAGCTTGGGCGAGATCGCAAGCGCCGCCTCGAAATCCGCAAGCGCGGGCTCCAGGCGCTGCAACTCGTAACTGAGCCGCCCGCGTTGGGCCACGATCCTCGGCGAGCCGGGCTTGATCGCCAGCGCCATGGCAAATTTGGCGGCCGCCTCGTCGTGGTGCCGCAGCTCCATGCTGACCATGCCGCTGCCGACGATAGCCTCGGCGTGACGGGGCTGAAACAGCAGGGCGCGGTCGAAGCTTTCCTTGGCGCGCATGATCTGTCCAAGCACAATCTCGACCATACCGCGATTGCAGAACGCGTCGGCATAATCCGGCTTGATCTTGATGGCGCGCTCATGCAGCTCGAGCGCCTGTTCGTACTGCCCCAGATGCATCAGCGTGTTGCCGAGGTTGGTCAGCGCGACCGCAAAATTCGGCTTTAGCGCGATGGCCCTCTCCTGGCACCGCCGCGCCTCCTCGTAATTGCCGAGATCGAAATGCACGGTCGCGAGGTTGTTATGGGCATCGTGCAGGCGCGGATCGAGCACAATCACGCGCTTGAGCAGCTGTTGCGCCTCCTCCAGGCGCCGGCCGTCATGCGCGCACATGCCGAGCAGGTGCAGAGCGTCGACATGATCGGGCAGCGCTTTAAGGATCTCCCGGCAGAGTGCTTCAGTCTCAGCATATCGGCCCTGGCCATAGGCGGTAGCCGCGGCGGAGAGGACGGCGTCCGCCTGCTTCATCAATTTCTTCTGCAATCGCGCGTTCTGGAATGCGCGCGCGCCGCCGCTGCTCTGCAAGGTGTCTCTCCGGAAGATGGCCCGGGGCAGAGTCTAACTGATTCGCAAGCCCGACCTGCCGGTCAGCTGGCACGGTGACACCCCCGGGATTTCCCGGGGCTCAGCGGCCCGGCGCTGCCGGTCCCCTACGCAACCTCGCTGCCTTCGACAGCCGCGGCACAGTAGTCGCGCCAGAACTGGCGATAGCCCGCTTCGACCTCGCGCGTGTAGATTTCGACATTGCCGGCGGGGGACGCTGCGATTCGGGCCGGCAAGCCGCTGCGCAACCTCGCCAGATACGCCGGCTGCGCCGCATATTTGCAGGCGATCGCGGCATAGCCCTCGTCGTCCTGCGCGATCCAGTCGTCGAGACCGACCGCAGCCACGATCGAACCACCGGCACGCGACGAGGCGCCGTTGCCGAGCTTGGCCACGACCGGAACGCCGGCATAGAGCGATTCCCAGGTGCTGACGCCGCCATTTTGCGGGAACGTGTCGAGCGATATGTCGACGTTCGCAAAGGCCCGCAGGTGCTCGGGGCGCGGCGACGAGCCCAGGCAGGTGACATTCTCCTCGGCAACGCCCTGTGCCACGAACCGCGCGACCAAATTGTCGCGCAACATGGGATCGTCAAGCAGGGTATGTTTGACGATGATCTTCGAACCGGTCACTTCGCGCATCAATTTCGACCACACCCGGATGGCCTCGTCCGAGATCTTGTAGATGCGGTTGAACACGCCGAAGGTGACATGGCCGTTGCGGAGCATGGGCGGCTCCGATGCAGGTAGATCCAAAATGGGATCGATCGTGATCAGGCACGGCAGGTCGTAGACCTTTTCAGCCAGCAGATGGCGCGCCGATTGCGGAATGAAGACGGGATCCGCGAGCACGTAGTCCATGGTCTGAAGGCCCGTGCCCGTGGCGTGACCAAACCCCGAGACCTGGATCGGGGCCGGCTTGCGGGCGAAGACATGGAGCCTGTTGCCGGTCGTGTGCCCGGATACGTCGATCAGGATATCGACCTTGTCGGCCTGAATGCGATCGGCCAGTTCGTCGTCCGACATCTGCCAGGCGTCGACCCAGACGTCCGCCGAGGACCTGAATGCGGCGGTCATCTCATCTCTTACCGGCGAGCACGAATAGCAGACGATCTCGAACCTGGCATGATCATGATGGCGCAGCACCGGCAACAGAGCGAACGCTGCCGAGTGGTTCCTCAATTCGGAAGCGACATATCCGATCAAAATCCGCTTGTCCGGATCAAGCGTGCGGGGCGCCAACGCCCTTTGCGCCAATTTGGCGCCGATCGCGTCCCACCATTGTTTTCGCGCAGCCTGCTGAACCGAAAAATCGGCCTCCGGGAGATAGTCCAGGAAGAATATCTTGCGCCCGATCAAGTCCGCATAATCAGGCGCCATTGCCAGCCCGGCGTCGAGATGTTCGAGCGCCGTCGCGATGTCTCCCTGGCTCGCATAGCAGGAAGCCAGGAGCGCAATTCCGATGTCGGACCGCGGATTTTCCTCCAGCAAGGTCTCGACGGCCGCAATCGCCTCGGCCGTGTTGCCCTTGACAAGGTTGACTTGCGCCTTTCCCTGCAAGGCCACTTCGAGCCTCGGCGAAAGCGCCAGCGCCGCATCAAAGTCCGCGAGCGCCTGCTCCAGCCGCAACAGATCGAGATTGAGCCGTCCGCGCTGCGCCAGAATCTTCGGCGAATCCGGCTTGATCGCGAGCCCTGCCGCGATCGCCGCGGCCGCCTCTTCGTAGTGCCGGAGCTCGATGCATACCATGCCCCTGCCTGCGATCGCTTCCGCGTGACGCGGTTGAAACGCGAGGGCGCGATCGAAACTCTCCTTGGCGCGCTGGGACTGGCCTTCGATCAGCTCCGCCATGCCCCGATTGCAAAATGCATCGGCATAGTCCGGCTTCAGCCTGATAGCGCGATCGTGCAGCTCGATAGCCTGCTCGGCGAGGCCCATGTGCAGCAGCGTATTGCCGAGATTGGTCAAGGCGATCGGAGAATTCGGCTTCAGCGCAACGGCCTTCTCCTGGCATGCGCGAGCCTCCTGAAACTTCTGGAGGGTGAAATACACCGCCCCGAGATTACCATGGGCATCGGGCGAACGCGGATCGAGCACGGTCGCGCGCTCGAGCAGTTGTTGCGCCTCATCGAGCCGCCCGCCATCATACGCGCGCAGACCGAGCAAGTGCGCGGCGTCGAAATGATCCGGAACCTCCGTCAAAATCCGGCGGCAGAGTGTCTCGACCTCCGCGTATCTGCCTTGGCCGAGTGCCTGAACCGCGGCGGACATGAGTGCGTCCGCCTGCTTCTTCAATTTCTTTTGCAATCGCGCGTTCTGGAATGCGCGCGCGCCGGCGCTGCTCTGCAAAGTCTCTCTCCGGAGGATGGCCCGAAAAGAGCTTGGCCGATTCGCATGGTGCCAAGCTGGCGGGCCGGTTAGACCCGCGACGCCACCGGATTGCAGGTGCTCAGCGCAGGATCTGGCTCAGGAACAGTTTTGTTCGGGCGTGCTGTGGGGCCGCGAAGAACTCGTTGGGCGTGTTGGCTTCGATGATCTGGCCCGCGTCCATGAACACCACGCGGTTGGCGACCTCGCGGGCAAAGCCCATCTCGTGGGTGACCACCAGCATGGTCATGCCCTCCTCGGCAAGGTCGACCATGGTGTCCAGCACCTCCTTGACCATTTCGGGGTCGAGCGCCGAGGTCGGCTCGTCGAACAGCATCACCTTCGGGTTCATCGTCAGCGCGCGGGCGATCGCGACGCGCTGCTGCTGACCGCCGGACATCTGTCCCGGAAACTTGTTGGCCTGGTGCGGGATCTTGACCCGCTCCAGAAACTTCATCGCCGCAGCCTCGGCGTCCTTCTTGGGGATGTTGCGCACCCAGATCGGCGCCAGCGTGCAATTGTCCAGCACGGACAGGTGCGGAAACAGGTTGAAGCTCTGGAACACCATGCCGACTTCGCGCCGCACCGCATCGACGTGCTTGAGGTTCGGCCCGAGCTCGATGCCGTCAACGACGATCTCGCCTTCCTGAAACTCCTCGAGCGCGTTGATACAGCGGATCAGCGTCGACTTGCCCGAGCCGGAGGGGCCGCAGATCACGATGCGCTCGCCCTTCTCGACCGTAAGGTCGATGTCGCGCAGCACGTGAAACTCGCCGTACCATTTGTTCAGGCCGGAAATCTTGACGATGGGGTCGGACATGGTGACCTCGATCAGTTGCGGCGGTGAGCGTTGAGGCGGTGCTCAACGAAGAGCGAGTAGCGTGACATTCCAAAGCAGAAGATGAAGTAGATGATCCCGGCGAAGGCGAACCCTGTGAAAGCGGTCGATGGCGACGACCATTTCGGATCCGAGAACGACGCCCGCAGCGAGCCGAGGAGATCGAACAGCGCCACGATCGAGACCAGCGAAGTGTCCTTGAACAGCGAGATGAAGCTGTTGACGAGGTTCGGAATGACGTGGCGTAGCGCCTGCGGCAGCACGATCAGCGAGGTCGTCTTCCACCAGGACAGCCCCAATGCCGCGGCCGCCTCGCCCTGCCCGCGCGGGATCGCAGCCAGCCCGCCGCGGACGTTCTCGGCCTGATAGGCGCCCGTGAACAGAGAGATTCCAATCAGCGCACGCACGAGACCATCGACCGTGAAATTGCCCGGCAGAAACAGCGGCAGCATGTAGGTGGCAAAGAACAGCACGGTGATCAGCGGCACGCCGCGCCAGAACTCGATGAAGGCGATCGAGAAGATCCGGATCAGCGGAATGGTCGAGCGGCGGCCAAGCGCCAGCGCAATGCCGATCGGCAGCGAGGTGACGATGCCGGTGACGGAGACCACCAGCGTCACCAGAAGTCCGCCCCACAGGTTCGTCTGCACGATCGGCAGTCCGCCGTGATCGAGCCCCATCAGCTTGATCACGATTGCGATGGCGGCGAAGGTGACGATGCTGGATGTGAGGGCCCGCCCCCCGGTGCGGAGGCCGCCGCCGAGAACGAAGGCGATCAGTGAGACGATCGCGGCAGTGATGGCGAAATCGGCCCAGACCGACTGGCCTGTCCCCTGCAACTGGTCACGCAGCCAGGTCAGCGGAAAGATCAGCCAGTAGATCGCGGTACCCACGAGCACGATGACATTGCCGACGACCCACAACAGCGGTGCGGCAGAGGAGGTCTTGCCGAGACCGAGCAGAGCCTGCCCAGCGCCGATGATGCTGTCGTCGAACAATTGCAGCAGGTCAGCGGTCCAGCTCAGGCCAAATCCCTTGATGCCGCCGCCATGCAGCAGAAAGAATGCGACCACCGGAAACGCAAGGAAGAACAGGCCAGCGTTCAATCCTTTCGACGGCAGTCGCGGAATGAGCAACGGCACCAACAGGACTACTGACAACACGAGCGTGAGGTTGACCCGCCAGCGTTCGGCTTCGGGGTAGAAGCCGTAGATCAGTTGCGGCAGCTTGGCCTGGATGTAGGGCCAGCAGGCGCCGACCGTAAAGCCGGCGTTCTCGGCGAGGCAGGCCGTGCGATCCTTGCCGGTCCAGACTGCATCGACCATCAGGAATTTGACGGAAGGAATGATGGTGAACCAGAGCAGCAAGGCGCCGACGATCGTGAGCAGGATGTTGGTCGGCGAGTTGAACAGGCGCGTCCGCACCAGGCCGACGAAGCCCGTGGTCTTCACCGGCGCGGGACGCTCATCCAGAAGATCCCGGCGAACGAAACTGGACGAGGTGATATCGCTCATGCGCCGAGACTCCGGCTGACGCGCCAACCGTAGACGCTCATGACGGCGCTGGTGATCAGCGAGATCAGGAGATACACGCCCATCGTCATGGCGATGATCTCGATGGCCTGCCCGGTCTGGCTCAGCGACGTGCCGGCGAACACGGAGACGAGGTCGGGATAGCCGATCGCGACGGCCAGCGACGAATTCTTGGTGAGATTGAGGTACTGGTTGGTCAGCGGCGGAACGATGACGCGCATCGCCTGCGGCACGACGACCAAGCGCAGCGTGGTGCCGCGGCTCAGGCCCAGCGACGATCCCGCCTCCATCTGTCCGCTGTGGACGGAGAGGATGCCCGCGCGCACGATCTCGGCAATGAAGGCGGCCGTATAGGTCGACAAGGCCAACGTGAGCGCCACGAACTCCGGGATGATCCGCGAGCCACCGGCGAAATTGAA
Source organism: Bradyrhizobium sp. 17 (assembly GCF_023073515.1). Taxonomy (NCBI): domain Bacteria; kingdom Pseudomonadati; phylum Pseudomonadota; class Alphaproteobacteria; order Hyphomicrobiales; family Nitrobacteraceae; genus Bradyrhizobium; species Bradyrhizobium sp. 17. The sequence goes on along the minus strand of NZ_JADPJQ010000130.1, from coordinate 713,073 downwards.
ACCCTTGAGCTGCGGCAGCTCGAAGCTGAAGGGCAGACCCGCTACCAGCATGGTGACGAGCGGCAGTCCGAACAGCAGGCCCAGCAGATAGGGCCAGATCCGGATCACCTGACCCCGCTCGAACAGCGCCCGGCGCGCATGGATGCGCAACGCCACCGAAGCCACAATGCCGAGGGCCAGCACCGCCAGAAACGCCTCGAAGCCGCTCTCGCCGATCGGGCGGGGAATGACGAGACCGCGATTGCTGACGAAAGCTATGCCGAGCAGCGAAATGCTCTGTCGTGGATTGGGCAAGGCCGCGAGCACCGCCAGGTACCAGAACAGGATCTGGAATAGCAGCGGCAAGTTGCGGATGATCTCGACATAAATTTCGCCAATGCGCGCGAGCAGCCAGTTGGGCGACAGCCGGCACAGCGCGACGATGAAGCCGATCAAGGTGGCGAACACAACGCCCACCACCGAGACCACGAGCGTGTTGAGGAGCCCGACCAGGAATACGCGCAGGAACGTGTCCGAGCCGGTATACGAAATCAGCGTCTGATTGACGTCGAAACCGGCGTTGTTCGCGAGGAAGCCGAAGCCGGCGGCAATATGCTGGTTCTCGAGGTTGGCGCGGGCGTTGGAGACGATTTCATAGGCAATCCAGCCCAGGATCGCAGCGAAGGCAAACTGGACGGCGATGCCGTTCCAGCCTGTCTTGCCCCCCAGCACCCGCCTGATCTTCAGCGCGATCTGGGGCGGGGGTTTGCGAGCCTCGATGCTCATCGCCGCGAGCGCGGGTCAGGCCGGATCAGCGGATCGGCGGGGCGTATTGGAGACCGCCCTTGTTCCAGAGATTGTTGAGACCCCGATTGATACCGAGCGGCGAGCCTGCGCCGACATTGCGGTCGAACACTTCGCCGTAATTGCCGACGGCCTTCACGATGCGCACCACCCAATCCTTGCTTATGCCGAGCTGTTCACCGAAATTGCCATCGGTACCCAGAACGCGCTTCAGTTCAGGATTTTCCCCTTTCGCCTTTTCGTCGACGTTTTTCGCGGTCACGCCGAGCTCTTCGGCGGTGATCATGGCAAACAGCGTCCATTTCACGATGTCGAACCATTGGTCGTCGCCGTGGCGCACCATCGGACCGAGCGGCTCCTTCGAGATGATTTCCGGGAGCACCATGTGATCGCCGGGATTGGCAAGCTTCAGGCGGTTGGCGTACAGGCCCGACTGGTCGGTGGTGAAGACGTCGCAGCGCCCGGCCTCGTAGGCCTTGACCGTTTCGTCGTTGGTGCCGAACGCGATCACCTCGTACTTCATGTTGTTGGCCTTGAAGTAGTCGGCGAGATTCTGCTCGGTCGTGGTGCCGGTCTGGACGCAGACCGACGCGCTGTTGAGCTCGAGCGCCGAGTTCACCTTGAGCGACTTCTTCACCATGAAGCCCTGCCCGTCATAATAGGTCACGCCGGTGAAGTTGGCGCCGAGCGAGGTGTCGCGCGAGATGGTCCAGGTGGTGTTGCGCGACAGCACGTCGACTTCGCCGGATTGCAGCGCCGTGAAACGGTCCTTGGCGGAGAGCGGCACGTATTTGACCTTGGTCGGATCGTTGAAGATCGCCCCGGCGATCGCGCGGCAGACGTCGACATCAAGCCCGGTCCAGTTGCCCTTGTCGTCCGGCGAGGAGAAGCCGGGCAGGCCCTGGCTGACACCGCAGGACAGCATGCCGCGGTCCTTGACGGTCTTGAGCGTTTGCGCATCGGCGGCTTGGGCAGTCAGGCCGGCGGCGAGAGCGAGAGAGAGAGCCAGGGTTACGCGTTTCATGGGCTTTGGGCCTTTCAAAGTCGTCTCAAGGTCAGGAACGTTGTCTTTGCGATCGCCTCTGCCAGGGCTAGCCGTCTCAAGACCAGCCCTGCAAGAGTCATGCTGGAAATCCTTGCCGATCACCCGCCGATCCCGGGAGGCCCTGCCTTAATCCCCGCCGACAGGCGCCCGCCGTTACGGCTGTGGCGCTTGGTCCGGTCAGGCGATGGATCGAAGGTCGCGGCAGGCCCCTCAACATGCGGCGACTGAATAGCACCTGCGATAACAGAACGACTGGCCTGCCGGGTCAAGGGGTTGACGGGACTCTTCTGTGTTCTGTTATTAACGACAGCGGCCTTTCGGCCAGCCCGCGGGCGCAGCGTGCCTGGTGGAAACGCGCTTTTGAAAGCAGACGCATGGATTCCTCACCCCCCTCCGAACAGCACGCCGAGACCCGGCTGGTCACCTCCGGCCGCGACACCAAGGCGCAGAAGGGGTTTGTCAATCCTCCGGTGTTCCACGGCTCGACCGTGCTCTATCCGACCGCCGAGGACCTGCACGCCCATCGCGGCGAGTTCACCTATGGCCGCCATGGTTCCCCCACCACCAAGGCGTTCCAGGAGACGCTGATGACGCTAGAGGGGCCGCAATGCGCCGGCGTCGGCATCGTGCCGTCGGGTTTGTCGGCGATCTCGACCACCCTGCTCTCGGTGCTGAAGGCCGGCGACCACATCCTGGTCTGCGATAACGTCTATCGGCCCTCGCGCAATTTCTGCAACGGCATGCTCACCCGCTACGGCGTCGAGACCACCTATTTCGATCCGATGATCGGCGCCGGCATCGACAAGCTGTTCAGGCCCAACACAAGCGCTGTGCTGGTCGAGGCGCCAGGCTCGCAGTCGTTCGAGATGCCAGACATCCGCGCCATCGCCGAGGTCGCGCATGCCCGCGGCGCGATCGTCATCGACGACAACACCTGGGCGACGCCGCTCTATCACCGCTCGCTCGAACAGGGCGTCGACATCAGCATGCAGGCCGCCACCAAATATATCGGCGGTCATTCCGACATCATGTTCGGCACCATCTCGGCCAATGCCAGGGCATGGCCGCAGATCGCCGAAGGCATCCGCCTGCTCGGCGTCTGTGCCGGTCCCGATGACGTCTTCCTGGCACTGCGCGGCCTGCGTACGCTGTCGGTGCGGCTGGCGCAGCATCATCGCTCCGGGCTCGACATGGCGCGCTGGCTTGCGAGCCGTCCCGAGGTCGCGCGCGTGCTGCATCCGGGGCTCGAGACCGATCCGGGTCATGCGATCTGGAAGCGCGACTTCACCGGCGCTTCGGGCCTGTTCAGCATCGTCTTGAAGCCGGCGCCGCAGAAGGCGGTCGACACCATGCTCGATACGCTCAAACTGTTCGGCATGGGCTTTTCCTGGGGCGGCTTCGAGAGCTTGGCGATTCCCTTCGATTGCGACGCCTATCGCACCGCCACGACATGGTCGCCGGGCGGCCCGACGCTGCGTCTGCATATCGGGCTCGAAAGCGTCGACGACCTCAAGGCCGACCTCGATCGCGGCTTCGCTGCCCTCAAGGCAGCAATGTGAGCCTGCTCACAAGGCATCACGCCGTGGGAACGTGCAGAAGCCGCAAACGTTAACGCCGACGCGCCAACGAATGGTTTGAACCTCAAGCATTTGGCGCTAGCCTCACCAATCGACTCCAATCCGGACACGGAGCATGGGAACGTTGGTACTGCTCGATCTGATGGGCGGCGTGGCGCTGTTGCTGTGGGGCCTGCACATGGTCCACAGCGGGATTCTGCGCGCCTTTGGCCCGGACTTGCGACGGCTCCTCGGCAAGGCGCTTGGTAACCGCTTCAACGCGTTCGCCGCCGGTCTCGGCCTTACTGCCCTGCTCCAGAGCAGCACCGCGACCGCGCTGCTCACGAGTTCGTTCGCAGCCGAGGGCTTGCTCAGCCTGGTCACCGCGCTCGCCATCATGCTCGGCGCCAATGTCGGCACGACGTTGATCGTGCAGGTGCTGTCGTTCAACATCGCCGCCGTCGCGCCGGTCCTGTTCGTGCTCGGACTGGTCGCCTTCCGCGTGGGTCCACGCTCACGGATCAAGGACGTTGGCCGTGTCTTGATCGGCCTCGGGCTGATGCTGCTGTCGCTGCACATCCTGCTCGACACGCTGGCGCCGGCCGAGAACGCGCCGGGCGTCCGCATCGTGATGTCCTCCATCACGGGCGATCCCGTTCTGTGCATCGTGATCGCGGCGCTCGTCACCTGGGCGGTGCATTCGAGCGTCGCCAGCGTGCTGCTGATCATGTCGCTCGCCTATTCGCAGTTCATCTCGCCTTACGCGGCGCTCGCACTGGTGCTTGGCGCCAATCTCGGCAGCGCCATCAATCCCGTATTCGAAGGCGCCAAGCGTGACGATCCCGCCAGTTATCGCCTGCCGGTGGGCAATCTCGTCAACCGCGTGATCGGGATCGCCTTGGTCCTGCCCTTCCTGGGCCCGATCGCCGAGCACATGCACGCCTGGCAGCCCGATCTCGCCAGGATGACGGCGGCGTTTCATATCGCCTTCAACGTCGGCACGGCCATCATCTTCATCGGCCTGCTCGATACCGTGTCGCGCCTGTTGACCCGGCTCCTGCCCGATCGTGTTCAGGAGGCCGATCCGGCCCGGCCGCGCTATCTCGACGAAACCGCGCTGGAGTCGCCGTCGCTGGCGCTGGCCGATGCCGGCCGCGAAACCCTGCGCATGGGCGATCTCGTCGAGATCATGCTGCGCAAGGTGATGGCGGCGATGATGAGCGGCGACCGTGCGCTCGTCGACCAGGTCTCGAAGATGGACAACATCGTCGACGGCCTCGACGAAGCCATCAAGCTCTACGTGACTAAACTCATGCGCGGCAGCCTCGACGAGAGCGAGGGCCGGCGCGCGATGGAGATCATCTCCTTCGCCATCAATCTGGAACATATCGGCGATATCATCGACAAGAGCCTGAGCGAGCTCGCGACCAAGAAGATCAAGCGTCGCTTCCAGTTCTCGCCCGAGGGCGCCGAGGAGCTCGCCGCCTTCCACAAGCGCACGATGGATTCGCTGCGCATCGCCTTCGGCGTCTTCATGTCGGGCGACGCCAACGAGGCGCGCAAGCTGCTGGTGGAGAAGACTGCGCTGCGCAATACCGAGCTTGCCGCCGTCGAGCGCCACCTCGACCGCCTGCGCGAGGGCCGCCCCGAGACAATCGAAACCACGTCGCTGCATCTCGACGTGCTGCGGGACCTGCGCCGCATCCACTCGCATATCTGCTCGGTCGCCTATCCCGTGCTCGACGCGGCCGGGGAGCCCCATCGCAGGCACGAAGCGGAGACCGCCGCCCTGCCCGCGCCGGGCGCGGCGTCCGCGTTGCCGCGCTAGCCTGGATCAGCGCTCCAGCGTCTTTGACGCGCGGCCGCGGTTCTTCACAATCAACATGATGTTACGGATATAGATGATGGTCGCGAGCGCCTGGCCGAGGATGATGACAGGCTCGCGCTTGACGACGCCATAGACCAGCGTCATCAGCCCGCCGCCCATCGAGCAGAACCAGAACGCCATCGGCACCACGCTGTTGCCGGCGCGCTCGCTCGCGATCCACTGCACCAGGAAGCGTGCCGTGAAGAACAGCTGCGCGACGAGGCCGAACGCGAGCCAGAAGTCGAACTTGGCCACGAAGACATCGTAGAAATAATTGCTCAGCGCCTGACCGTATTGGATGATCATGCCGTCACCTCAGTCACATCCGGCGTCGGCTTCTTGCGGCGGATCAGCCACCAGACGCCCACGAGATCCATGATCCCGATCCACAGCCGGTCGAAGAAACCGTAGTTTGACACGCCGGAGCGGCGCGGACGGTCGATCACGTCGACATAGGCGATCTCGTAACCCTCGCGGCGCACCAGCGCCGGCAGGAAGCGGTGCAGCCCGTCGAAATAGGGCATCATCAGGAACACCTCGCGCCGGAACGCCTTCAGGCCGCAGCCGGTGTCGCGCGTACCGTCCTTCAGGATCGCGTTGCGGACGCCGTTGGCGACACGTGACTGGAATTTCTTGAAGCCGGTATCCTTGCGGCCGACGCGTTGTCCAGCCGCAAGTCCGACCTTGCTTCCGTTCTCGACAGCCGAAATCAGGTCCGGCAGGAAGGCCGGATTGTTCTGGCCGTCGCCGTCGAGCGTCGCCACGATCGCGCCGCGTGCCGCACGCACCCCGCTGCGCACGGCCGCGGATTGGCCGCCTGATCTGGCATGGCGCAGCTGGCGCAGATTGTCCCGCTGCTTCATGACCGCGCCAAGCCGTTCGCCGGTCGCGTCCGTCGAACCGTCATTGACGTAGATGATCTCATAGGCCCAGCGGCCGTCGAGCGCCGCGCCGATCTCCTCGATCAGCGGCACGATGTTGTCGGCTTCGTTGCGCACGGGAACGACGATGGAAACCGAGGGCTGGAAAACCGAAGGCTGGGACGACAAATCGAAGCTCGTGGTTGGAATTGGCTTGGCTCGGGAACCGGCGGTCCCGGCAGGCAGCCGCTTTTATGGGGCGGATGCCCCGTGGGCAACCCTTTTGAGGCGGCCTGAGACTGCCCCCGCAAGAGGCACAATGGTCCCGTCGGCACGGATGGCAAAGCCGAGCCTGCGGGCCGCGAACCAGTAGCGCACCGCCATCGCGCCGACCATGCCGACCAGGGCGCCGGCCACCACGTCACTCGGGTGGTGCGCAAGCAGCACCAGTCGCGTCAGCAGGATCACGATCGCGTAAGTGAACATGAACACGCGCAGGCGCGGCCACAGCGCCGAGACCGCAAACGCCAGGGCGAACGCCGTCACTGCATGCCCCGACGGCAAGCTGGCATAGGCCCCGGTCCCCTCGAACGGGATGAAGTTGAAGGGATTGGCCTTGCCGCCGACAAACGGACGTCCGCGGCCGATGAGATATTTCAGGATCTCGGCGACGAATATCGGCACGGCAACAGACAGAAACACGAACTGCAGCCGCGTGCCGAGGCCGAGCAGCAATGCGCGGCTTGTGCCGTGCAATCCCGCCGCAACCAGCACCAGCACCACCAGCACACCCCCGAGCACCGAGAGCACATACTCGTCCTTGCCGAAATCGGTGAGGATGCGGATCGGCCACAGGCCTGGCGTGCCACGCGGCGGCATCAGCTGGATCTCGGTCAGGTCGAACACGACCATCAGCGCGATGACCAGGGCTGCACCTGCAGCACTCAGCCAAAGCGAATGCCGCGCCAGCTTTCGCGCGGCCTCGGCGCGGCGCGAATGCGAGGGCGTGCGCACGAGCTGTGCCAGGGCGCGCCCCGAGAGCGTGAGCAATTGTGCGGGATAGCTCGCGCGCGGCGAGATGTCGGTTGGTGCCGACATCCTACTCGGTGCCTTCCGAGCGGAAGATCGAGATCGAGATCGCGCGCCCTTGCGAGAAATTGTAGCCGTCGATGCGGGTGCCAACCTTGTAGCGCAGCCCGATCGCCTCGGCGCGCTGCACGAAGCCGCGCTCCGAACGCTGCTCGATCAGCGCGAAACGGCAGCTCCCCTGCCGCAGGAAATCCGCCGCACCCGAACCGTCGGTGAGCAGCGTCTGCGTACCCGTCAGAAAGACCAGGCTCGGCTCGTGATAGCCGGCCGCGGCCGCCTTCGGGCCCACGCAGGTGACGTTGCGAAGGGCGCGTGCGATCTCGATGCTCGGAAACAGCGGCGTCAGCGACGGCAGCACGATGCCGTAGACCGTTAGCGCGAGCATCAGGGCTGCGACCAGCGCGTTGAGCAGCGAGCGCTCGGCGTGATTGTTGTCGTGAAGCCACCAGGCGAACAGGCCAAAGATCAGCGAGGCCGCGATGAACGGCCATGCCACGAAAGCAGGCTGCCGCGTCAGCATCACCGCGCCGACGACCGCGATGATCGAGCCGCCCACGGGGATTGCGAACCACCATGCCGAGCCGCGCATCAGCCAGGACCACGACAGCACCCGCCGCTCGAGCGCGCCCGCGGTGAGGATCGCGATCGCAGGATACAGCGGCAGCACGTAATGGGGCAGCTTGGTCAGCACCACCTCGAACACGATCCAGGACGGGACCAGCCAGGCCAGCAGGAATTGCGCGCCGGGCTCGCGCCGCGCGCGCCAGACCGCGGGCGCGGCCATCGCCGCGAGCGGCGCGCCGGGCCAGAACGTGATCCAGAACAGCACCAGATACAGTCCGGGCGGCGCGCCGTGGGATTCCTGCGCGCCCAACTTGCTCAACATGTCGCCGCCGACGGAATCGGCGAAGAAGGCATCGCCCGCGCGCCAGAAGATCGCGACGAACCAGGGCAGCACCAGCACCAGCATCCACATCAGGCCCCAGAGCGGGCGCAGCTTCCACAGCCAGGAGGCATCGCGGTCCTGGATCGCGAGCGCGATGATGGTCAGGCCTGCGAACATCAGGATCAGCGGGCCCTTGATCAGGATGCCGACAGCGAGAGCCGTCCAGAAGATCGCGGGCCAGCTCCAGGGCGGATGGGTCTCGTCCTCGGCGCGCTGCCACGACAGATACGCCCGTGCCATCGCGCCCATCGCGGCGACCACGCAGAACAGCAGCATGGCGTCGGTCTTCGCAAGCCGCGCCTCGACGCCGAGCAGCACGGAGGCGCACATCAGAAGTGCTGCAAGCACCGCGGCGCGCCGCGTGACGAAGCCGAGCGCCGTCCAATAGGTCATGAGCACGGCGCCTATCGCGCCGATCAGCGAGGGAAGCCGATAGACCCAGATGCGCAATTCGGCCCGCGGCAGACCGAGCGCCGATGCCGTCTCGACCGCGGCCGATTGCAGCCAGTAGATGCCGACGGGCTTCTTGTAGCGGACGTCTTCCTGGAAGCGGATGTCGACATAATCGCCGCTCTCGACCATCTGCTTGGTGGCCTGCGCAAAGCGCGCCTCGTCGCGATCAACCGGCGGAATCGTAAAGAAGCCCGGCAGGAATAGCAGCAGCGCGCACAGCAGCAGGAAGGCGACCGCGCGGACGTGGCTGGCCGTGGCGATGTCGAACATGGACACGAGCCGGCTGCCCGGATTCACCGGGGATTTCGGCTCGCGGGGAGCTCCAAAACGGGGTGTTGGATAGGTCTCGGCCATCGGTTCCGCTTACGCTGAAACCGCCATCGCCACAACCGCTTGAGGCAGGGTCACTGAATTCGAATGACAACTGTGTCCGCGGCGCCCGTGGCATCGATGACGGTCAGCCGCGCAAAGCCCGGACCGGGCGGATCGATCAGCCGCTGGCGCCGTCCGTCGATCTCGCCCTGCGCCGTTCCGTTAACCATGACGGTCATGGGCAGAACGCCGCCGGCGACCTTGACCGGCATGGCTGCGCCGCCCTCGCCACCTGAGCGATCGACGTCGATCCGCGAGCCGTTCAGCGGAAACTGGATGTGCAGGGCCTGCTCGCCCCCGGTCCGCACCAGATCCCCGACCGGGCGGAACCGCCTCAAGGGCAATGGCAGCTTGGCGTTGCTGGCCACGAGAGTTCCTTTCGGCGGCTTCGGCAACGGCAGGAGCGTCTTGCCGGTGCGGGCGAAGGCGTCGAACAGGATCGGCGCGGCGGCAACCCGACCGATCAGGCCCGGAACCGGCGCGCCATCGGGCCGGCCAACCCAGACCCCGATGGTCATGCGCCCGTCGAAGCCCATCGACCAGGCATCGCGGTAGCCGTAGGAGGTGCCGGTCTTGAAAGCGATGCGGTTATGAGCCGCGTTCTCCGGCGGCGGGGTACCGAGCAGCACATTGCCCACTTGCCAGGCCGCGACCTGATCGAGCAGCCGCAGCGGCTCGCGCTCGTCCCCGTCGCTCATGATCTCGCGCAGCGGCTTGGTGGTGCCGAGCCGGGCGAAGCCCGCATAGAGCTGGGCGAGGTCCTGCAGCGTCACGCCGACGCCGCCAAGGCCCATGGCAAGTCCCGGCGCCTCGTCTTTGGGCAGAACCAGATTGCCACCGGCCTGACGCAGCCGCGAGGCCAGCCGGCTCGCGCCGACGCGGTCGAGCAGCACGATCGCGGGCACGTTTAACGACAGCTGCAGCGCCTTCTTCACCGGCACCGTGCCCTGAAACGTCATGTCGAAATTTTCCGGCGCGTAGGAGCCGAAGCGCACGGGCCGATCGTCGATCAGACTGTCCGGATGAACAAAACCGTCCTCGAAGGCCAGCCCGTAGATGAAGGGTTTCAGCGTCGAGCCCGGCGAGCGGATGGCGCGGGTCATGTCGACCTGCCCTGCCCGGCGCTCGTCGAAATAATCGGCCGAGCCGACGCGCGCGAGCACGTCGCCGCTCTCATTGTCGACGACGATGATGCCGACCGAGATGTTCGGCCCCAACGCAATGGCACGATCGCGCGCTAGCGGCTCCAGCACCTTCTGGAGGGTGGCATCGAGCGTCAGCTTGATGACTGGCGCGTCCTTGACCGTCGCAAGCGCCGCATCGGAGGCGTGCGGCGCCAGGATCGGCATCGGCTTGCGCAGTTTCGGCACAGGAACGGCTTTCGCCTGCTTCGCATCGTCGAGGCTGATCTGTTGCTCCTCGACCATGCGGTCGAGCACGCGGTCACGCGCTTTGCGCGCCGCATCGGGATAGCGATCGAGCCTGCGGGTCTCCGGCGATTGAGGCAGCGCGACCAGCAACGCGGCTTCAGCCAGCGACAACCGCTTCGGCTCCTTGCCGAGATAGGCGATCGAGGCAGCGCGAATGCCCTCGAGATTGCCGCCGTAAGGCGCGAGCGCCAGATAGAGGTCGAGGATCTGCTCCTTGCTCAAGCTGCGCTCGATCTCGATCGCACGCACGATCTGCCGCAGCTTTGCATGGAGCGAGCGCTGCCGCCGAGGCTCCATCAGCCGCGCGAGCTGCATCGAGATGGTCGAGCCGCCCGAGACGATGTGGCCGCGCGTCGCAAGCTGAAACGCAGCGCGCCCCAGCGCCACCGGGTCGATGCCGTCATGTGCGTAAAAGCGCTGGTCCTCGTAGGCGAGCAGCAGCTTCAGATAGGTCGGATCGACGTTCGTTTTTGTCTCGACCGGCAGTCGCCAGCGTCCATCCGCCATCGCATAGGCGCGCAGCAGCTTGCCATTCCGATCGACGATGGTGGTGGAAACCTGGCGGGCGTCGTCGAAAGGCAGCGGACCGAGGGAGTAAACCCACGCGACGACGCCGACGATGGTGAGGATGAGCGAGAATGCC
>NZ_JADPJQ010000130.1:480484-701889 GCF_023073515.1 Bradyrhizobium sp. 17 | reverse complement strand
CCCATCCACGTTCTTGCCTCTCGCACCAAAGTCCGTGGATGCCCGGGACAAGCCCGGGCATGACGGCGGAGCATGTGGCTCCTTGTCGCTCATCCCATCACCACTCACTTCGCCGCCCGCACCTCGACCGTGCCGGTCCCGGTACGGCCGTAGCGCGAGGGATTGTACATGTCCTCGACATAGGCCTGCGGCAGCACGTATTTGCCGGGTGAGACCACACGCACGACGTAGGCCACCGTGAAGACCGCCTTGGAATCCGAGGCCCGATCGACGGCAGCCGTGAAACGATCGTCGCGGAACTCGGTATCTTCGGGCTCTTCGCCATCCTCGATCCAGCCCAGCGTGCCGCTGTCGCCCGACGACACCAGTTTTGGATTGTCGATTTCCAGGCCGGCCGGCAGATAGTCGGACACCATGATGTGGCCGTATTCGGGCTTGGCCTCGGTGATCTTCAGCACCACGGCGAAGCGGTCGTTCTGCTTGACCTTGCTGATATCGGCGGGCTTGCCGTCGAGCGTGAAGAAACTGCGCTCGATCTTGAAGCCGTTCGATGCCGCGGGCTCAGGCGTCACCGGCGACCCCGACACCGAGACCACCGCCTGCACCGGCGCGTCTCCGGTGTTGGTGATCTTCAGCGGCTTGCCTTCCAGAGTGGCGGCCTTGTAGCTGCGGTACAGCGCGGTCTTGACCGGCTGGCCGTCCACCTCCATCGACAGGTTCTCCTTGGCGAGCGCGCGCGCCGCCAGCACCAGCCACGCATTTTCCTGCGTGGAGGTGTAGGGCGTCAGCCCGCGCGCAGTCTCGACCCGCGACACCGCCTGCGTCAGCGTTGCCTTCGGCGCGTTGCCTTCACTGGCAAGCGACACCAGCGCTGCGGCATCGCGGAGCTGCGAGCCGTAGTCGGTGCGGCCGAACTCCAGCACCGGCTTTGGGGCGAGACTGTCGAGGGCTGCGCCATAGACCCGCTCCGCGCGGTTGCGGTCACCGACCAGCGCGAGCGCCGCGGCGAGCTGCGATTTCGCGATGGGAGTGGCGAGGTTGCTCAGCTTGGTGTCGGCGAGATAGCGGAGGTCGCCGATCGGCGCCGCGCCGTTGCGCGCCAGCACATAGAGGCCGTAGGCGAGATCGCGGCCGCCGTCCTTCTCCGGCTCGTTGCCGTTGACGACCGAGTTGCGGATGCGGTCGAGCGCGGTCTTGAACAGCACATCCGGCACCACAAAGCCCTTTTCGCGGGCGCGAGTCAGGAAGTCCGTCACATACGCGTCCAGCCAGGAATCGTCACCGCCTGCCGACCACAGCCCGAACGAGCCGTTCGAGCCCTGGCGGGCCAGCAGCCGCTCGATGGCGTCGCGGATGCGCTGGTCGACCTCGGTGTCCATGGCCAGGTGCGCACCGGCCGCGAGCTCGTTGACATAGAGCAACGGCATGGCGCGGCTGGTGATCTGCTCCGAGCAGCCATAGGGATAGCGGTCAAGTGCTTTGAGGATCGTCGCCGCATCGAGCGCAGTGGACAGGCTGGCCGAGACCGAGACGCTACCGGTGCCCGGCACGAGATCGGCGAACATATCCGAGGTCAACGTCAGGCTCTCACCCTTCGCCAGCGTCCGGATCGAGCGCCGCGCCAGCACTTGCGTCGCCGCCTTGACGTCGAGCGCATAATGGCGCGCCAGCGCCAGGCCATTCGGCCCCTTGATGTCGACGTCGAGTGTCGCCTGCCCCGCCGCCGTCGCGTCGATGGCGAGCGTGAACGAATTCCGCTGCTTGGCGGCAAGCTTGACCGTCGTCGCGGGATTGCCGGTCATTCTCACTGGCCCGCCGGTCTTCACGTTGATGACGTAATCGCCGGCCTGCCCCTCGACATTGTCGATCTCGAGATTGACCGTGCCGTGGTCGCCGTTGAGCAGGAAGCGCGGCAAGGTCGTGGTCAGCACGACAGGGTCGCGGATCACCACGTCCGTGTTGGCGCGACCGAGCTTGGTCGCGGTCCACGCCACCGCCATCACGCGCGCGGTGCCGGCGAACTCCGGAACGTCGAAGCTCACTTCGGCCGTGCCGTCGGCGGCAACGGTGACGATGCCCGAATAGAGCGCGAGCGGCTTTTGCGCGGGCGGCGAGCCCTGGAGCTCGGCGGCACCGGCGTCGCCGCCGGACTTGATCTGCCCGCGCGTGCCCGACATGCCGTCGATGAGTTGCCCATAGAGATCGCGGATCTCCGCGCTCAGGCGGCGCTGGCCGAGATAATAGTCGTCTGGCGCCGGCGGCTTGTAATTAGTGAGGTTGAGGATGCCGACGTCGACCGCGGCGATCACGATCTTGGCGTCCTCGCCCGGATTGAGCCCGTCGAGCTTGACGGGGATCTTCAGCAGCCCATTCGGCCGGATCAGAGCCGGCGGCGTCAGCTTCACCTGCAATGTACGGGTCTGCTTGTCGATACCGAACCATTTGAGTCCGATCGCCCGGCCCGGCATGCGTTGCGCGGCCGCATCGAGCGGACGGCGCAGCGTTGCCACAACATAGGCGCCGGTGCCCCAGTCCTTGCCGACCGGGAGCTTCACCTGGGCGGTGCCTTCCTTGACGTCGATGGTCTGCGTCGTCAGCAGGCGATCGCCGAGCACGTTGACCGTCAGTTTGCCGGCGCTGCGGACGTTGACCGACACGGTCATCGTGTCGCCCGAGGCGTATTGCGGCTTGTCGATCGAGGTCTCCAGGAGGTCCGGCGTGTCGGCGCTGCCGTCGGAATACCAGCCGACGTCGAACTGTACCGAGGTCACGGGCCCGTCGGCGTCGTTCGACTTCACGTCCAACCGGTAGCGGCCGGGCTGTGGGGTCAGCGAAATCCGCGACGGCTTGTCCGCGGCAACTGTCACGTCGCCGTCGGAGACGCGCGAGGTCGATTTGACCGGCTCGTACTCCCAGTAATTGCTCTGGCGATACCATTGGTAGCGCGACTCCATCTTCAGGAGCTCGTAGCGCAGGCCGTCGCGGCGAAGCCTCTCACCCTCGGGCGAGACGAACACAACATCGAACTCGGCCTTGTCGCCCTCGGCGACGTTCTTGTCGCCGAATAGCGGCTTGATGCCGATCATCGCGGCAGCAGGCGCGACCGGCAGCACGATCTTGCGCTCGACGGCGCGGCCGCCGGTCTCGACCATGCGGACGAAGATCTGCGCCTCCTGCGGCCGCGTCGAGGCCGGCTGCTTGTCGAGCGTGACCGGGAAGGTCGCAACGCCGTTGGCGTCGGCTTCCGGCAGGTTCTCCAGCGGCGTGCGCTCGTTCGAGGTGGTCTCCTCGTCGGCGACGCCGAACTGGTAGCCGGCGAAGCCCGGCCGCTCGGACGCGGGCGCGACCAGCATGTCGCCTTCGAGCGCTAGCCCCGAGGCCGGCGCGCCATAGAGGAAATGACCGTCCGCCTTAAGCTCCACTGGAGCGTTAGCTTTGATCAGCTTGTCCTTGGCAGACAAGTCGAATTCGATCCGATCGGGGACGTAGTCCTCGACCATGAAAGTGGTCTCGCCGACCGAAGAGCCCTTCGGATCGGTGAAGGCGCGCACCCGCCAGGTCCCGGTCGGGACGGCCGAGTTGAGCGGCACCGACAAGGTGCGCCCGCCCGCGCCCTGGTCGGACAGCACGGCGCGGCGGAATTCGACGCCATCAGGACGCTCGATCACCAGGGTCATCGGCCCGCCGGTGACGGCGTTGCCCTGCCCGTCGCGCAACAGCGCGGTGAGATAGACGGTCTCGCTGGAGCGGTAGACGCCGCGCTCGGCATAGACGAAAGCGTCGGCGCCCGCAGGCACGGCCCTGCCCGAAACGCCGCGGTCCGACAGGTCGAAGGCGGAGGACTTGAGGCTGAGGAAGGCATAGTCGGCCTTCTCGCCGGTCACGGTGAGCATCGCCGGCGACAGGCCGCCCTCGCCGCGCGCAAGCCCCGCCTCGAACAGCACATGGCCGCTCTCATCGGTCTTGCGGGTGGCCAGGATCTCGTTGTTGCGCGCGACCAGCCGCACCTCGGCTTTGCCGACCGGATCGGTCGAGGCCAGCGAATTCACGAAGACATGGATGCCGTCATTGCCGGAATAGGCCGTGACGCCGAGATCGGAGACGATGAACCATTGGGTGGCGAGCTGATAGTCGTCGTCCGAGCCCGGCCCCTTGGCCGCGGCCGTCATCACATAGACGCCGGGCTGGAGTTCACCAAGCGCCTGGTCGACCGGGAATGCCGTGGTGACGTCCTGGTTGAGCGTCATCGCGGTGGCAAGCTCGCCGGTCCAGACTTTCACGCCGCGCTCGCCGCCGAGATCGCTGAGCTGGTATTTCGACAGGGTCTTCTGGAAATCGCTGTCGACCACCGTGTTGATCAAATTGCGGTCGCCGATCCGGAACACGTTGATGTTGACGGCTGGCGTGTTGACGCTGACGACGGGAATGCCGCGCTGGCCCGTCCTCGGCAGCACATAGGCGCGGCTGGTGAAGCGCACGAAGGGCTTGCGGTCGCGCACATAGACGTTGAACTCGGCCGATTTCGGAAGGCCTTCCTTCACGGTGGACGGCAGGCCGGCGCGCAAATTGATGTTGTAGCGCTCGCCATGCTTCAGCCCGTCGACGCAGAGCTGCTTGGCCTCGGCCGACAGGGCCGGCTTGTCCTGGCCGGCCAGCGCGAGGTACGGCGCGAAATCGGTGCGTTTTGCCAACTCCTCCGAGAACTGGAAGCAGGCGCGCGGACTGGCGGAGTCCGAGTCCACGGTGTAGTCGAGCAGCCGAAAACCGTGCTCGTCGCGCATCTTCTCATATTGGCCGCGGACGTCGGCGACCTCGCGCATGTCGAGCGACAGCCGCAGAGCATCCAGCGCCGGCCGCCACAGCTTGCGTTCGGAAAGAGACTTGCCGAGCACCGCGAGCGCGTCGGCCTCCTCGCCCGCATTCCCGGCGCGCTGGTAGGCGATGTAGGCGGCGGTCGAGGCGCGCTCCAGCAGGAACGTCTGCTCGCTCGAGCTCTTCGGCGATATCTGGAAGATGACCTTTGCCAGCCGCAACCAGTTGCCGGCGTCCTCCGGCGTGGTCGCCGCGATCTGGCCGAGCACCGACAGGCCGGTGCGATAGTCGTTGCGCCGGAAGGCAACATCGGCGTCGGTGCGCAAGCTCGCGCCGGTCTTGGCGACCGGCCCCGCCTCGCCCTTGATCTGCGCCTCCAGCTTGATCGCGGAATCGGCGAGGTCGTCCCGCTTGAAGGCTTTGTCGGCGGCCTGCGCGACGCTAAGGCCGAACGCCAGCGTGGCGCAGAGTGTGACGGCGCGAACAAGACCGATCATGGATGGACTCCCGGAAATCGCGGACGAACGCCGCTTGTCGCATGAAATGCGCGGAAAGGTGACGGACTCAAGGCGATGGAACCAAAGGTGCAAACCGTCGCATTCGCCATGACAAGGCACGCCCAGAGGAGACCGATCAAGCTACCGCCGCGCACGCCGTCCTGATGGCGCAGCAATATCCGACCAGTCGTCCGGCGGCCGTGTCCCGGAAGCTGATCAGCGTTCCCGGCGATGTGATCCATCGTCCAGTCTGCTGCCGCTCAACCCGGCACCCTGACACCCCACCGTTCCGCTTTGTCGCGGCTTCGACGAAAACGGTTCGGTTCAGGCTTGGCGAAAGACGATATTTTTCATAATGGCATAGTAGATGAACAGCGGCCCCCAACCAGGGCGGCTCAAGACGGTCCCGTAGCTCAACTGGATAGAGCATCAGATTTCTACTCTGAGGGTTGCAGGTTCGATTCCTGCCGGGATCGCCAATTTCGGTCTCATCCGTTCATCGTGAGCCAGATCTACGGCGCGCACCTGCAGAATCCGTCCTTCACGAACGCGTGGGCCGCCTCGCTCCGGCCTTTGATCCGGGCAAACGAGCCCTATCTATTCGCCGGGCGACGTGCGCCCGATAAGGACTTCGATGCCACTATCCGACTTGACAAGAATGGCGATCGCGTCGGCGGTGGCGGTTGTAGCAATATCGTTTTTGGCAGTTGACGCGGGAGTCGTGAACTCCGGTGTGGTCACAAAGCCGATCGCGACGGCCCGGGCCACCATCGCGGACGCGGCAGCGAGTCAGCACCAACTCGCCTTCGCCGTTCAAGCGTGGGCGCGTCGCGGCCACCAGAAGCCGGCCGTGGAAGAATGCCTGGCGATCGATTGAAACAGCGCAGTTTGTCGCCCCTCTCGTCTGGCGGATGTATGCGCAACGTAACAATCATGTTTGTTATAGGCCGTTATTCCCCCGGATGAAGATCGTCCAAATCCAGCCGAGCAGTGCGCTCAAGGCGGCGACCGATGCGGCGATTGCCGCGGTCCGAGTCCACCAGATCTGCCGCTCGTGCCGTTCGATATCCGCCTCGGATTTTTGATTATCTTTCCAGTTCAGCCATTCCTGGGCGAACCCGATCGTCATGACGGGCGCGGTTCCGATCGCGATCGCTCCTGCGGATGCCGCGACGGTCTGGGCAAGGCGCGCTCGGACGTTGGCTGCACCCGTCTTTTCAAGCACCGTAAGCCATTGCCGGGACTGTTCGTCTGAAACATGCCACGTGCATTCCCTGTAAGGAAACGCTTTCGGTCGCTCTGTCATGGCCTTGCACCGCACTCACCCTTCAGTGTCGCCTTGATGTCGCGCCCACCACCCGGCAATCGCCGCTGCTAGATCCTTCCACAACTCAGTCGGCAAATCCGGCACCGCCACCCGGACGCTGTA
Organism: Bradyrhizobium sp. 17; assembly: GCF_023073515.1. Taxonomy (NCBI): domain Bacteria; kingdom Pseudomonadati; phylum Pseudomonadota; class Alphaproteobacteria; order Hyphomicrobiales; family Nitrobacteraceae; genus Bradyrhizobium; species Bradyrhizobium sp. 17. Next base: position 695,151 of record NZ_JADPJQ010000130.1, on the reverse strand, counting down.
CCGATCCGTCGTCGCGTCGTGAAACCACTCGGTCGCCGCGAAATCGAAACCAAAACTGCCGGCGTGGCGAATGGGGAAGCCTTTGCCGCTCAGGTCGCGGCTCATGTCCTCGGCGGCCTGCCGCGCGGTCGCCTCATCGAGGGCGCGCCTGCCGCGAAGCGTGACATAGAGGCCGTGGGTGAAATGCAGCTCGGCCGAGAGCGAAGCGAGCTCGGCGGCGAAATATCGCGCCGCGTGGCGACCGTTGCGCAGAATCGCAGCGACGCGCGTTTTCGTCAGGGCCCAATAGGCCACAGAGCCCACGAATGGCGGGAAGTGCGCCGGCAACGCCGCGCCACCGAGAAGCCGGACGGCATTGCGGGTTTCCGCCGCCAGGCTTTCGGACAGCAGCTGGCCCGCCTTGAGGTCCTTCCGGCTCCAATGCACGAACACGGCAGAGCCGAGCCGGCCGTATTCCACCCCGAGCGAATCCAGCTTGTTGTGGCTTCGCACCAACACGACGGGAATGTCCCATCGCGCGGCCCATCTCAAGACACGCCGGATGCGCGCCGATCTGCCGGCGAAACATGTCGTGTCGAAAATCAACAGATCGAGCCCCGAACCGTCACAACGCAGAGCTGCCTCGAACGCCCGGGCAGGGGCGCATGAATCGAGCAGGAGCAAGCGTGGCAAGGCTGCCGCAGCGAACGCTTCGCCCAGCGGGAGGCTGGCGATGACAAGCCGCAAATGGGGGACGAGGCTCTCGATCAGCTCCAGTGTCTCGCCGTAAGTGCCCGGCAGCACCACGACGTCTGCTTTGCCGATGATCCGTGCGGACGCGAGCAGCAGCGCGGAGATCGCGGCCATGCCGGAGGCGGTATAGATCGCATCGCTCCTGCAGCCCCGCTCGAGTTCATAGAACGAGGGACCACTCACCTTGAGGTCCGCGCGCTGATAGTCGTAGCTGAACACGAACGGACCGCTGCTGGGAGACGCCGCATGCGACCAGGCCGTCTCCGTCGCTCTCCAGTCCTGCAGCGCATGTTCCGCGCGTAGTGCGGCGGCGAGCTGAAACTTGGAGACCACAACCTCGTCGACCGATTGCGGCCGAGCCAAATGCAGCGGGCTCCTCAGGCAATCGTTCAGCAGCCCGATTTCCCTGTGCTTTCGATCGAGATAGGCTTCGGAGGTCTCCATGCGGATCTTGATGAGCGTCTTGATGCGGATCTTGGCAATTGCGACTGCCATTCAACGTCCGGCGAGCGCATTGGCTCCAACAGCCGGGCCCGCCTATCCTTGCAACGAAGACCGGTCCTCGCCGTTGACACGGCACAAGGAGAACATCATGAGCGAGATCAGAGAGCACATGAAGATCGTCGGCAAGGACGGCGCACATGTCGGCACCGTCGACCGCGTCGAGGGCAACCGTATCAAGCTGACGCGGAAGGACAACCCGGAAGGTCACAAGGACCATCATCATTACATCGACACGAAATATGTCGGTGCCGTCGAAGGCGATGTCGTCAAGCTTTCGGTCAATGCCGACGCAGTGCCGAAGTCGGAAGCTGCCTGACACAGTGCAGCCCTTCGGGGACTTTTTGTTTGTTCACGATCCTGCTCCGCTTCGTTCCCCGAAACGAATCGCGATCGGAAAATCGTCGTCCGAACGAGTCTTAACGTAGCGTTTCGGCGGCTCGCGTCAGGCGTCGAGTGTCACGAGCATAGGCGCCGATGGCGGCGTTCTCGCGCGAAATGAATTGAAGGGGGCGCGGAACGAACTTGCGATCGGCGCGTTCGAAATCCAGTGGTGCCGATTTGCCAGCCCCGATCGGCTCTCGAGAACCCCGTGCTTGTCCCCCGAGCACGGGGTTTTTCTGTGAATACCAGTTCTCTCGTAAAGAGAGAGCTCAGTCCGTCCGCTCTTCGCGCCGGTCGCGGGCGAGTTGATGCCAGGCCAGGGCCAGCTCGATGAGACGTTGCCGGTCAGGACCTTCGGCCGCCACGGCGCGCTTCATCGCCGTCTCGGCTTCATGCTGTGGATCGTACTTGGTACACATGAAGCCAATTCTAGCCGGACGATCTGGACAAGCGCGTGGCAATTTCGTCCGTATGATTGCGGGGTAATGCCGTCCTCGCGGATTTGCGACGCAATCCAATTCACGCATCTGTCGAACGACCCGCCCCGATTGGGGGCTTGATGCGTACCGATCTGTGAAGTGCGTCACAGCCGGCGCACGGCGCCTCCGCTAAACAGTCCTCAGCGCTCCCAGAGAGCGAGAAGGCTTGGGAGATATTCCCGTCATGACGCAAGAAGCCGCAGCCGAAATTCCCGTCCCGGCGCGAGGCGAAAGATCCGACCCGCTCGGCATCGCTTATCTTGCGACCATCGGCATCGTGATGCTGGCCTGGATCGCAGGCCTGGTCTGGGCCGCGATCGCGTTCTTCAACTGGGTAGTGTCCTGACGCGCGGGGCGATCCCCTTGAATCAATTCCCGGCCAGCTGAGGGCCAGCGCCAAAACGAAAAGAGGCGGCTTTTCGCCGCCTCTTCGCTTCAGCCCTCGCCTGGCGTGCTCAGTAACAAGCCCGTGGATCAGCCTGCACGTACTGGCCGCTCGGATAGCGGTAGTAGCAGTTGCCTTGGGCCAGATAGTAGCCGGGGCGCGAAGCAGCCGTCGCGCCGGCGATCGCGCCGGTGGCACCGCCGATCACAGCGCCTGCGGCCGCACCCGAGGCGTTGCCCGAGATCAGGCCGCCCAGCACGCCGCCGACGATAGCGCCGCCAAGCGCGCTCGCGCCGGGATCGGCCGCTGGCGGCGGCGGCGGCGGTTCGTAGGCGACGGGCGGAGCATAGGCCACGGGGACGTCGTCGTAATAATCCTCCGAGATATAGGCCGGAGGCCCGTCCATCCGCTGCGGATAATAATACCGCGCGCCGCCCACATCCCACCACCAGCCAGAGCGGCCGTTGTGGACTTCGTGGCGCCAGCGTCCGCCATCCCAGGCGAGATGGCCGCGATAGGTGTGTCCGCCCCAGTCGCGCGCCGGTGCGGGACCCCTGGCGTAATTGCGTCCGGGCGGCGGACCGCCGGCATTGCGAGGGCCAGGACCTGGACTCGCGAGAGCAGGATTTGGACCCGGACCAGCATGACCAAGACCGCCGGCGTAGGGCTGGACGCCGGCCTGTGGCGCCGGCCGGGCAGCCTGCTGCGGCGGCGGCCCCTTTCGCATGTTCTGCGGCGGCGCGCCGGCGCCTGGCCCGGCCGATGGCTGGGCGGCGTCTCTCGGCGGTCTGGCGTCCTGAGCCTGCGCCGGGACGGCGAGCAATGACATCGCCGAAACCAAGGGAATGATGATCTTGATGCGACTGGACACACTCATGCGTGCTTGCCCCCTACTCTTTCGATTGCCGTCAACCGCCGTGATGCCTGGCGCGATAGACGATTCGGCTCGCGCTGAGCTGATGCCGGCTGACATGACTGACCTGCTTTGGTCGGCTAAGTCCCGTTACAAATGATTAAGATCACGACATTTTTTCGTCCGCGCGGGTCGCTCTGGCATGCCTCTAGCGGGCCGGCTCGATCACATTGCAGTTGCTTCGCCCGGACATCAGGCAGTCCTGCATCTTGCTCGCGGAGGTGAGATCGCGGGCGAGCCACCAGCCGACGCCGAGGATCAGGATCGCGATGATCAAGCCAGCGATGGCGCCGCGGCGGTTGTCACCGGATTGAGGTTTTGGAGTGGATTTCGGCTTCGCGCCCGGTTCGGGCTTAGGTTCGGAGTTGGCTTCGGAACTGGCTTCGGGCTTGGACATGGCTGACCGATCACGGGGGCGAGCGGGCTTTATCACCTCTGCGGCGTGGCGTCACATCCCGTCCAGCTTCTCCCGGTTAGCCTCGGGTCGGCCGGATCGCTTCCTTGCGGGAGGTTTCGGCCGCCGGGATCGCCTGCTGGACGCGCGGAGCGCAGGTCGTAAGCACAAACGCGGTCTGGGTGCATTCCCAATCTGTGCCCAGGACGGCACTTTCGATCGGCTGCGGACGGGCGAGCAGCAGCGTGGCACCGGCCAGGGTTGCCACCACGACCGCGATTGCGAGCGCCTTCAGGCTCAGTCGTGAGATCGTCATACCCGTGCTCCGCGTCTCATACCAGGCGGACGCTAGGCACCGCCCTGGTGCCCCCTTATGAGGGACATCACAATTCGGCAGTTTTTCCGGGCTACGAGAGATCGTCGGGGGCGGCGATTTTCGTCTACCTGATCGGCTGCGATTATAGGTGGCATCACGGCGCGCGCCGATGTACACGCATCTGCGTCGCGCGGCGCCCGCTATGCCCAGCCGACGTACCAACAGGCAGTGATGTAGGATCGAAAGCGAGGATGACAAGGTTCGCCGATGAGTGGATTTAGGGAACCAGGCTTCTCCGACCGGCAAAAGGCGGCACAGGAAGCACGCAAGAACCTTTTGAACAAATTCAAGTCGCAGCCGGGGCCGGATGATCCCGCGGTTGTGGCGAAGCGTGCGGAGCGCGAGGCCCTTGCGGCCAAGCGCGCCGAAGCAAAGGCTGCGCGCGACACGGAAAAGGCCGAGCAGAAGCGCCTTCAAGAAGAAGCTGCCGCGCTCGAGGCCGCGCGGATCGCCCGCGAGGCCGAAGAAGCCGTCGCGAAGGCGGCCGAAGCCGAGGCCGAGCAAAAAGCCAAGCGGGACGCCCGCTACGCCGCCCGCAAGGCGAAGCGCAAGTAACGTTTGCAAGTCTAACGCGCGCAAGTCACGTTCAATTGAATTTGGACTGAAACAAATGCTCTGGGGGCGGTCTACGTGACCGCCCCCGGATTTTTGGCGCGCGTCTGCCTGTCGCAAGCGCCTCCTCGACGTTGGAAGATCAGTGCTTCTTCATCATCCCGTCGTCTTTCTTCATCCCGTCCTTCGACATCGTGTCCTTCTTCATGCCGTCGTCCTTGGACATGGTGTCCTTCTTCATGCCGTCCTTGGACATCGTGTCCTTTTTCATCATGCCGTCATCCTTGCCCATCTTGTCCTGGGCAAAGGCGGCAGGCGACAGCGCGAGGCCGAGCGAGAGAACGGCCGCCGAAACGCCGAGCGCGATGCGGGTACGAATGGTCATGACTGGTCTTCCCTTCGAGATGGATGTTGGTCAGCGACGGACGCCGCTATCTGATCTCGACGGATTGCCACGGGGCGTTGTTACGCGGCCGCCGATAAATTTCCGCGAGCCCATCCTAGGTTCTGCGGATGTAGGAGATCGGGAGTGTGCAATGCAGCATCACCGACGCTTGCCGCGGCATTCGGTCTCGAACTATCAGACTAGAGAACATTGTCTGAAAGACCGGCTAGGATGGGCCTCAGCGCGGTCTCCAAGACCGGCCCAAAATCACGGCAAAGCAAACAAGAACCTTCCAAGAACCGTCCAAGGGAATCACGCCATGTTCACGCGCCGCCACCTGATCGCGACCGCCGTCGCCGCACCCGCCATTCTCCGTTTCAGCACCGGCACCGCGCATGCCGCGACCACGCTGAAGATCTCGCATCAATTCCCGGGCGGCACCGTCGACAAGGGCGATTTCCGCGACCGGCTCTGTCGCGTGTTCGCCGCCGAAGTCAGCAAGCGCAGCAACGGCGACATCGCCGCCGAGATCTATCCGAACTCCTCGCTGATCAAGACCAACGCGCAGTTCTCCGCGATGCGCAAGGGCGCGCTCGACATCAGCCTCTATCCGATGCCCTATGCCGGCGGCGAATTGCCGGAAACCAATATCGGCCTGATGCCGGGCCTCGTCACCACCTACGACCAGGGCATGCGCTGGAAGAAGGAGCCGGTCGGCAAGGCCTTGACCGACTTCCTCGCCGACAAGGGCATCATCCTGCTCAGCTGGGTGTGGCAGGCCGGCGGCGTCGCCAGCCGCTCCAAGCCGATCGTGGCCCCCGAAGATGCCAAGGGTCTCAAGGTGCGCGGCGGCTCGCGCGAGATGGACATGGTGCTGCAGACTGCCGGCGCATCCGTGCTGTCGGTGCCCTCGAACGAAATCTACGCAGCGATGCAGACGGGGGCGTGTGATGCCGGCATCACCTCCTCGACCAGCCTGATCTCGTTCCGGCTTGAGGAGGTCGCGAAATCGCTGACCTCGGGCGCAGGCGCGTCCTATTGGTTCATGCTCGAGCCGCTGATGATGTCGAAGGCGATCTTCGACAAGCTGCCGAAGAACCAGCAGGACATCCTGCTCGCGGTCGGCACCGAGCTCGAAGCCTTCGGCCGCAAGGGCGCGCAGGACGACGATGTCGAGGTCGCCAAGGTCTACGAGAAGGCCGGCGCCAAGGTCTCGGCGCTCGATGCCGCGACCGTCGGCAAGTGGCGTGACATCGCCCGCGACACCGCATGGAAGGACTACGGCGCCAAGACCGCGACATCTGCCAACCTGCTCAAGCTCGCGACCGACGTCGCCGCATGAGCCACGGTCCGCTTCCGGATCGTGACGGCCAGGTAAACGCTGCCGCAAGGACCGGCCTTGCGGCAGCGATCGATCGCGGTCTCGCCATCCTCAACAACATCATCGTCGTGTTCGCCGCGATTGCGCTGATCGCCGCCTGCGCCATCCTGAGCTACAGCGTGCTCAGCCGCGCCTTGTTCAAGGCTGCCAATTACTGGCAGGACGAGGCCGCGGTGTTCCTGCTGGTCGGCGCGACCTTCATGACGGCCGCCTACGTGCAGCAGAACCGCGGTCACATCGGCATCGAGGCCTTCGTCGGCCTGCTCTCACCACTGGCGAACCGGATCAGGCTCTGGCTGGTCGATGCCGTGACGCTTCTGTTCTGCGCTTTCTTCGCCTGGAAGTCCTGGACACTGGCGCATGAAGCCTATGTCGATGGCCAGGTCTCGAACTCGATGTGGTCGCCGCCGCTGGCCATCCCCTATTCGCTAATGGCGTTCGGCATGAGTCTGCTCTGCGTCCAGATCCTCGTGCAGCTTGCGCTGCCTTTCGCTGGAGCCAGGCGTTCATGAGCGTTTTCGGTATCGGCCTCGCCTACGGGATCGCGACGCTTGTCGTGATGTTTTCGGGCATGCCGATCGCGTTCGCGCTCGGCGCGGTCGCAGTCGTGTTCATGGGCATCTACATGCCCGCCGCCTCTCTCGACACGGTGACGCAGAATGTCTACGAGGAAATGGCCTCGATCACGCTGCTGTCGATCCCGCTCTTCATCCTGAAGGGCGCCGCGATCGGCAAGTCGCGCGCCGGCCAGGATCTCTACTCGGCCCTGCACGCTTGGCTGCACCGCGTCCCCGGCGGGCTCGGCGTCGCCAATGTGTTCGCCTGCGCGCTGTTTGCGGCGATGGCGGGCTCCTCGCCCGCGACCTGCTCGGCAATCGGCTCGGCCGGCATCCCCGAGATGCGCAAGCGCGGCTATTCCGGCGGCTTTGCCGCGGGGATCATCGCCGCCGGCGGCACGCTCGGCATTCTGTTGCCGCCGTCGATCACCATGATCCTGTTTGCGGTCGCCGCCGAAAAATCGCTAGGACGGCTGTTCCTCGCCGGTATCGGGCCCGGCCTGCTGCTGGTCTCGCTGTTCGGCGTTTACGCCGTGATTCGCTTCCGCCAGGAATACGCCGCGGCCGAAGCGATCTACAAGAACGGCGGCCCGGAAGCTGCGATCCTCGCCCGCGACGAGTACACGCTCGCGGAACGCTTCAGCGTACTGCCGCGCGTGATCCCGTTCGTGCTGCTGCTCACCGGCGTCATGATCGCCCTCTATGGCGGTTACGCCACGCCATCAGAGACTGCCGGCCTCGGCGGCCTCTTGGCGCTGGCATTGATCGCGGCGATCTACAGCGTGTGGCGGCCGAGCGACCTTGCCCCGATCCTGAAATCGACGATCCGGGAATCGACCATGCTGATGATGATCATCGGCATGTCGCTGCTCTATTCCTACGTGATGAGCTATCTGCACATCTCGCAATCGGCCGCCGAATCCGTCGTCGCGATGCATTTGCCCCGCTGGGGCCTCTTGTTCGCGATCCTCGTCATGGTCGTCGTGCTCGGTTTCTTCCTGCCGCCGGTCTCGATTATTCTCATGACCGCGCCAATCATCCTGCCGCCGCTCCGCGCCGCCAATTTCGACATCATCTGGTTCGGCGTCGTCATGACCATCGTGATGGAGATGGGACTGATCCATCCACCCGTCGGCCTCAACATCTTCGTCATCCGCAACGTCGCGCCGGATATTCCCCTGCGCGAGGTGATCTGGGGCACGCTGCCGTTCGTGCTTTTGATGATGCTCGCGGTGCTGCTGCTCTGCTTCGTGCCGGGCATCTCGACCGCACTGCCGGACCTGGTGATGGGGCCGGACGGGAGCAGGTAGCTGCGTCCACCATCATTGCTTCGCTGCGCTCGCAATAACGGAGAACTAGGAGCTGGCGCGCTTCCTCTTCGCGTTCAGTGCGGAGGCCACGCGGCTCACCGGCGGCTTGCCCAGCACGCCGCTCATCTCGTTGGTTGCCGCCAGCAACCGGTCCATATCGACACCCGTCCTAATCCCCATGCCACCGAGCATATAGACGACGTCCTCGGTCGCGACGTTGCCGGTCGCGCCCGGCGCGTAGGGGCAGCCGCCGAGGCCGCCGGCGGCGGCGTCGATGACGCGGACGCCTTCCTCCAGCCCCGCATAGAGATTGGCGAGCGCCTGGCCGTAGGTGTCGTGAAAATGCATCGCGAGATTGGCGGGAGGGATGTTGGCGCTGACCGCCCGCAGCATCTCTTTGGCTTTGGCAGGCGTACCGACACCGATCGTGTCGCCGAGCGAGATCTCGTAGCAGCCGAGCTCCCACAGCGTGGTGGCGAGATCGGCGACCGCTTTCGGCTGGATCTCACCGTCGAACGGACAGCCCAGCACGCAGGAGATATAGCCGCGGACCTTGACACCATCGTCCCTGGCGCGCGCCAGCACCGGCTTAAACCGTTCGATGGACTCCGCGACCGTGCAATTGATGTTGGCCCGCGAAAAGCCCTCGGAGGCCGCGGCGAACACCGAGACGATCTTTGCGCCGGCCGCGCACGCGGCGTCATAGCCCTTCTCGTTCGGCACTAGCACGTGGAATTCGGCACTGGTCAAATGGCTAACGCCGCGCAGCACGGCGTCCGAGCTCGCCATCTGCGGGATCGCCTTGGGCGAGACGAAGGCGCCGACCTCGACTGTATTGAGGCCGGCCGCGACCAGCGCCTCGATGAAGGCGATCCGGGCCTCGACACTGACCGCCGTCTTCTCGTTCTGGAGGCCGTCACGCGGCCCCATTTCGATGATGCGGACCTTATCGCTCATCTCATTCTCCGGAAGGATCGACCACGGCGAGCTCGACGCCCTCCTGGACGATGTCGCCGACCTTGCATTTGATGGATTTCAGCACGCCGGCATAGGGGGCGCGCAGCGTCTGCTCCATCTTCATCACTTCCAGGGTGAGGATCGGCGCCCCCTTCTCGAGCTTGGCGCCCTCCTCCGCCAGCACGGCGACGACCGTGCCCGGCAAGGGCGCTGCGATCTTGTCCGCGCCGACCTGCTCCTCGGTCTCGCCGCCGAACGGATCAACCCAATGCAGATCGAAGCGGCCGTTGCGCGTGCGCAAATACAGCTCATGGCCGTCGATCACGGCCGCGACCGACGTTTTGACGCCGTCGAGGGTCAGATCGAAGCCGCCGTCCTTCGCTACCATCGTAAACGCCAGCTCGCGCTCGCCGATCACGAGCGTCGACGGGCCGCTGCCATAGTTCAGCACAACCTTCTGCTCCGGCCCGTGTCCAACGCGGAAAGCAAAGCCGCGCCGACGGCGGCCGACCGGCATCCAGCCAAAGGTCTGCCAGGGCGAATTCGCGTCCGCCTGTGCAGCCTGCCGCTCGTTGTTGATCACAGCGGCGACCGCGGCACACAGCTCGAGCTCGCCTGGTGCCGGCGACGCCTGCGTCAGGACCGCCAGCTCGCGCTCGATGAAGCCGGTGTCGATCGCGTTCGCCCTCACCTTCGGATGCGTCATCAGCGCCGACAGGAACGGGATGTTGGTGACGATGCCGCGGACGTCGGACTCTTCCAGCCCGCGGTTCAGCCGCTCGATCGCGACATCCCGCGTCGGCGCCCATGCGATCATTTTTGCCAGCATCGCATCGTAGTATGGCGAGACCGTATCGCCTTCCCGATAGCCGGAGTCGATGCGCAGCCCCCCCGTTTCAGCGGGCAGACGCCAGGTTGATATCTTGCCCACCGACGGCATGAAGTTCTTGGTCGGGTTCTCCGCATAGACCCGCGCCTCCACGGCGTGGCCATGAAGCTTGATCTCGTCCTGCTTCAGCGGCAACGCCTCGCCGAAAGCGACGCGCAACTGCCACTCGACCAGGTCGATCCCCGTGATCAGCTCGGTCACGGGATGCTCGACCTGGAGACGAGTGTTCATCTCGATGAAGAACACGTCCTTGCCGTCGGAGACGAACTCGATGGTGCCGGCGCCGACATAGTTGACGGCCCCCGCGGCCTTTCGCGCGGCGGCACAGACCGCCTCGCGCTGGGCGGGATTGAGCGTCGGCGACGGTGCCTCCTCGATCACCTTCTGGTGGCGGCGCTGCAGGGTGCATTCGCGCTCGAACAGCGAGAGCAGATTGCCGTGGCTGTCGCCGATCACCTGCACCTCGATATGCCGGGGGTTATCGACATATTTTTCGATCAGCATGCGGTCGTCGCCGAACGCGGCCTTGGCCTCGCGCTTCGCGCTGACGATCGCAGGCGCCAGTTCATCCGCGGAGCGAACGATGCGCATACCACGGCCGCCGCCGCCGGCGGACGCCTTCACCAGAATCGGGAAACCGACCTTCTCGGCCGCCTTCGCCAACGTCGCATCGTCCTGCGCCTCGCCGTGATAGCCGGGCACCAGCGGGACGCCGGCCTTCTCCATCCGCGCCTTGGAGCCGGACTTCGAGCCCATGGCAGTCATCATTGCCGCTGTCGGGCCGACGAAGACCAGGCCGGCGTCGAAACACGCCTGGGCGAATTCGGCATTCTCCGACAGGAAGCCATAGCCGGGATGGATCGCCTCCGCGCCGGTCTTGCGCGCGGCCTCGATCAGCCGTTCGGGATTGAGATAGCTGTCGCGGGCACGCGCAGGCCCAAGCAGCACGGCCTCGTCGGCGAGCGCGACATGCATTGCGTCGCGATCCGCCTCGGAATAGACCGCGACCGTGCGCAGGCCCATGGCGCGCGCGGTGCGGATCACGCGGCAGGCGATCTCACCGCGGTTGGCGATCAGGAGGGTGCGAAAACGGCGGTAGAGCTTTGAGCGGTCCATCGCATCACATCCTGAACAGGCCGAATTTCGTCGGCTCGATCGGCGCATTCGACGCCGCCGAGAGGCCGAGGCCGAGCACCAGCCTTGTATCGGCCGGGTCGATCACGCCGTCGTCCCAAAGCCGCGCGGTCGCGTAATACGGGTGCCCCTGGCTCTCATATTGCGCGCGGATCGGCTCGCGGAATTTATCTTCGTCTTCTTTCGACCAGCTGTCGCCCTTGGCCTCGATATTGTCGCGGCGGACCTGGCTCAGCACCATCGAGGCCTGCTCGCCGCCCATCACCGAGATGCGCGCGTTAGGCCACATCCACAGGAAGCGCGGGGAGTAGGCGCGGCCGCACATGCCGTAATTGCCGGCGCCGTAGGACCCGCCGATCACCACGGTGAATTTCGGCACCGACGCGGTCGCGACCGCCGTCACCAGCTTGGCGCCGTCACGCGCAATGCCGCCGGCTTCGTATTTCTTGCCGACCATGAAGCCGGTGATGTTCTGCAGGAACACCAGCGGAATGCCGCGCTGGCAGCACAGCTCGATGAAATGCGCCCCCTTCAGCGAGCTCTCGCTGAACAGGATGCCGTTGTTGGCAATGATGCCGACCGGAAAACCCCAGATGTGGGCGAAGCCGCACACCAGCGTCGTGCCGTAGAGCTTCTTGAACTCGTCGAACTCGGAACCATCGACGACGCGCGCAATGATGTCGCGCACGTCGAACGGCTTGCGCCCGTCGACGGGCACCACGCCGTAGATCTCCTCCGCCGCGAACAAGGGATCACGCGGCGGATGCATGTTGAGGTTTGGTCGTACCGACGGCTTCAGCGTGCCGACGATGCGGCGGGCGATGCCGATCGCGTGTGCGTCGTTCTGGGCATAATGATCGGTCACACCCGATTGCCGCGAATGCACGTCGGCGCCACCAAGCTCCTCCGCGGTCACCACTTCGCCTGTCGCGGCCTTCACCAGCGGCGGCCCGCCGAGGAAGATCGTGCCCTGGTTGCGCACGATGATGCTCTCGTCCGACATCGCGGGGACATAGGCGCCGCCGGCTGTGCAGGAACCCATCACGATGGCAATCTGCGGGATTCCTTGCGAGGACATCTGCGCCTGGTTGTAGAAGATGCGGCCGAAATGCCGCTCGTCGGGAAAGATCTCGTCCTGCAGCGGCAGGAAGGCGCCGCCGGAATCGACCATATAGATGCAGGGAAGATTGTTCTGCCGCGCCACGTCCTGCGCGCGCAGATGCTTCTTCACGGTCATGGGATAATAGGTGCCGCCTTTGATGGTGGCGTCGTTGGCGACGATCACGCATTCGCGGCCCGCGATGCGCCCGACCCCGGTGACGACGCTCGCCGAATGCACGTCGCCGCCGTAAAGGCCATAGGCCGCGAGCGGCGACAGCTCCATGAACGCGGTGCCGGGATCGACCAGCAGGTCGACGCGCTCGCGCGCCAGCATCTTGCCACGCGAGGTGTGGCGGTTGCGCGAGACCTCGCCGCCGCCGCCCGCAACCTGGCTCAGCTTTTCGCGCAGATCCGCGACGAGGGTGCGCATGGCCTCGGAATTGCGCGCAAAGTCCGAAGAAGACGTATCGATGCTGGAATGGAGCGGCATGTTGGTTCCAATTGCGTGAAGGTTTTAAGCCGTCTCAGCCATCAATTCGCGACCGATCAGCATGCGCCGGACCTCCGAGGTGCCGGCGCCGATCTCGTAGAGCTTTGCATCGCGCCACAGGCGTCCGACCGGAAATTCGGAGGTGTAGCCGACCCCGCCAAGCGCCTGGATCGCCTCACCCGCCATCCACGTCGCTTTCTCGGCGGAATAGAGGATCGCAGCGGCGGCGTCCTTGCGCAAGCTGCGCGCGTGATCGGCGCGGTCGCAGGCACGCCCCACCGCATAGACATAGGCGCGCGTGGCCTGCCAGGTCGCGTACATGTCGGCGAGCTTGCCCTGCATGAGCTGGAAGTCGCCGATCGGCTGCCCGAACTGCTTGCGCTCGTGCATATAGGGCACCACCGCGTCCATGCAGGCCGCCATGATCCCGAGTGGTCCACCCGAGAGGACCGTACGCTCATAGTCGAGGCCGGACATCAGCACCTTGACGCCCTCGCCGACCTTGCCAAGCACGTTCTCCTCCGGCACCTCGCATTCGTCGAAGAACAGCGGATACGTGTTGGAGCCGCGCATGCCGAGCTTGTCGAGATGCTGGCCGTGGCTGAAGCCCTTCGTCCCCTTCTCGACCAGGAAGGCGGTCATGCCGCGCGGGCCCGCTTCCGGATCGGTCTTGGCATAGACCACCAGCACGTCGGCATCGCCGCCATTGGTGATCCACATCTTCGAGCCGTTGAGCACGTAGCGGTCGCCGCGTTTGTCGGCGCGCAGTTTCATCGAGACGACGTCTGAGCCGGCGCCGGGCTCGGACATCGCGAGCGCGCCGACATACTCGCCGGAGATCAACTTTGGCAGATAGCGCTCGCGCTGCGCATCATTGCCGTTGCGGCGGATCTGGTTGACGCAGAGATTTGAGTGGGCGCCATAGGAGAGGCCGACCGCGGCCGAGCCGCGCGAAATCTCCTCCATCGCGACGATATGGGCGAGATAGCCCATGTTGGAGCCGCCATATTGCTCCGGCGCGGTCATGCCGAGCAGGCCGAGGTCGCCAAGGCGCTTCCAGAGGTCCGCCGGGAATAGATTGGCCTTCTCGATATCGGCGGCACGCGGGGCGATCTCCGCCTCCACGAAGGCGCGCAGCGTGTCGCGCAGCATGCTGATGTCTTCGCCCAGATCGAAATCGATGCTCGGGATATTCAAGGCGATTCCTCCCTATTTTGGGGACCGAACCTAGCGGCATCGGGGCCCTTCTGCGGTCGAAAAGGTTGCATTTTCCGCCAAACTTGGCGAGGATTTTCCCAGAGGATTTTCCGATGCCTTTTCAAGTCGCAACCGCGATCCCGCGCCGTGCCGTGACCCCTGCCGCCTTCGTCCGCGGCGTCGTTGCCGCTTACGAACGCTACGGCCGCGATCCGACCGAGGCGCTGAGCCGGGGTCAGGTAACGCCGGACCTTGTCAATTCTCCGGATGGGCGGGTCACGGCCGGCCAGTTCGAGGCGCTGGCGGGCCATGCCATGCGCGAACTCGATGACGAGGCGCTCGGCTGGTTCTCGCGGCGGCTGCCCTTTGGCACCTACGGCATGCTGTGCCGCGCCTCGATCACCGCCCCGACGCTGGAGGTCGCGCTCAAGCGCTGGTGCCGGCACCATCGTCTGCTCACCGAGGACGTGCTGCTCGATCTCGCCGTCGGCGAGGAGACCGCGGTCGTGTCCATCCGCGAACTGGCCGACCTCGGACCTCTACGCGAATTCTGCCTGGTCACCCTGCTCCGCTATGTTCTCGGCTTCTCCTGCTGGGCGGTGGATTCGCAAATCGCGCTCCGCGCCGCGGAATTTCCGTACCCCGAGCCCGGCCACGTCTCGGTCTATCCGACCATCTTTTGCCGAAACATCCGCTTCGGTGCGGACCGCGCTTCCATCACCTTCGACAAGCATTACCTGTCGCTGCCGCTCACCCGGAGCGCGGCGGACCTCGACAACATGCTCAAGGGCGCGCTGCGGCTGACCGTACTGCCCTATCGGCGCGACCGGCTGCTGGTCGAGCGCGTTCGCCGCGTACTCCGCAATGCGCGCGGACGCAGTCTCGGCGCCGAGGATGTCGCAAGCGAGCTGGCACTCTCCACCCGCACCATGCATCGGCGCCTGCGCGATGAAGCGACCTCACTGCGGGATCTCAAGGAAGAGGCAAAATTCGAGCTCGCCAAGCAGGAGTTGATGCGCGGTCGCAGCCCGATCAAGCGGATCGCGGAGATCGCCGGCTTCCGCAACGAGAAGAGCTTTTCTCGCGCCTTCCGCACCTGGGCCGGCGCCTCCCCGCGCGAGTTTCGCGGCAGGTATCGCTGAAGCGCGGGTTGTCATGCTGTTGCGGCCTCCGAGATCCAACTTGGAGGCCGCAACATTTCCAAACGGTCTCGCTCAGTTCGAGTTGGTCTGCCCGCCCGGGCGCAGCTTGGTGCGCGAGTGCGTCTGCTTCGGCTGGAAGGCCAGCGCGTCGGCCGACGTCTTCGCGCCGCCGCTCTGTGAGCACGAGCCGCCGATGCCGCCGGCCGCGGCCCGGCAGGCCTCCATCGTCGGATAGCCGCAGCCATGCGCGGCCTGGGCACCATTGGTGATGCAGTAGTCTTCTGCCTGGGCAGCCGGCGCGGTCATCATGAGAAACGCAGATGCAAACAGCGTCGCAGCGGATGCGACGAACGTCTTCGAGATCGAGGTCATGTTGTCTTTTCCTGCTTCAGGGTCCCACAAAAGAGGCCTCGGCATGCGACGCAGGCTGAGGTTCACACCTCGCATGTAGGCCAGCACCAGGAACCGGCAATCACGCTTCGGCGCATTGCAGAACTTCGCAAATCACATGTCACAGTTAGGTGAGTTACTTATGTTTATATCCGCCTTATCCGAACCTGTATCCCGGTAAGGGAGTCACTCCCGCGCCTTCGGATGTTTGGACGTCGTTACGCGAGCTACGTTTTGGGACCCGTCGCCGCCGAACTATCCTGCCGCCGCGATCTCCTGCAATGGCAGCGGCACGTCCTTCGCCACGCCCAGCACCGGAAAGCTGCGGACGTTCTTCACGTTCGGCATCGCGGCGAAATGCAGGAGCTGCTGGCGCATGCTCTCGACGCTCGGGGCCACGCATTTGAGAAGATAGTCGGTGTCTCCCGAAATCCGCCAGCACTGCTGGATGCGCGGGATCGCGGCGATCGAGCTCTCGAATGCCGCCAGCACCGGCTGGGCTTGGCTGCCGAGCTGGATCGAGACGAACGACACCACCTCGTAGCCGAGCAGCCGCTCGTCGATAACGGCGCGCACCGCCCGGATCACGCCGCGGCTGAACAGCGATTTCAGCCGCCTCACGCAGTTGGGCCCGGACACCCCGACGCGCAGCGCCAGCTCGTTATTGCGAACCCGCCCGTCCTGCTGCAACTCGGAGAGTATTTTCAGATCGACGCCGTCGAGCTGGTCACGCCCCGCCATAGCCCACCTCGTCATGGTCGCATCATGCGAGACAGCGAAGCACGGGGCGGAATGGCTGCCAAGGGCAGGACGATGGGAAGAACCGGCGTGGTTGGCCGAGCTTGTCCCGGCCAACCGCGGGCTTTTTACGTGGACGCTAAAACGTGGATGCCCGGGACAAGCCCGGGCATGACCAGAGTTTCGTTGCCCGCCCTCAATGCGTCCACGGCTCGCCGCGGCGGAACGAGAAATTGTCCGCATAGGCGACCGGACGGCGCACCGATTCCTTTGGCTCGATCACCTGGTAGGCGATGCCCTTGCGCTCGCAATAGGCGACCGCCTCTTCCTTGCTGTGGAAGTGCAGCGTGATCTGCTGCTTCATGTCGCCGGACGAGGTCCAGCCCATCAGCGGCTCGACCGCGCGCGGCTGCTCGGGCTCGTAGTCGAGCTGCCATTCCTTGGTCTTCGACCGGCCGGATTGCATCGCGTTCTTGGCGGGCTTGAAAATGCGTGCGGTCATGGACGGTCCGGGCCTCTTGTTCGTCTTTTCGTTCGATTTCGATGCGTCACGGTAGCAGTTGGTGGAAACCGCGGGCATAGTATAGAGACACCTTTAGGGAACTGATCGGTGATTCCGGCCCCCCGGGATGGCTCGCCGATGGGTATAATCATTATGCTGCATCGTGACAATTGCGTACCCGCCTTCCGCGCCGGGGTCTCGCCCGGTGGCCCTGCTTCGTTGACATCTACCTGTCCGTCCCCTCCGAAAGCTCCCGTCGCATGTCCTTCCTGAACATCAACGCCACGCTCCCCGAGAAGGGCCGTGACCTCAGGCTCGACCTGTTTCGCGGCATTGCGAACTGGGCGATCTTCCTCGACCATATCCCCGACAACGTGGTGAACTGGATCACCACCCGCAACTACGGCTTTTCCGACGCCGCGGATTTGTTCGTCTTCATCTCCGGCTACACCGCCTCCTTCGTCTATGCGCGGATGATGCTCGAGCGCGGCTTCCTGGTCGGTGCTACGAGGCTGACCAAGCGGGTCTGGCAGCTCTACGTCGCCCACATCATCCTGTTCGTGATCTACATCGCCTCGATCAGCTATCTGGCGCTGCGCTTCGGCGATTCCGAGATGATCAACGAGTTCAACGTCGCCGGCCTGGTGGACAACGCCACCGAGACGCTGCGCCAGGGCCTGTTCCTGCGCTTCAAGCCGCTCAATCTCGACGTGCTGCCGCTCTACATCGTGCTGATGGGGCTGTTTCCGCCCGTGCTCTGGTTCATGCTGCGCAAGCCGGACCTGACGATGGCATTGTCCATCGTGCTGTGGCTGACCGCGCGCCATTTCGGCCTGAACCTGAACGCCTATCCGGCCGGACAGTGGTACTTCAACCCGTATTGCTGGCAGGTGCTGTTCGTGTTCGGCGCCTGGTGCGCCATGGGCGGCGCGCGGCGCTCGATGACGCTGATCAACGCACCGGTCACGCTGTGGCTCTGTCTTGGTTACATGCTGTTTGCGCTGGTCATGACCATGGCCGGCCGCTTCCCGACCCTCGGCGGCATGTTCCCGGAATGGCTGTTCTCGGCGTTCAACCCGAACGACAAGACCAACCTCGCGCCCTACCGCTTTATCCACTTCGTCGTGATCGTGATCCTGGTGATCCGCTTCGTTCCCAAGGACTGGCCGGGCCTGGAATGGAAAGGGTTCGACCCCATCATCGTGTGCGGCCAGCAGTCGCTCGCCGTGTTCTGCGTCGGCGTGTTCCTGTCCTTCGTCGGTCATTTCGAGCTGTCGATGAGCTCGGGCTCGCTGTTCGCGCAGATCTTCGTCAGCGTCGCCGGGATCGCGATCATGACGACGGTGGCCTATTACATCTCCTGGTCGAAGAAGCAGGACAAGCCGCTGAAGCCGCCGCCGCCCAAGACTGCGGCCGCAAAGGCCGCTTGAACGGGCAGCTCCGATCCCGCCGGACGACAGCGCCGCCGCTTCAGGCCGCCGCTTCGCTGTCGTACTCGGTAAACTTCTTGTAGATCCAGTCACGGCCGTCGTGGCGGCGCCAGACCTTGCCGTAAACGAGCTGCCCGTTGATCGAGCGTCGCGGCACGAACACGGTCCAGAGGTGCCAGATCTCGGTCCAGCTCGCCTGCGGACCGACGGTTCGGACGTTGCGATCGAGAGACATGATACAGAACTCACAGGATACGAGCGCTGCGACGAACTGTGATGTCGTGTGAGCACGAATTTCAGGCAGACCGTCGCAAGCCGAACCGATCTGATAACAGTCGCGAAGGCGCCCGCAACAACCGCTCGCTCTTAACCTAACCGATCAACCTTACCTCCTGTGAGCGCGTGGCGAGACCGGTTGAAAGCGGCCGCCGATTTTCCTAGACTGTGTGCGATTTGAGAATGAGCGCGTCGTTTTGAGGACGCGCGTTGATTTCCAGCCTGACGCGAATTTTTGAAAACGATTGATGGGCGGGGGCCACCACGATGAATTTGCAATGTGCATGTCTGCGCTTGGCGCTGCATTCGACGCCGCCTGCTCTGCCCGCGAAGACGCCGGAGCAGGAGCCGCGGAAGGTCGCCAACGACAATCAGCTGGCCTGGCCATTCCTGCCGTTTCCGTTCGGCTGGTACGCGACGAACTGATGGTTGGAAAAGCGTAACGCCGCGCAAGCGGAATATCATCGCTTGGCGGCGTCCGCTAGGCATTGGGCGCTGAAATCCCCAACACCAATATGTCTAGGACGACGCCTAAAGGTTCGACAAAGTTTTACGCATTCCGCGCCGCCCGACCCGCCCCAATGCCTTGAAATGTCGCGCGGAAAGTCGCGTTGCGCAGGGAATGAGCGCCGAGGGTTAGGAAGGCTTTGGCGGCTGCGGGCATCGGCATCGAACGCGCGCCATGCACGGCTGGAGCTGCGCTCGCCTGGCGCCTCGCCGATTGGCTATTGTTCTGAGGCGCGGGTCTGGCCCACCTCGGACTGGTCGGGGCAGCTGGATTCGAACCAACGACCTGCAGTACCCAAAACTGCCGCGCTACCAGGCTGCGCTATACCCCGAATGTCCGGCGAGCCCCGTCGATACACGCTTCCCAAAGCGCCAGCAAGCCTTCCAAAGGCGCGAGCAAGCTTCCCAAAAGACCGCCAGGACGGGGCAATAAGCCCTCCCGCCTACTTGCTGCCGAACAGCGGGTGGCCCACGCGGTCGCCGGCGCGGATGCCATATTTCTGCGCCGTGCCTGCCACCACCTCCAGAACAGCCCGCGCGGGCCCCCTGGATGAGATGATCTTTGTCGACATCGGCTCGGTATTTTCGGCGATGCGCAGAATTCGGCCGTCGGCGCGAATGAAGATCATGTCGAGCGAGACGTAGGTGTTCTTCATCCACATCGACACCTCCTGCTCGGGATTAAAGTCGAACAGCATGCCTTTGCCGTCCGCCAGTTCCTTACGGTACATCAGGCCAGTCTGCTTCTCTTCCTCCGTCGTCGCGACCTCGACCGAGAACACCTGCACGCCGTTCCTGGTGACGATCTCGAGGGGCTGGAAGCTGGCGGCGCGCACGGGTGCGCTCGCGACGGCACAGCCGGCGATGACAAGGATGGCGGCAAGCCAGCCCTTCGCAAGGGCGAAGACGGCCTTTCGATCGAAATTCATGGATGGCTCTCGAGGCGTGGGACTGGACCAGTCCTTACGTGGCGGTCACCGGAAAAGCCAGAGGCGCGCCGGCCAGCCAGCGCGCCTCTGCTCACGATCGCGGGAATGGAATTAGTGGGACGAAACCGGCGATCCCGTCTCGGGATGGATCTCGGCCGCCATCATGCCCTTGGAGCCGGGCCCGAACCGGACCAGGACATACTGGCCGGGCCGCAACTCGGTCATGCCGAAGCGGCGCAGCGTCTCCATGTGCACGAAGATGTCGGGGGTGCCCTCGCCGCAGGTCAGGAAACCGAAACCGCGCAGCCGGTTGAACCATTTGACCTGAGCCCGCTCCAGCCCGCTGGTCGCCGTCACCGTGACATGGGTGCGCGGCGGCAGCATCTGCGCCGGATGGATCGCAGTCGACTCGTCCATCGAGACCACGCGGAACGCCTGGTAGCCCTTGGCGCGCTGGATGCACTCGACGACGATGCGGGCGCCCTCGTAGGCGGTCTGGAAGCCGTCGCGCCTAAGCACGGTGACGTGCAGGAGCACGTCGGGCCAGCCATTGTCGGGAACGATGAAGCCGTAGCCTTTTGAGGCGTCGAACCATTTGATGACGCCGTGAACCTCGACGAGGTTGGCGCTGCTCTCACCAAGTCCGGTGAACGGACTGAGTGCACTGTCGCGACCGCCACCGCCGTGTTCGCCCACCGCGGGAACTCCGACCTTCTTGGACTCAAATCCGTCCGACGACCCCATAACCCCGGACCCCACACATGCCATGCAACCCGCCTGAATGGCGGCGCCGAATCACGCGTCTTTAGAGAATCTTCTCAACTCGACGCGACGCGAATCTTTCGACTCAAAAGATAACACTCCCGGTTGCGACGCATAGACAAAAAAGAGATTCGGCGGAACCTATGAACAGCTTGCACAGCCGCGAATCAAATTGCTGCCTCAATTACCGACAAAGGGCCCCAGCGTTTCGCCGATGTCGTGGCGGATCACAAGGTCGGCGATGTCGTCCTGCTCGGTTGGCTCGCGATTGACGATCACCAGGCGTGCACCTGATTCCTTCGCCATCATCGGAAAGCCCGCGGCCGGCCATACCACCAGCGAGGAACCGATCGCGATGAAGAGATCGCAGGCTTGCGACAGCGCCGTCGCGCGCTGCATCTCGTCCTCGGGCATTGTCTGGCCGAAGGAGATCGTGGCGGTCTTCACCGGCTCGTCGCACACGGTACAGTTGGGCGCGGCGCCCTCCTCGTCGAAGCGGCGCTTCACCCAATCAAGCGGATAGGCCTGCCCGCATCCAATGCAGCGCGCATACGTGGTGTTGCCGTGAAGTTCGATCACGTGATCGCTTGCGACGCCGGAGGCCTGATGCAGATTGTCGATGTTCTGGGTGATGATCGCGGGAACCTTGCCGGCGCGGTAGAGTGAGGCGAGCGCGCGATGGCCGCGGCCGGGCTTGGCCGCCGCAAAGACCTCCTTCATGGCGAAGCGCCGGCGCCAAGATTCGTCGCGCGCCTCCTGGCTGGCGACGAACTCGTCGAACGGGATCGGGCGGTTGCGCGTCCAAATTCCGCCCGGCGAGCGAAAGTCGGGGATGCCGCATTCGGTCGAGATGCCGGCGCCGGTGAACGGCACGATCCGTTTGGCTTCGGCGATCATGTCGCCAAGACGCTCGACGCCGCTGCGAAGATCCGATGCAATCAACGCCGCCTCCCGTTTTGCTTTTGTTTTACTGATTTGTTTTTGCGCTAGCTGCAACATGCGCAAGCGACAAGATTATTGACGCTGTTCTCCACCGCCACGCAAGACATGGTCGGCAATTTTTTCCGACCCTCGCTTATCACAATCCTGCAATGCCTCCTCCCCATTGACGCCCCAATCAGAAGCGCCAATGCATGTGTTGACGCGACTCAACGTGATTGCGGCGGCAGTGCTTGGGTTCAGTAGGACACATACTCACGTGCAGAGGGGATTTAACATGACCGAGGACGAACAACGCAAAATCCGCGAACGCGAAGAGATCGCCGCCCGTGTCGCCGCCTTCCGTGCCACCCAGGAAAAATTCAAGCGCGAACGTGAAGAGTATTTCGTGTCGACGCTCGACAACGCGCGCAAGGCGGAACGGCCCTCGCTCTGGCCGTAACGACACCGGATCACCGAGCATGAAAAAAGCCCGGAGCATTGCTCCGGGCTTTTCGTTTGTTCAGCCGTTACCAGTGACGGTAATAATGGTGGCGGCGGTAGTATGGTCCATCACCGTAATAAGCGTAGGGACCAGGGCCGTAGGCATAAGCGGGGCCGCCATAGTAGCCATACCGCGGGCCGTAGCCATAGCCGTAAGGATGCGACGCGGCGACGGCGCCCGCGGTGATGGCGCCGGCGGCAAGACCGAACGCGAGGCCCGGACCGATGCCGCGGCCGCGCGCCTCGGCAGGCGAAGGCGCCGCGACCGCGGTCACGCCAACGGCCGCGACGGTAGCCAGAACTGCCAGTGTCTTCCTCATCATGAATCTCCTCCTTCGTATCTCGCGCAGACAACGCCGGCGCGTTGCTATGGTTGCGCGCAAGCCTGTGGAACCGAGTTCGGAATAAATCCGGCCAGCATGGAACGGGCACGCGTTCCGCGAATTGTTTGCTCAAGTGCGGAAGCCTCCGCCTTCCGGTTGAGGCAACAGCACGAAGACCCCGTCAGCATCACCGATGCTGGCGGGGTTTTCAGTTCCACGCACAGCATTGGCAATGCGCCACAATTGCTGCCAGCGGGGAGCCGAGGAGGATAAAGTGCCGATATCCACGTTGCTGGCCCGTATCCGCAGGCTCGTTCCCAGATCCGGAGATCAGCATTACGACGAGATCGTCCGCAGTTTCGGTGTCGGTACGCTGCGCCCGCCGCCGACCCCGATGAGCGACGGCGAACTGGCGCGGGCGATTGCCGAGTTCCTTAAGGAACAGCCGTCGAGCGAGTCCGTAGGCGCCCTCGGCCGGCGGCTCGACCCCACCACCCCACTTTGAGGCGCCGGTCCGCCTTTGTCCGGGAACATGCGCTTCGCGCGCACGTTGGCGTAGCCTTCAAGGAGAAAGGAGGCCGACATGCCCGTTTGGCTCGAAATCCTGCTCAACCTGTCCGGCTATGCCGGCTTCGTGGCGCTCGCCTCACACGGCACCGCGTGCCCAAGCAATTGCGCCGACCATCAGACCTCCACCGACGACCGTTAATTCGTGTGCGGTAGCTGGCCCGCCGTACGCATCAGCCTGTCGGCTTTGACCGCGACACGCGTGTCCTCGAGCTGTGGCCGCAGCGAGACGCTGATCACCACGAAAGCCAGACAAAAGAGCGTGCCGACGATGGCGATGCGCCGGTAGGTGTGGGGGTCGCCCTGATAAAAGGACGGTTCTGAAAAAGGTGTCATGAATTCGTTCTTGGCAAAATTGCTTGTTGGCCAAAGTCGCTTGTTGGCCAAAGTCGGATCGCGTCTTCGCCAGACACCTATCGCAAGTGGCGGCAAGTGCAACGCGATTGCGCTTTTAACCTAACCGAATAGGGTTATCGGCTTCGCGGCAAGCTTCCGTTAGGAGTTCGCCAAGCCTCTTCAGAACAAGCGTCTTCAGAACTCGGCGAGCCGCTTCAGGCTCGCGCGAAAACCGAGGCTGCGATGGCCTGCGACCAGCACGGTGCCGAACACCTCGGCCGTGTCGTCGCTGAACGTCCCGGAGAAGCCGCTCGTTGCCTCCACTCCGCCGAACAGCGGCCGGGCGAAGCCATCCGCAAACGGCGTATGCTGGTTGGTGACAAGCTCGCCCTTCCAGGTCCCGTGCTCCGAAGGGCCGTTGTCCGAATTGCCGTTCCGGATCGTGTAGGCGCCGCGCGACCAGAAATACGGCCCGCCGCCGAGCAGAACGCCGTCACGCAGGATCAGCACGCCGCTGTCGCGGCCCTTCACGCCGTCGAGCATGTGGATGTGGATGGAATAAAGCCCGTTCTTCATGTTGCGTCCGCCGCTGGAGCAACGATAGCGCCGGCGACGGAGAGCGTCGAGACGGTGAAGCGAAGCTTGTGGTGATCCGTCGTCCGGCTTTGTTCCAGCTTCGCCTGCCTTTCGTTCTCGGAGAACGAATCGGAATCGCAGAAACCGGCAGGAAGCAAGTCTTAATATATTGTTCGCATGCAAACGAGCGCCGTCGCCAACGATCGCGCGCTCACATGGCGTCTTCGGACTTCGACCGCGGTGGCACCTGCGGCACCGAGGGCCTGTCGTTGCGCAAGCGCGGGTGCCGGTCGTACCAAAACACTTTTGCGATCTCGGCGAACATCTCGAGCAACAGCACGCATCCATGTCGCGTCTCCCTCGCCTCACTCGTAGCGAGGACAGGCGAACGGGACTGTGCGAAGCATCACGCCGGCTTGGTCACGAAAGGCGTGTCCCGCATCGACACAGAAGCCACGACTTGTTCTGCATCCGACTCCATTTCGTTCGTAAGGAACGAATCAGAGTCGAAAAACCAGCGCAAAACGATCCCTAACGATCGGTGAAGGCGCGCGCGATTGCCTGTTGTCATCGAGATAGTGCGATGCTCATCACGCCGCTCGCTTCGCCGTATCCTTCGATAGAGCCTTCTCCGAAAAGCATTCGAGGATCTGGATGCGGAGTTCTTCCGCGGCCGGACCATCAAGCTTCCTGAGCTGATTCCAGAGCCTGATCACTTCGCGTTGTTTCTCGACAGTCATGGGCACCTCCAAAGAATGTCGCTGCCAAAAGAGATGCCTCACTAGAACAAAATGGGAACAACAAGTCCAGCCCCTCCCGTGAAATTCGCCGGGCACATCGCCTTGAGCCTTCCGCGCGCCGACGGTTGCTTTTTAGGTTTTCAACCTTAAGTTCGAGCCACGGCGCGGCGGCTAGGCGCTGAAATCCCTTCCCCGCCAGCCAAGAAGGCCCCGTGCGAAAGCGCGGGGTTTTTCTTTTGGGGAACGCGCCACCGCCCTCCCCGTTAGTCATTCCGGAGCGAGGGATCGTGACCAGAAAATACTACGCCGTCGAAGTGGTGCGTCAGATCGAAGAGACCGTGGAGATCATGGTCGAAGCGCCGGATCAGACCGCCGCACATGATGCAGCGCTCGCGCACCTGAAGGCGCGCGGCTCCGAATATCAGTGGCTCAATCCCAAATGCGATCTCATCGTCTGGCGCGAGCGCCAGGTCGATACGCCGGCGATCATCGACGTGTCCGTATCGCCGGACTAGCGGCCGGAACGAGTTTTCCCGGCCCGCGTTGTCAGGTCGAATTCGGTGGTGCTGGCGGCATGTCGCAACGCGGCCGACCAGCTTGAAGAGCCCCGGTCCCCAAGACCGGGGCTTTTCTTTGAGGCGGCCGCACGGAGGCGACTCGATTCGAACGAGGGCCCGAACAGCAAAGCAGCCACCCGGGTGTTATGCCGGGTGGCTGCTTTGAGAACTGTCGACGCTCGCCCCTGTCCGCCTGTTAGACCAGCAAAGTCAGACCGACAAATTGTCGGTCATGCCGGGTGGGACTTCGCCTTGCTTGGTCCGCTCGGCGAGAAGCTCCTTTTCGGCCTCATACCAGAAGGTGTCCATCGTGCCTGCGGGCTCGCCAGCCTCCTTCCAGAGGTGATAGGCCCGATTTCGAATCTCTTCTTCGCTGAGACCAGTCATGTGATTTCTCCCTTTCGGAAGCAAAGCCTGACGACGCCCTAGAGTTCCTTAAGAGAGTTCCTCATTGGTTCAGCACAAGCAAGCAATCATTGCAGCGCTCCGCGAAAAGAAGCCTCCGCAACGAAAACGCGAGCCCTTAGACGGAGTCTTTGGCCACCTTCAGCGGCGAGGCCTTCACCGACTTGCTCGCCGGCTTCGCGGCGAACTGCATCGGCTCCTTGGTGAAGGGATTGACGCCCATGCGGGCTTCGGTCGCCGGCTTGTTCACCACCGACATCTTCACGAAGCCGGGAATGACGAACTCGCCGGACTCGTTGAGCTCCTTGTAGCCGACCGTCGCCATGTACTCGATGACCGACTTCACGTCGTTCTTCGACAGCTGCGTGCCCTCGGCAATTGCATCGATCAACTGAGTCTTCGTCATCTTCGCCATGTCTGAATTTCCTTCTGTGCGCGCGAGCAGGCTTTGCTCAGGACGCGGTCCGACCGCGCAACGCGCTTCTGTTTCATGCCAACTTTCATGAAGTGACGGGGCTTAGAACCCATCGACGCCCAAAACGCAAGCAGGGGTTCTGCGGAGGGCCGGACGCCCCGGCAAAGATGCCGCAGCTTCCGCCGTTTTCGCGTTGAACCATTTTCTCCCCGAGGCGTCTAACTCTTTGAAGTCCCCAAGCTTCACCCCCCATCAGAGAGCCCCGCTTCCCCCAGGCGGGGCTTTCGTCTTTGCCTGGACCCGGCCCCGCACTGCCGATCAGGCTGGCCCCCGAGGTCTGCGCCCGGCCACCCCGGTGACCGTCACAAGGCAGGTTCTCTTTTTCGGCCATCTCCTGCATAATGCGGCATGGCAAAAACAAAAGTGACCTTCAAAACCGTCCGCATTGCAGACAACGACTGGAAAATCCTGGCGGATTACCCGGACAGCGAACAGCGCGAAATCAAGGGCTTCACCAGCAAGGCAGACGCCGACGACTGGATCAATGGCGACCGCAAGATCGCGTGGCTCCGCTCCCAGGGATACGCCAAGTAAACCGCACATGAGTCACGCGCGTATCGCGTGACGCCCGTATGGGTATGAGGCGCGCTCCGTCCCTCCCGCTCCATAGGTTCTTTCCGTGCCGGCGCCTTGCCGAGCAAGCGGCAACGCCCGCGCGTCCTATCGGCTGGACGGGAGCGCCTGGTCGATAAACCTTTGGCTGGGCATGCGCCGTTGAGACTTCGGTAACCTAACGCCTCCAAGCTCCTCTTAGTATCGTTGCGTTGGAGTACCCCACAGTGCTGGATTTTAACGAGCTGCGTGAACTCGCGGCCGATGTTCGCGTGTTCGTCGACATTGCCGAAGACAAGGCCGAAGCGCTTCGCGCCGTCATCACAGCCTATGACGTGGTGCTCGCGATCTTCCCGTCGGGAGAGGGCATGGGTCTCCACGTCATCAAGGGCGGCGAGATCCTGGACAGGATTGCAAACTCACGAACCAATACGAGCTACAGCCACACAGCCATTGCGGTTCCCGACCTGGAGCACGCGGAAGTGCTCAAGCACCTGACGGGCCCGGCCGATCAGCGGCTTGCGGCTTAGAGCGTTTTCAAATTCGCGGGACGAAAACGCGTCACAACAATCTGGAGCAGTTCTGATTCAAGCAGAACCGACAACGCCTCGTTGCAGACGAGAATTTTTGCACTCCAGAACGCCTTGTTTTTAGGAACACGGTTTCTGCGCTCCCGTTGGCCCACACAACCAACCAGGAGTTTGAGATGAAGAAGCTCGTCATTGCGACCGCCGCCCTCGGCCTCATGTGCGGCTCTGCCTTGGCCCAGACCCAGACCGGCCCCGCCGCGCAGTCCGACAACATGCAGAAGCCCGGCATGACCAACACGGACAAGGGCACGATGAGCAGCGGCACGACCGGCGTGAGCCATGACGGCATGAGCAAGGGCGAAATGGTGAGGCCCGACGCCTCCGGCCAGGGCGGCTCCGGCCCGGGCAGCGACCAGGGCGGTACCAAGACCCGCAGCAACAAGAAGTAAGCCGGTTTCCTGTACGGCTCGCTTCCCGGCCGCGTCGCTTCCACAAGCGGCGCGGCCATTTCATGAGAAGGGTCTTTGGAACCTGTCGAATGCACTCCTCACAATCGTGCGCGCACCGGAACGGTCAGGTCTTGCCGCGAGTTGCCCCATCTCCAGCAAGGAGATCGTCATGAGCGTTGAAGGTAAAGTGAAGGAAGGCGCCGGATTCATCAAAGAAGAGATGAACGAACACGGCAAGTCCCCCGAGAGCCAGAAGAAGGCCCAGGAAGGTCGCGACTTGCGCAACGAAGGCCGGATCGAAGACGGCAAGCCGCCGAAGACGACGAAGCCGGGCACCGGTCACTAGATCGCGTTCGAAACCCCGTTTGGTGAAAGCCGCCCCTGGTCATGTCAGGGGCGGTTTTTCACGTTCATGACCAGCCGATACGTGCCCATGCGATCTTCCGAAGCTGTGATCCTCCGAAGGTGCAGTCCTACAAAAATAGCCGGAGGCTCGAAGCATGCAGGGCGATGGCTGGTAGAACGCTCCGGCTGTTGTATGGTCGAACGTTTCTTGTGAGGGGCTGATGAAGATTGCCATTGTTGTCGCCGGCTTGATCGTTGTTGTTGCCGCCGTTCTCGTGGCGGTACAGCCCGGCTTTCTAAAGCCTGCGTCTATGGCACTCGTGAAGAAGTCCGACATCCTCGGCTTTTCGCCAGGGATGACATTCGACGAAACCAACAAGCTCGTCACGCAACGTCGCTACCGCTGCCGTCAGATTCGCGATTCCTACGTCCTGGAGTGCGCAGTCGACGGCGCCAAGGTCACGATCTTTGCCGACGACGTTGACCCTGGGAATCCTGATCCCAAACATCGCATCTGGCGCGTCATTGCGGAGTTGAACAATCCGGGTCCCCAAGACGCTGCCGTCAAATCGATCTCCGACCAGTTCAACGCCCAGCCAACCAGGGACTCCCGGGACGGATGGATATGGACTGTCGGCCGTGGGCTCAAGCTGAGCTACGACGGCGCCGCCTTGAAGCTGGTGGACGAGGCTGAGGAAATCAGGCGTGGCAAGCAGGAAGCAAAGCGCTAGGGAGCGCGACGCCGGGTGCCCTTCAGTGACGAAACCGGTTGACGGCCAACAGCGGCAGCCATGATCCCAGCACCATGCAGATCGCAATGGCTGCGACTAGGACGTATTTCAGGGGATGTTGCGAGGACGCGAGCGAACCTTCGAGGTGAAGGTATGGCAGCATCGCCTCCACGGCCATCCCGATCAGGGCAACCGCAACCAGCCCGCCAACCGCCGAAGCGAACAGGTTGACGATCCATCCGATCGCGCCGCGCTCGTTCGACCAAGCCTCGTAGATCGCGACAGCCAGCATCACGAGCACAAAGACCAGCATGAAGCTCATCGAGCCGCCGACGCTCGCCTTCGACCCGAAGATTTCCACCAGCAGCATGGCCGCCACCGCGAGCAGTGTGATCGCCTTCACGACTTTCCTCTTTGGTGTCTCAGCACATAGGCCGCGAAGCCAATTCCGATGCCGAGCAGGCTTTGCAGCATGGCGGTTGGTCGCGCCGGGCTTCGCCGGGGTTCAACAAATTGCACTCGGAGAACTGCAGGACCGCCGCGCAGTGACGACCGAAGGCCGGGGACCGATCTATGCAGCTTGCCTATTGGAAAGCCGCTCGAACGCCGTGATGGCCCGGTTGGCCAGCATGAGGCGTCTGTGCTCGCCCTTGCGGACCATCTCTTCGACGGCGGCCGAGAGAAAGCGGCTGGTGAACGGCGCGTCGCTGACTTGTCCGGTGCGCTCCAGATAATCCCAGGCGATCTGCACGGAATGTTCGATGAGATGGGACAGGTTCTCGCTCATGCAGAACCTACGCTTGGCGGGAGCGCTTGTTCCGCGCTGGCCAGTAGGTCGGTTCTTCATGGCAGATCTCGAGACGTTCAATTTCCGCACGTTTTCGACTGACGAACAAATGAGGAACGACAAGCGCGCGCCGACGTTAGGTGGAAAAGGAGAGATCGCGATGGCTGACAAGACAGCTGACAACACCGGGGACAACACACAAAA
The DNA here is from genome assembly GCF_023073515.1 of Bradyrhizobium sp. 17. Taxonomy (NCBI): domain Bacteria; kingdom Pseudomonadati; phylum Pseudomonadota; class Alphaproteobacteria; order Hyphomicrobiales; family Nitrobacteraceae; genus Bradyrhizobium; species Bradyrhizobium sp. 17. The sequence continues at coordinate 665,359 of NZ_JADPJQ010000130.1, read as the reverse complement.
GGATCCGAAGGATTGGGTTTCCGGCGACGACCCGATGACCGGCGCCCAGGAATCCTACCTCAAGACCCTCGCCGAGCAGGCGCACAAGCCCCTCCCCAAGAAGGATCTGACCAAGGCAGAGGCGTCAGAGCTGATCGACACGATGCGGCAAAAGGCCGGGCTCGAGAAGTAGACAGCGGGCATGTACGCCCCGCCCCTGCGAGACGGAAGAACATGACTCACCGATGATCAGAAGTGTCGCGGGAAGGTTGCAGGCGTTCGGCCAACGCTGCATTCACAAACGTTGAGCGCGCTGCATTTCGTCGGGCACAGACAGCGTCGATTGAGCGCACGATCCCGCAATGTCGATTCCACAACTTCAATGCCGGGATCGCGGCCTGTCGCTTTGCGAGCCGGGCACTCATCCTGCTTTGCCTTGCTTCACGTCATGTACGATGTCACCGATGGTGCTTCCCACGACAATCGCGGCAACAACAGGCCAACCGGCGGCTACCATAAGGATGGCCCCGTAGCGCATGTCTTCGCCGGGCCGTTTGTAACTGTCTCGGCCCGAGAACAGGAGCACCGCGATCAGGCAGCCAACTGCGTATCGTCTAAACCATTTCACGACGAGAGACCTTCGTTTACGGGCATTCGTCGCCTCGAACTCCGTCGTGGTTCATGATGTCGGCCGTCCGGCCGCTCGCCGGCAGGCGAAATTTCAGACGATCATGCAAGGCGCGTCAGGCGCCTTGCATGACCTGCTGCCGCTCATTTTCTTGAGCGCGCTGAGCATCGGCTCCGCGCCGAGCTCAGTTCTGTCACTTCGGCAGATCGCGGATTGCCAGCTTGATGACTGTAAGGACAACGAAAGCGGGCGCCCCGTAAACGATGGCGTTCACGGCCCAAGTGATGGCGACGCCCAAGAAAACGGAACTGCCGACAGCTCCCCAGAAAAGGTAAGCTGCGGATATACCCGGCATCTCCCATGCCATCACAGGGGTGGAGTAGTCGGTTAGCTGCTCCATGACGAGCAGCACCGTCGAGACGAGGGCCCCGATTGCCAGTGCGACGGTGAGAACGGATTTCATTGTCTTCAAAGGCCCAACAGCGCCATCACGATCGGAATCATAAAAAAGGCTGCCAGGCCGAGGAGGCCTCCTACGGCAATCTTCACCCAACGCCGTTGAATTTTCGGCTCGAGCCATGTCGCCAGTTTGACCCAGAGCGCATACGCCCATCCGGCAACAATCGAGCGGATAAGTGCAAACAGAAGCTCGCCTAGAATATTGGCCATAGCGGTTAGTCGCGTCAGTTCCGCGGGGAGTTCATCTGCCAACGGCTAAACAACCCCGTGTCCCCCGTGAGTGAGGTGGCCCAGTTCTGCGATTTGCGTCACGTTCTGAGGACCCGGTTAGCGCTGTGGGGCTTCGTGAAGGGCTCGTTTTCTAGCGCTTGAGCAATGCCATCGCCATTCACGGCGCGCTCGGCGCGGCATCGTGACTGCTGACATCAGGGTGGCAGCAGCGGTGTGCGACGAGCCCCGCGATGCCGCTCAAATCTGCGGTCAACCAAAGGACATGCCATGAAGTTCGCCTCCACTCGCCTGATCGCTACTGACATCAAAATCATGGTTTCGTTCTACGAAATGGTGACCGGATGTTCCGCCGAATGGCTCGCGCCGGTGTTCGCCAAGATCGTGACGCCGGGCGCCAACCTCGCAATCGGCGCAGCCGAGACGGTCACGCTCTGGAAAGAAAACAGTGCCGAGCCCGGCGCGAACCGCACCGCCGTGATCGAGTTTCAGGTTGAAGACATCGATGCGGATTATCAGCGCCTGAAAGACAAGGTTACGCTGGTGCACGAGTTGAAAACGATGCCATGGGGCAACAGGACGTTCCAGTTTCGCGACCCCGAAGGCACGGCGGTATCGCTCTTCATGCCGCCGATCGAGCAGGCCGGACACCGCCTCGCGGCGCAATAGGTCGCGGCAGCAGACCGCCCCGCACACACAGCCAATGGCGCGTGTGCGGCACTGGATTTTCGGTGAGAGTGCATTGAAATTTCGCCGGCTGATTTACTTCATCAGCCGGCTTCACCCTCATGCACATGTGCACCCGCCCCCTGCCCCTCCCCGGATTTTCCTGCTATCTCCTACTCCCTTCGGCTCGGCCGAACCAAAAACCCTCCATCCACCCAGGGAGCAACAACCATGCGATACCTCCACACCATGCTGCGCGTGCGCAATCTCGATGTCGCGCTGAAGTTTTACCAGGATGCGCTGGGGCTGAAGGAGGTTCGGCGGATCGAGAACGACAAGGGGCGTTTCACGCTGGTGTTCCTGTGCTCGTCGGACGATCTCGAGGCGCTGAAGAAGCAGCCGCAGACGCGCGGCGCGCCGCTGGTCGAGCTCACCTGGAATTGGGACGAGGAAAAATACGGCGAGGATCGCTTCTTCGGCCATCTCGCCTATGAAGTCGACGACATCTACGCGACCTGCGAGAAGCTGATGAAGGCCGACGTCACCATCAACCGTCCGCCGCGCGACGGCAACATGGCCTTCGTCCGCTCGCCGGATTTGCACTCGATCGAGCTGTTGCAGAAGGGCGATCCGAAGCCGCCGCAGGAGCCGTGGTCGTCGATGCCCAACATCGGCCATTGGTAGGCCTTTTTGCCGGAACCAGCCCCTCTCCTAAGCGTTCTCTCTTCGACAATGCAATTGGAGGAGGACGCGATGGGACGCGGAATTTTGTTGTGGATGCTGGGCGTGCCGATCCCGGTGATCATCTTGCTGTGGCTGTTCTTCGGCCGCTGATCGCCTGACCAGGCTTTGCCTTGCAATGAAAGCTCCGCCTCGGGCGGAGCTTTTTGCATGCGAGGATCGGCGCAATCGCGCGTCGCCCGCCGCAGTGGATTCCGCTATCACCTGCGCCGAAAGAAACGCCTGGGGAGGATGACGTGCCGGACCAAAAGCTGACGATCTGGGGCCGCGCCAATTCGGTCAACGTGCAGAAGGTGCTGTGGTGCCTCGCCGAGCTCGGCCTGGCTTACGAGCGCATCGACGCCGGCATGGCGTTCGGCAAGACCCGCGAGGCCGACTATCTCGCGATGAACCCCAATGCGCGGATCCCGACGCTGGTTGAGGGCGACTTCACGCTGTGGGAATCCAATTCGATCATGCGCTATTTCTGCCTCGCGCATGGGCGCGGCACGCCGATCTATCCCGAGGCGCCGAGGCTGCGCGCCAGCGTCGACCGCTGGCTCGACTGGACGCTGTCGATGGTGCAGCCGGTCGACCGCCCGGTGTTCTGGGGCATCGTGCGCACGCCGCCCGCCGAGCGCGAGATGATCCAGGTGCAAAAGGATGCCGATGCCGCCGCCGAGGTCTGGGCCATCGCGGACCGCCTGCTCTCCACGCGTCCGTTCATGGACGGCGATGCGTTCACGCTCGCCGACATCGCGGTTGGCGCCTATGCGCGGCGCTGGCTCGGCGTCGAGGGCATCACCCGGCCCGCGCAGCCGCATCTGACGCGCTGGCTCGCCGAACTCGGCAAACGGCCCGGTTTTGCGCAATTTGTGGCACCGCCGATGTCGTGAGCGGTGGCGCGGCTTAAAGTCCGTTACGAGCACGATGAATCGGCATTTTGCCGCGCGGCGCCGGGAGATGGCGGCTACTGTGCATGGGGTTGTTTTCGCGTTTTTTTGTTTAGGGCCAGCCGCGCTCGAACAGCAGCACGCAGAAAATCAGCACGAGCGTGACCGCCGCGGTGCCCAGCCGCGCAGTCCAGCTCAGGCCGCGGCCGACCCACCACAGCAGCGCGCAATACATCACGAACGGGACGATGATCTCGGGCCGCATGATGTCCGGCGGCATGGGGGCTCAGCGCCTGACCGTGGTCTCGACGCTGATCGAGCCGCCGATCTTGACGCAGGTGCCGGTGCTCTCGACCAGATGGAAGCCGCGGCCATAGGCGGCGCAGGAGCCCGCTTTCGCGCTCCCGCCGGCACCGTTCAGCGGCAAGGCCTTGCCGGCCTGTGGGCGCTCCGGAGGCGGCAGACGCAAGGCTTCCGCCGCGGCCGCGGCCGTCGTCAGCAACGAGATCAGGATGAGGAGCGGCGCACGCATGCAGGCCGTTCTAGCCCGGACCGGCGTCGCGCGCCATCGGGGTCGCTTTGCCCGGGGATCAGATGAACTTGATGCCGGCCGATTTGCCGCGGCGCCACACCACCTGGCAGCTCCGCCCGGTCCGCGCATCGCGCGCGAACGCCATCCGGATCACGCCCGGGAGCTGGCTCGCATCCTCGTCCAGCGTGATCTTGGCGCCCGTGGCGGAGATGTCCTGGACCAGGCATTGCCGCGCTGCGAATCCGCCGTCGAGCGTGATCCAGGCATGCTGCGACAGCGACTTGCGGGCTGCGCGCTTCTTGGGCGGTGGCATCGGCTTAAATTCTCCCAGTCCAGCGCTAGCTCAGGGAACCTAAGAAACCGTTGAATTCGGCCGACCGATCCTTGGGTGGGATGCTATCCACCGGTGCCAAAAGACCGTTCCCGAACGGCTTGCCCAGGGCGCCAAAGGCCATTATAGGTTCGCCCGCTGCAGCCGCCGGGCATGACTCGGGCGGCCAGCGGCCGTGCCGCGAAAAGCGGCGGGGCCCTGGGTTTGCTCCCTTCGTCTATCGGTTAGGACGCCACCCTTTCACGGTGGAGAGAGCGGTTCGATTCCGCTAGGGAGCGCCATCATCCGCCGTTGGATGACAGGGCGAAATCTGCCGCCCCGCATGAACCTCCCCGCCCCTCGCCTCCGACCAAGGTCCAGATGGAACTGGATGCAGGCCGATGGCGCAGCACAAATCTCCCTCGGACGACCAGGCCGGGATTGCCTCGCCGACGCCTCCGCCATGGATCCACCGCACGGCAGCCTACGTGCCGGAGCGGCGCGCCAGAATGCTGGAGCACATGGCGCGCGCCAGATCGCGGCCTCGGGCAACGACTGCGTCGGAGCCGTCGCATACGGCAGGCACGACCATTCTCGCTGACGCCTGCGGCTACGCCGTCCTGTTCGGCATCATCGCGCTGCTGTTTCAGTCGCGCGTTCCTCTCTACCTCGGCGCGTTTCTCTTCTTCACCGATGGCGAGCGCATCGAACTCGCTCTTGCAAAGATCGGCATCCGTCTCGAGCTTGGTACGATCGGGCCCGACATCATCAAGGGCTTCGTATCCCTGTTCGGATGGTTCGCGCTGCTGGCATCGCTGAAAGCGTCCGTCCCCGCCTGGCTCGCGACATGGATGCTTCCAGACACATCGTGGTCCTTGCTCGCCGGAATCGCTCTTTTGTTCGCCATCGTCGAAGCATTCGCAACGCGCGCGATGCAGCATGCATTGCCGTGGTTCGGATTTGAGAGGCGACCGAGCGGCCTGGCCTGCGCGACGATCAAGCTCGCTATGGCCCTTGGCGTGCTGGCTCTGCTGGTGCTGCTCGGATGACGCGATCGTGAGGTCACGGGCCTGACAATCGCGGCGCTATGCCGCCCGCCCCGATCTGCGCATTTACCGGAAATTTACCCCTGCTCGTGAGCGCCGGTATCATTTGCTTAGAATTTGATTGCTATCGTGGAATTACGGAAAACCTCCGAAACACGATTGGCGCCCATGTCCGTCGCAGAGTTCCTCAGACAGCGTGCCGTGCATGTCACCGTGAGTGGCAGCTACTCGCTGCCGCGTTGGTACGATTGCGAGGGCAAGCTCCGTACCTTCGCCTGCCGCACCAGCCGCGTTTCACCGTTCCGCATGATGGTCGACGTTCCCGTAGTCGGAAAGGTCGGCGAGCGCGTGACCTCCTACTTCCAGGATTTTGGCGAATTCCAATGCACCATCAGCGCGACGCTGAAATCGGGCTTCCTGATGGAGCTCGACATGACGCGGGCCCGGCGCGCCTGGATGTCGGAAAAGCTGACCTGGCTCGAGAAGAAGCAAAAGGACGCCAGCGTCCAGGAGCTGCGGAATGACGCGCGCTTCGTTCCGCAGGTCGCGCACACCTTCCTGACGCTCGCCGACGGCAGCACCCATGCCTGCTTCATCATCGACGTCTCCACGGCCGGTGTCGCGATATCCTGCGAATACGATCCGCCAGTGGGAACCCCGCTTGCGGTCGGCGCTTGCGTCGGGCGCGTGATCCGCAAATTCGAAAACGGCTTTGCTGTCAAATTCGCCGAAAAGCAGTCGCGGGACGACGTCGTCCGGCTGATCGTCCGCACGGCCATGCTGCAATCGGCCTGATCCTCCGGCCGCGCTGCCCTATCGCAGCCCTATTTCGAGATAAGCTTTTGAAGGTCCGCGCCTCGTTCCGGACGTCATTTGCAGACTTGCGATCGGGGGACCGAATGGCAGTCGAGAAAATTACAGTCGATAAGGTCAGAGTCGACAAGATCACCTGGGACAGGGTCGGCCGGGTCACCGAGCCCGGACGCTACATGTACACGTTCGGCTGGCTCACCATCACCGCCGACGATCTCGATATCTGGAAGCAATACCCGCAGGCCGCGTTCACGCTGATGGCGCAGCATTCCGAGCCGGACGCGTCCACCGGCGAGGAGTTCCATCTCGGCGCCTTCGACGTCGCGCCCGACGCGCCGCCGCCGCTCACCACGCATTGAGACAGTCAAAGCGGGCTACGATCGGCAGCCAGCCGCCGCGGCAGGGCGCGTGGCGGGAACGCGTGGCACGCCCGTTGCTTTATCATTGCCATGACTCACATCCCCGCCTTCGATCAGGCCTTTCTGCTGTTGCTCATCGTGCTCTGCCTTGGTACGTGCCTTATCCGCGCCTTCTGGGAGGTGGAGCAACTCCGGGGCCGCCGCACCGCGTCCCCATCCCGCGCGATCAAGCGTGACTAGACCGGCTCGGCCGGCCGTGCGTAGCCCGGACGGGGCAATCCCGGCTCTGGACTTGCCGCGGCGACACGTGCATCGTCAATCGAAGAAACCTGCACATTGCCTTGATCTGACTTACCAATCGCGATCCGATGACGGGCGCGCGACCGTTGTCATGGGATGACGAGGTGGTTCTGTCATGCAATTGATTGCGCTCGTTATTCTGCACCTCGGCGACTGTCCTGATGAACGCAGGCTGTCACGCTTGTTAAGAGACGCGACAGCAAGCGCATGACACAAGGTCGCATCAGGGAATGTAGATAAGCGGATCAAGGGAACCTATTTTCGGCGCCGATGTACCTGATTGAAGCGTTACCCACCGTCATCGGAACGGCCGCCATTGCCCCGGCGCTGCTGATGCTGTGGCTCGTCATTGCCGCCGAGGAACGCCCCGGACCGCCGGCCCAGGTCTGGACCGCTTTCCTGCTCGGCGCGGCCAGCATTTCGCTGCTGGGCCTGGCCCGCGCCCCTTTCGCCAAGATGGTTGCGGCCCCGGACAACCCGTGGGCGGCACTGGCCATGCATTCGATCTTCGGCGTCGCGCTGCCGGAGGAAGCGGTCAAGGTGATCGCGATCGTGCTGGTCGCCTCGACCAAGCGGCGGACCTTCGCCAATCCGATGGACACCGTGGTCTATGGCGCCGCGGTTGGCCTGGGCTTCGCCGCCTACGAGAACCTCGCCTATCTCGTCCAGCACGCCGAGATGTGGCGCTCGCTGGCCGCCTTGCGCAGCGTGCTGACCGTGCCGTTCCACGGCGCGCTCGGCATCATCGCCGGCGCCTATCTGACCATCGCGCGCGCCGGCACGGCGCTGGGTGCCAACCGCCATCATCGCGACTGGGCTCGTCTCTCCAGCCGGCTGCTGATCTTCGCAGGTCCGCTCGCCCTGCATTCGGCCTTCGACTTCCCCCTGCTCACGCTTCAGCGCATGCCGGATCTCGATCCGGCGCTGCGGATGTGGTTGGGCGGCGCGAGCCTGCTGATCGGCTTCAGCTCGATCGCCTTCGCTATCCGCCTGGTACGGCGCGTCGCGCGCCATCACGCGCCCCGAACCGACGTCGCGCGCGAGCGCCTCAGCCAGCTCCGCCGGATGTGGGCGCTGCTGCTTGCCGGTGGCGGCGTCGGCTTTCTCGGGCTCGCCTTCGTGCTGACCTCGATCCATCACTGGCTCATCAATCCCGAGCGCAATCTGACGCTGGCCCTGATCCCGATCGGCCTGGTCTCGATCCTGCTCGGCCTCGCACTTCTGATCGTCACGACCGCGATCTATGTTCTCGGCCGCAACCGCATCCGCACCAGCGGCGAAGGTTTTTCGTCGGCGCACGGCGGCGGCTGAGCCGCGGGATGGCAAGCGCGGTGTGCACGTACTAGACTAGATTGAGGACACACCTCTCGATCCGGAGCCTGCCCATGACATCGCCTGAGGATTTTTCCCGGCTGCAATCCGCCATGAGCGGGACGGTCAAGGCACATTGGAAGGCCTTTCTGTTCGAAGGCATCCTGCTTGCGGTGCTTGGCGTCGCCGCGCTGATCCTGCCGCCGCTCGCAAGCCTTGCGATTGCGATCTTCCTCGGCTGGATGTTCCTGATCAGCGGCATCGGCGGATTGATCGCCACCTATTGGGCGCGCAGCACGCCGGGCTTCTGGTGGTCGCTGATCTCGGCCGCGCTGGCCGTGCTTGCAGGCATGCTGCTGCTGGCGCGGCCGATCCAGGCCGTGCTGACGCTGACCATCGTGCTCGGCGCCTATTTCCTCGCCGAGGGCGTCGCCACCATCATGTACGCGCTGGAGCATCGCCGCGAGCCGGGCGGCCGCTGGTCGTGGCTCCTGATCTCGGGCCTCGTCGACATCGCGATCTCGTTCATGGTGATCACGGGACTGCCGAGCTCGGCGGAATGGGCGATCGGTATCCTCGTCGGCATCAACCTGCTGTTCGGCGGCGCCACCCTGATCGGCATGGCGCTGGCGGCACGCAAAAGCAACAGTTGAGGCGCCGCGTGGCCGTCACGTCTATTGGGGGGTGACAAGCCGCCGATCGCACGCTATATGACGGGCGATGATCACCCTCGTCACCAGCTATATTTGGTACTTTAGCTACGACAGCTCGCTGGCGGCAGGAGGATCGCGCTCAATCTGAAACATTGCAGCAAACGTCCGAACAAGCCGCCAGACCCTGGCGGCTTTTTTATTGGCCGGCAGGGTCTCAAAATGACAGGAGCCCGCCGTGCTGAGCACGACCGACGATCTTCGTATCCGCGAACTGAAAGAGCTGAGCACGCCCGAAGAGGTGATGCGGGAAGTCCCGCGCACGCTCACCGCGACGCGCGTGGTGATGGCCGCACGCAACGCCATCCATGCGATTCTCAATGGCCAGGACGACCGGCTTCTGGTCGTGGTCGGCCCCTGCTCGGTGCATGATCCCAGGGCCGCGCTCGAATACGCCGAGCGCCTCGCGAGCTTGCGCGAAGAGCTTGCCGACCAACTCGAGATCGTGATGCGGGTCTATTTCGAGAAGCCGCGCACCACGGTCGGCTGGAAGGGCCTGATCAACGATCCTGATCTGGACGGCAGCTTCGACATCAACAAGGGCCTGCGGCTGGCGCGCAACGTGCTCTCGGCGGTAAATAATGTCGGCCTGCCCGCCGGCACCGAATTCCTCGACATGACGACGCCGCAATACATTGCGGACCTCGTGTCCTGGGCCGCAATCGGCGCGCGCACGACCGAAAGCCAGATCCATCGCGAGTTGGCCTCGGGGCTGTCCTGCCCGGTCGGGTTCAAGAACGGCACCGACGGCAATGTGCAAATTGCGGCGGACGCTGTGAAGTCGGCCTCGAATCCGCATCATTTCATGGCGGTGACCAAGCTCGGCCGCTCGGCGATCGCCTCAACCGCGGGCAACGAGGATTGTCACATCATCCTGCGCGGCGGCAGCACGCCGAACTACGATGCGGCAAGCGTCGCGGCGGCCTGCAACGATCTGGCGAAAGCAAGCGTCGCACCGCTCGTGATGGTCGATGTGAGCCACGCTAATTCGAGCAAGAAGCCGGAAAACCAGCCGCTCGTGACGGCCGACATCGCCGGGCAAATTTCTGGCGGCGAGAACCGCATCATGGGGGTGATGGTCGAGAGCAATCTCGTCGCCGGACGCCAGGACGTGGTGCCGGGCAAGCCGCTCACCTATGGCCAGAGCATCACGGACGGCTGCATCGACTGGGCGACCACGGCAACCGTGCTCAAGCAGCTCGCTAACGCGGTCGAGATCCGGCGCAACATCAAGCGCGCAGGGCTGCACGAGCGCTCCGCCTGACCAAACGATTGCGGGCGGGGTGAGGCTGTCGCACCCTGCCCGCTTTCCCGGCGCCTAGCAGCCGCGGCAGATGCTCTTGATCTTCTTGTCGAGCGCCTGATTTTCCTTGCTGAGGGGATCGTTCGGGTCGCTCAGGTTCTTCTCACTTGGCACGTCGCCAGCGCGCGGCTGCCGATGACCGACGGGCGCAGGCGGCAAAGAACCCGCCGATTGTCCCGAGGTCGTCGATCCCTTGCTTCCCGTTTGCGCGAAGCCGGCGCTGCCGAACACCGTCAGAAGCGACAGTGCTAGGATGATGCTTCTCATTTTGCTTCTCCATTCCTCGGGCCAGCATCTCCATCACGACCAATCAGGTCTCGGGCGGATAGAGGTGAACGTCGCCGCAATAATCCACGATACGATAGCGCGTTTCCGATGCCGCATCACCCGCATCAGGTGCGGTATTTTGCATCGGCAACACGTAATTCGGCCCCACCGGCGACTTGCCGGCACCGCCGGGGATGTCGATGACATAGTCGGGCTGACACAGTCCTGACACCCGTCCGCGCAGCTGCCGCATCAAATGCTGCCCCTCGGCGAGTGTCGTTCGCAGATGCGCCGTGCCGGGCGCGAGATCACCGTGATGCAGATAATAGGGCTTGATCCGGCATTCGACGAAAGCTCGCATCAAATCCGAAAGAGCGATTGCGTTGTCATTGACGCCGCGCAAAAGCACGGACTGGCTTACCATGGGAATTCCGGCATCGACCAGCCGCGCGCAGGCGGCACGCGCGGGCCCCGTCAGTTCGCGCGCATGGTTGGCATGCAGCGCCACCCAGGTGGTGGCGCCTTCGGCCTTGAGCGCCGCCACCATCTCGTCGCTGATGCGCGCGGGATCGGCCGCCGGCACGCGGGTGTGAAGGCGGATGATCTTGACGTGATCGATTCCGGCCAGATCGGCCATGATCTCGCCCATCCGCCGAGGCGACAACATCAGGGGATCCCCCCCGGTCAGGATCACCTCCCAGATCTCGCTGTGCGCGCGGATGTAGTCGATCGCCGCGCGATAGGCGGCGTCCGAGAGCGCGTTCTCCTTGCCGGGTCCGACCATCTCGCGGCGGAAGCAGAAGCGGCAATAGACCGCGCAGACGTGAACGAGCTTGAACAGCACGCGGTCGGGATAACGATGCACGATCCCGGGAACCGGCGAGTGCGAATGATCGCCGATCGGATCTGCATTCTCGCCCGGCTGCATCTCCAGCTCTGCGGCAGTCGGAACGAATTGGCGCGCAATGGGATCGTCGGGATCGGACCTGTCGATCAGATCGACCAGCGCCGGCGTGATCGCAACCGCATAGCGTGCGGCAATGCGATCGAGCACCGGCAGCGCTGTGGCTGACACCAGCTGCTCGGCCACAAGTTCGGCCGGCTCGCGCAATGTGCGCGCAAGATTGCTCTTCATCATGTCTCGCTCAACGTTTCATTTGCAGGCGGCGTCCACACCACCTGATCAATTCGCGATGCGCCGCTCGCCAGCATTACCAGGCGGTCGAATCCGAGCGCGACGCCGCTCGCCTCCGGCATCGCCGCGACCGCGGCCAGAAAGTCCTCGTCCAGCGGATAGGCTTCGCAGTAGCGGCGTTGCTTCTCTGCCATGGATTGCGTGAAGCGCTTGCGCTGCTCCTCGGCGTCGGTCAGTTCGCCAAAACCGTTGGCGAGCTCGACACCGCAGGCATAGACCTCGAACCGCTCGGCGACTCGGGGATCGCCCGCCTTCACGCGCGCCAGTGCCGCCTCTGGAGATGGGTATTCGAACAGAATGGTCAAACGGCCCTGCCCCAGATGCGGCTCGACATGCTCGACCAGAACCTTGCTGAAGATGTCGGACCAGGTGTCATCCTCGGCCACGCGGACCTTGCCGGCAACTGACCGCGCGAGCGCGGCGCGGTCGCCCTCGCCGCCGGAAATGGTCGCAAGCAGGTCGATTCCCGCAAACTGCTCGAAGGCGCTGGCAACCGTCACAAGCTCCGGCTCGGCGAAAGGATCTGCGGTCCGGCCGCGGAAGGTGAAGGCGCCGATACCGGTCGCCTGGGCCGCGCGGGCGATGAGGACGACGCAGTCGGCCATGATGGCGTCATAGGGCGCGCCTGCCCGGTACCATTCCAGCATGGTGAATTCGGGCAAATGCAGGTCGCCGCGCTCACGGTCCCGGAACACCCGGGCGAACTCGAAAATCCGGGTCTCCCCGGCCGCCAGCAGCTTCTTGCAGGCGAATTCCGGCGAGGTCCGCAAATATCGGCTCACACGGCTGCCGTCGGGCCGCATGATCTCGGTCCGGGGGGCGTGCAGGTGGGTCTCGTTGCCCGGGGAGACCTGGAGAACGGAGGTTTCGACCTCGACGAAGCCCTGCTCGACGAAAAATCCCCGTAGAGCCCCAGTGATGGCTCCCCTGGCCTGCAAGAAGGGCCGGCGGTCGAGATGCCGCGAGGGGGACCAGAACGGCGACATCGGCTTGTCCCCAGCCATTAACCGGCTGTCCCGCAAGCCAGCAAAATGCTGGCATCCAACGGCAAAACCAGTATGTTGCGGCCCGAAACGGGTGCCGCGGTCTGATTTGGGGCCCCAGGTCCCCCATCAATTTGACCACGTCCTGGCCCGAGCCGGGCCAAGCAAGCAGGAAATACAGCTTTGAGAGTCATCGCCAGTTCTATTCGCAAGGGCAACGTGATCGAGCAAGACGGCAAGCTATATGTCGTCGTGACCGCCGAGAACATCCATCCCGGCAAGGGCACCCCGGTCAGCCAGATCGAAATGCGCCGAATCTCGGACGGGGTAAAGATCTCCGAGCGCTACAAGACCACCGATCAGGTCGAGAAGGCCACAATCGAAGAGCGCAACTACACCTTCCTGTATGAAGATGGTGACGGCTATCACTTCATGAACCCGGAGACCTATGACCAGGTCCAGGTGTCCAAGGATGTGATCGGCGATGCGGCGGCCTATCTTCAGGAGAGCATGACGGTCAAGCTATCGCTGCACGGTTCCAACCCGGTATCGATCGCCCTGCCGCAGCGCGTGACGCTGGAAGTGATCGAGACCGAGCCCGTGACCAAGGGGCAGACCGCCTCCTCGTCCTACAAGCCCGCCGTGCTCTCGAATGGCGTTCGCACCACGGTGCCGCCGCACATCGCCGTCGGCACCCGAATCGTCGTGATGACCGAAGACGGCTCCTACTCCGAGCGTGCCAAGGACTGACGGGACCAAAGCGAGCGCAACAGGTGCCGCCGGGGGGCGAGACAGTGGTTGGGAAAAGTTTCCGCTTCGTCTCGCAACTTCTGGCGTCGCTTTCGCTCCTCATTGCCTCTCCACTTGCTGCGGATGAGTTCCGCAGCCCCTCACTCACGGCGCTGCGCGTCGATTGGCGCGCGGCGCTTGACCAGCTCCGCACCGAAATCAACGTCCATCCCCGGGCCGCGGAAGACTTCATCTTCGCACCCCGTCGTTCGGTGCCGCGCTACGATCCGCGCGCGATGCCGGCGCTGGTGCAGCTCAACGCGATCTCCTCGCAATTCTTCACCGGCATCGCCCGCAGCTCCGTGCCCGTGCTGCTGCCGTTCGACGCTGCCGCGTATCTCGAAGCTCGGCTCAATGGCGCGCCGGCGACCGTCGCGCTGTCGCGCTACCAGGCTGACTTCAATTCCGTCGACCTGTTCGATGCAGGTCCCGCCGGCTACAGCGCGACCTTTTCGTTCGAGCCTGGTACCGGAGACGGCATGCCGAGCCGGGTCTTCGCAAGGCCGGTCGAGGTGCAGATCACGGGCTCGGCGCTGGTCTATGACATTGCCGATCCCTCGGGCGGCAAGGGCGAGCCGGTCAAACCGCTCGCGGCGCTCTACCCGGACCTGCGCAAGTTCATCCGGGAAGGCTATATGCGCTACGCTTTCACCCGTTTCGGCGTCGCCTATGTGGTGTCGATCCAATGCCTCGACAGCGTTGCCAAGCCGCGGCGGCTTGCCTGCAAGGAGGCCTATCCGATCGCCGAGCGCTTCCTGAAGGCGCTGCGCGTGGCGGGCGGCCAGCGCATGCGGCCGCTCACGGACATCGCTTCCAACATTCTCGATCGTCCCACGGTACGCTCCCCGGACTTCACCTACAGGCCGAGCGGCGACATCATCCCGAACACCGGCTATCGCAAGCAGGGCGGCCATCCCGACGTGATGGCCTACGCACAGATCCGGTTTCCTCTCGAGAAGGCGCCCGCGTTCGTGCACTCGCAATCCTATGCCAAGCGCGACAAGATCGAGAGCACGACCGCCTATCCCTGGCGCGACAATTTCTGCGAATCCCGGAGTTTCGAGGTCTGGCAATGCGGCGGCGGCTATGGCCATCAGGGCGAGGACATCCGCGCGGCCGAGTGCCCACCGCCTGGTGAAGGCCGCCAAGCCTGTGATCCCAAGCAGCGCGCCGTCGTCGCCGTGCGGGATGCGAGGGTTATACGCGCTTCCAAGGACCAGGCTGTGACGCTGCAAATCAACAGCCGGAGCGAGCACATTCGCTTCCGCTACATGCATATGAACCCGCAGGCGCTGAACGCCGATGGCCTGCTCAATGGCCGCATCGTATCGGAGGGCGAGAAGATCGGCGTGGTCTCGAACTATCTCGACCATCCCGCCGGCACCTCGATGCACCTGCATTTCGACGTGCAAGTGTTCACCCGCGACGGCTGGATCTGGGTCAGTCCTTACGTCACGCTGGTCTCCGCCTATGAGCGCCTGATCCACGCCCGCGGCCGCGAGGTCGGCCCGGAGATCGCCGGCACGCCACAGCCTGTGGCGCATGCGCTGCCGGAGGACGTGCTCAAGCCGGACCTGCGCGAGGGATCGGGCGGCGACGAGAACTAACGGCTTGCTCCTTCCATTGCCAGGCAGTGCAAAAGCGTGTTGTCGCACACACCGCCCGATGGAAGGCCGAAGGAACTGGGTTGATGAGTGTCGGACTGATTGGTCTTCTCGACGATATCGCAGCGATCGCAAAGGTGGCGGCAGCCTCGCTCGACGATGTCGCGGGCCAAACGGCCAAGGCGGGAGCAAAGGCGGCTGGCGTGGTCATCGATGACGCAGCCGTCACGCCGAACTACGTGATCGGCTTTGCCTCGAAACGCGAACTGCCGATCGTAGGCAAGATTGCGGTTGGGTCGCTGCGCAATAAATTGCTGATCCTGCTGCCCATTGCCCTGTTGCTTGGTTATTTCCTTCCCGCCGCGGTCACGCCGCTGCTCATGCTGGGCGGCGCCTTTCTGTGCTATGAGGGCACCGAGAAGGTGCTCGAAGCCGCGATGCCGCATGATGCGCGCCACCACGAAGCCCAGCCCCAGCCAATTGCATTGAACGCGCGGTCGGTCGAGGACAAGAAAGTCGCAAGCGCCATCAAAACGGATTTCATCCTGTCGGCGGAGATCATGGCGATCACGCTGGCGGCCGTCCCGGCGGGCAGCATCTGGACCCAGGCGCTCGTGCTCGCACTCGTCGCCATTTTCATCACTGTTGGAGTCTACGGCGTGGTCGCCTTGATCGTGAAGGCGGACGATGTCGGCCTGGCCCTTGCGCGGTATGACGGCGCCTCGCTTGTTGGCGGCGCAATCCGATTGCTTGGACGTGCGCTGGTCCGCGGCATGCCTGTCTTCCTGGCGGTGCTGAGCACCATCGGCACCGCCGCGATGATCTGGGTCGGTGGCGGCATCATCCTGCACGGCATCGAACAATACGGCCCACCGGTAGTCGGCCATACGGTTCATGCCGCGACCGAGGCTGCCGCGCACCGCCTTCCCTCCATTGCCGGCACCGTCGGATGGGCGGTCGAGGCAGCCATTTCAGGCGTTATTGGGCTCCTTGTCGGCGCAGTTGCGATACCGGCCGTCACATACGGTCTTTCACCGCTATGGAAACGTCTGAAGCGATCGCAGCCGACCTGAACAAAAGCGGCTGCAGATTGCGGGTGCCGGCTACTCCAGCAACGTCGTGAGTTGCGCGCCCTCGTCCGCCACGAACACGGCAATCAATTCCGCCGGCTCCGTGGTGCTGGCATTGGCCGAGACCAGATGCGTCGAGCCGGGCGGCTCGAAGAAGGACTGGCCGAGGCCGAACGTCTCGACCGGGCCGCCGCCGAGCTGGGAGCGGATCTTGCCCTTGGTTATGTAGGCGGTGACGGATCCTGCGTGACGATGCGGCCGCGAGAACCCGCCAGGGCCGTAGAACACGCGCACGATGGTGACGCGCTTGCCCGGCACGTTCGGCAGCGCGTAGGAGTCGATCGGCTCGACCTTGTCCAGCGGCGAGCTTTCGGCGGCGGTGGCGCAGAGCGGCGCGAGTGCGCCGGAAATGGTGTCCATCGTCACCGGCAACGCCTTGCCGATCGCAAGCGCGCACGCAAGCCCGCCGACGACGGCGATCGCCATCGAACGCGATGGCGCCAATGTGGTGGGCAAACTTACTACCGTCATCACGATCTCCCTTCGTTGCAATCAGGATGCCGCCGCATTCGCTGCGACCGGTCGCTTCGCCGGTGTCCAGCGAAACGCCGCACCGAAACGATTCCAGACGTTGATCGAGGCAACCGCAGAGGTCAGGTAAGTCAGTTCGGTCTCGGAGAATTCACGGCTCGCCTCGGCATACACGCCCTCGCCGACTCCGTCGGGCAGGCAGGTCAGCGCCTCGGTCCAGGCCAGCGCGGCACGTTCGCGCGCGGAAAAGATCGGCGCCTCGCGCCAGACCACGACCAAATTGAGCTTGTCGACGGGCACGCCGATCCGCTCCGAAAGCAGGATGTGATGCTGCACGCAGAAGGCGCAGCCGTTGATCTGCGATGCCCGGAGCTTGACCAGTTCGAGAAGCTGCTTGTCGAGACCGGCCTTGGCCGCCACCTGGCCGAGCGCCAGCACCAGCTCATACGCATCCGGCGCGATCTTCTTGAAATCCTCGTATTCGCTGCGGGCGTGTGACATTGCCGTTCACCTCGTGGTATTGTAAGACCGCTTACATCTTATAAGAGCACTTACATGTTGCGCAAGTCGCCCAG
Organism: Bradyrhizobium sp. 17; assembly: GCF_023073515.1. Taxonomy (NCBI): domain Bacteria; kingdom Pseudomonadati; phylum Pseudomonadota; class Alphaproteobacteria; order Hyphomicrobiales; family Nitrobacteraceae; genus Bradyrhizobium; species Bradyrhizobium sp. 17. Next base: position 648,088 of record NZ_JADPJQ010000130.1, on the reverse strand, counting down.
TATCACGAGATCGAAATCCCGGCGCAAGACTGCCAAGCCTGACGCCGTGCGCGTGCCAGCCCCAGGGGAAGGCAAGCGCGGCGAGCAAGGCTATCTCGGCTATCTCTTGCGCCAGGCCCACGCCGCAGTCCGTCTGACGATGGAGCGGTCGCTCGCCGATCTCGGTGTCACCTCACCGCAATTCGCGGTGCTGACCATGCTCAACGCCTATCCGGGCCTCTCGGGCGCCGACGTTGCCCGCCTCACCTTTCTGACGCCCCAGACCGTCGGCGTCATCATCCGCAATCTCGAGCGTGACGGCGCGATTGTGATGACGCCGCATCCCGTCCACGGCCGCATCCAGCAATGGACGCTGACTCCGCGCGGCACGGCGCTTTTGAAAGCGTGCCGGGAAAGGGTGATTGCGTTGGAGAAGCGGCTGGCCGCCGGGCTCGATGTCAAGGCCGAGGCAAGCATTCGCCGCTGGCTCGCAGGCATCGCGGCCGATTTGCAGGAGGACTAGGCGAAGCGCGCTTGCCGCTGGCGGGACCTAGTCGCCGCCTCCGCCGTCGCCACCGTCCGAATCCGGGAAGTCACTGACGGCGCCGTGGCCTTGAATACCGCGCCCAAAGTTCTCCGCGAGGATCATCAGGACGACGACGAACAACCCGGCGCCGAACGGCCAGGGATTGGCGCGGATGATGTCGAACAGCTCCTGCATTCACGCATTGTGCGCAGACGGAAGCGAATCGACCGTAAAGTGACAGGCTCAAAATTGGGGATATCCGACCCGTTGCAGGCGCGCCCTACCCGCCCTTCAACACTTTCTTAACCTCGCCATCGGGCCAGGTCTCGCCCGCTGCGATCACCCGCACGCGGCTTTGATCGGCGTCGTTCACCAGCTCATGCGAACTCACCCGCTCGCCGCTTCGCTCCAGGTGCAGATCGGTTTCGGGCTTCCAGCTCAGTGTGGTGGCGAGATCGCCAGGGAAAATCTGCCATTGTGATCCGTCGTCGAGCTCGACGACGTGGCTCTCTGCATGCGCGCGTATCTTCATTCGACCCCGAATTCTCGACGGAAGGCGGGCCCCGACCATCGGCCGGGGCCCCGCTCCGTTAGTCGTTGTCGTGATGAATCACGGTCTTTTCGCGGTTACCGAATTCATCTTCCTTCTTGATGACGGTGGTGCGGTCGGCAGGCTCGCGCTCCTTGATCACGGTGGTGCGATCACGATCGCGGTCACGCTCTCGATATTCCGGGGACTGTCCGACGGTCACGCCGGCGCCGACCGGACCAACATGAACACCGACTTCGTCGGCGAATGCGGGGGCTGCGATAGCGGTGACCATGGCGGCCGCAAACAGATATTTCCTCATCTCGTCCTCCTCGATTGCATGCGGAGGGAATGCGTGAGTGCGACAATTTGTTCCGGAAGGAACAGGACGGACGTCCCGTTCCCGACCCTCCAGGAACCGACTCACAGGAGCCGCATTTCCCGCTACAATAAGTCGATGAAACACGCTGATTCCTCGATCCATCATACCCGCCGCGCCTTCACGATCGGCGCCGCCACCCTGCTCGCTTTCCCGACGCATGTCTTCGCCGCACCTCCAGGCTTCGACGAATGGCGTGAGGGTTTTCGCGCTCGTGCCATGGCCAAGGGCATCTCGGCTGCGACATGGCAGCGTGCGATGGCGCGGGTCGAGCCCGACATGAGCGTGTTCAAGCAGATGCGGAACCAGCCCGAATTTCATGAGCAGGTCTGGCAATACATCAACCGTCGCGTCTCCGACTGGCGCATCATCAACGGCAAGATCGCGCTGAAGAACAACGAGGCGCTGCTCGCGCGCATCGAGCGCGATTTCGGCGTCGAGCGCGGCACGCTGCTGGCGCTGTGGGGCGTCGAGTCCGCCTATGGCGATCCGCTGGTGCAGCAGAACCACATGACGCCGGTGTTTCCCTCGCTCGCCGCCCTCGCCTGGAACGAACCGCGACGCAAGGCCTATTGGGAAACCGAGCTGATCAACGCGCTACGCATCGTCGACAAGGGCTGGAGCACGCCGGAGCAGATGCAGGGATCCTGGGCCGGCGCGATGGGGCATTCGCAATGGATGCCGGAAGTCTGGCTCAATGTCGGCATCGACTATGATGGCGACGGCAAGGTGTCGCCGTTCGGCAAGCCCGACGACGCGCTGGGCTCGACGGCAAAATATCTCGTCAATCGCGGCAAGTGGCACCGCGGCGAGCATTGGGGCTACGAGGTGCGCACGCCCGGTGAGATGAGCGGCAGCCGGACCTATGCGGCTTGGCAGGCGGCCGGCGTCACCCGCGCCGACGGCCAGCCATTCCCGCAAGCCTCCGCATCCGCGCAGATGTGGACGCCGGTTGCGGGCGGGCCGACGTTTCTGCTGGGACCGAATTTCAACGCGGTGAAGAGCTACAATCCCTCGATGAACTATGCCCTGGCGATCTGCCATCTCGGCGACCGCTGCCTCGGCGCCCCGCCTTTCATCCAGCCGTTCCCCGGCTCCGAGCGCGCGCTGACACTCGCCGAGGTGCAGGAGATGCAGACGCGCCTGACCAAGGCGGGCTTCGACACCGGCGGCACCGACGGCCGCGTCGGCAACGACACGATGAAGGCAATCAAGGATTTTCAGCAGAGGGCCGGTATCGTGCCTGCGGACGGCTATGGCGGGCTGAAGGTGCTGGCGAAGCTACGCCAGGGGTCTTAGGCCGGCTCAATGCCGGTATTGCGGCTCCTCCGCATCGAGCTGCCGCCGGATCGCCGCAAGATGCAGCCGTGCAGATTCGGAATCGCCCTCGCGCATCTGCCTGTAGGTCTCGGCTGCAATCGCGGGATCGACCGGCAGCATCTGTCGCCCGGTCGACATCGCCAGCACCTGCACCTCGGCGGCGCGTTCGAGATAGTAGAGATCGTCCCAGGCTTCCGCGATGGTCGGTGCCAACACCATCACGCCGTGATGCTTCATGAAGATGATATCGGCATCCCCAACGGCGGATGCGATGCGCGCGCCTTCGCGGTTGTCGAGCGCGAGGCCGTTGTAGTCGCGGTCCACGGCGGTGCGACCGTAGAACTTGAGCGCGGTCTGGCCGGCCCAGATCAGCGGATCGCCCTCGGTCATCGACAGCGCCGTGGCGTAGGGCATGTGGGTGTGGAAGGCGACCTTGGCGCGCGGCAGGCGCTTGTGCATCTCGGCATGGATGTAGAACGCGGTCGCCTCGGGTACGCCCTCGCCGTCGAGCACGCTGCCGTGGAAATCGCAGATCAGCAGCTTTGACGCGGTCAGCTCGCGGAAGGCGTAGCCGTAAGGGTTGACCAGGAAGAGATCGTCATGGCCCGGCACCACGGCCGAGAAGTGGTTGCAGATGCCCTCCTCAAAGCCGTTGCGCGCAGCCATCCGAAAGCAGGCGGCAAGATCCTCGCGCGCGCTGCGGATCGCGTCGGTGACGAGGTCCGGACGGTTCGAGCGGAACGTTGCTGGCGTGGAGGACGATGAGTGAAGGCTGTGCGCCATGGCGGAAGGACACCTCTGTCGATCGGAAGACGCCCGCGTTGTACAGGTCCGACGCCTGCGCGTCAGCCCCCGCGGGCGCCACCCTGCCCTTCGCAGCCCGCGAGGCGGTCTATTGCCGCCGCGGCACGCCGCCGGCATTCATGCCGCCGTCGATGACGAGCTCGCTGCCGGTGACGTAGCACGAGGCATCGGAGGCCAGATACAGCACGCCGGAGGCAATCTCAGAAGCATGGCCGGCGCGGCCGAGCGGCGTGACGAGGCGCGCACGCTCCTCGGGATCGATCGGTGCATTGCCCTGGTTGCCGGTCGCGCCGGTCGGGATCTTGCCCCAGATCGGGGTGTCGATGATGCCGGGATGGACGGAGTTGACGCGGATGCCGTCGCCGGCGGCCGCGCACTCCATCGCGATTGACTTCGCGAACAGCCGCACGCCGCCCTTGGTCGCCGAATAGGCCGACAGCCCAGGCGCGCCGCGCAGGCCCGCGAGCGAGGACATCATGACGATCGAGCCGCCGCCGGTCTTGCGCATCAAGGGCAGGCAATGCTTGACCGAGAGGAAGACGCCGTCGAGGTTGATCGCGTTCTGCTTGCGCCAGTCGCTGAGCGTCATGTCGACGATCGAGGGCACGGCGATGCCGATGCCGGCGTTGGAGACGAGAATATCAAGCCGGCCAAAGCGCTTCGCGATCTCGGCTGTGATCTCGATCCAGCGCTCTTCGCTGGTGACGTCCTGCTCCAGGAAAATCGCCTTGCCGTCGGCCTTGGTGATGCGATTGGCGAGCTCGGGGCCGCGCAGCTCGTCGATGTCGGTGGCAATGACGGTGGCGCCCTCGCGCGCGAATAGCTCGACGACGGCTTCGCCGATGCCGGAGGCGCCGCCCGTCACCAGCGCCACTTTACCCTCAACCTGCCCTGCCATGTTCACTCCCAGTTTTGCTGTTAGCTTTTTTGTTGTTTGCCGGGCCTATCTAATCATGGATGGTCCCTGATCGGGTAGCGCGACGTCGATGACGCGAAATTGCACACGCTCGGCGCCCTGATAGCGATCGACCGACAATGATCCCGCGACATGCAATTGCTGGCCGCGATTGGCAACGAGCGCGTTGCCGAGCTTCTGTCCGATCGAACGGAACGCGATGCCGTTGACGATGGCGCCGTCGCCCGACTTGAAGCGTAGCCTCAAATGTGCCTGTCCCACCTCGTCGGCATAGACGAGCTGGTGCGCCGGCAGCGCCAACACGGCTTCCGGATTGCCGCTGCCGAAGGGACCCGCGCGGTTGAGCGTCGCTGCAAGCTCGGTCGTCACCGCGCGCGCGGAGACCGCGCCGTCGATGTAGAGCTCGTTGACGTGGCGCGCCTCGGCAACGTCGCGCCCCAACGCATTCTCGAGGTAGGCGCGAAACTCGGCGAGTTTTTCCTTCCGCAGCGTGACCCCCGCAGCCATCGCGTGGCCGCCCCCCTTCAGCAGAATGCCATCGGCGACCGCCTGCCGCACGGCCTTGCCGATATCGACGCCGGCAATCGAACGGCCGGAGCCGGTGCCGATGCCCCCGGGCTCCAGCGCGATCGCAAAGGCGGGCCGCGAGAACTTCTCCTTCAACCGGGACGCAACGAGACCGACCACGCCGGGATGCCAGCCTTCGGAGGCCGTGACGATCACGCCGATCTTGTCCTCGAGCCCGATCGAGGCGAGCGCCTCGGCTTCGGCCTGCGCTTCGGCCGCCTGCTCGATGACCCGGCGCTCGCTGTTGAGGCGGTCGAGTTCGGCGGCGATCCGCGCGGCCTCGACGCTGTCACCCTCCAAAAGCAGGCGCACGCCGAGATCGGCGCGGCCGATGCGACCGCCGGCATTGATGCGCGGCCCCAGCATGAAGCCGAGATGCCAGGCCTCCGGCGGGCCGTTGAGCCGCGCCACGTCCATCAGCGCTGTGTGGCCGACATGGTCGCGCCGCCGCATCGCGATCAGGCCCTTGGCGACGAACGCGCGGTTGAGACCGATCAGCGGCGCGACATCAGCAACCGTGCCGAGCGCGACGTGATGCAGCATGCCGAGCAGATCCGGCTCGGGCATCTCCGCATTCCAGAAGCCGCGCTGGCGTAATTCACGATTGACCGCGACCAGCGTCACCAGCACGAGGCCGACGGCGGCGAGATGGCCGAGGCCGGAGAGATCGTCGAGCCGGTTCGGATTGACCAGCGCGTCGACCTCCGGCAGCTCCGTGCCGGCCTGATGATGGTCGATCACGACGACGGACATGCCGATACGTTTTGCTTCGGCGAGCGGCTCGATGCTGGTGGTGCCGCAATCGACGGTGACGAGCAGCGTGGCGCCCTTTTCGGCCAGCGCGCGCACGGCTTCCGTGTTGGGCCCGTAGCCCTCGAAGATGCGGTCGGGAATGTGGATCAGCGGATCGAGCCCGCAATGCCGCAGATGCCAGGTCAGCAGCGCCGCCGAGGTCGCGCCGTCGACATCGTAGTCGCCGAAGATCGCGACCTTCTCGCCGTTCGCTGCGGCATCCGCGATCCGCTTCGCGGCGGCCTCCATCTCCGTCACCGTGAACGGGTCCGGCAGAAGCTTGCGGATGGCGGGATCGAGGAAATCTGCGACGGCGTCGCTGTCGACGCCGCGGCCTGCCAGCACCCGCGCCAGGAGCTCGGGCAGTTGGTGGCGCTGCACGATGGCAAGCGCTTTCGCCGCCCCGCGGGCATCCAGCCGGTCGCGCCAAAGCTTGTCGGTGAGCGAGCGCGCCACTCCCAGGAACGCCTGGGGCGCTTCGACGGGCAAGGCGGTAGCGGGCGGCGTCATGAACAGCTGTCGGTTTGAGGAACCTGGGAGCCGGAGGGATTGCATCGTCCGGCCGACGGACGATTGGCCCGCAATCCCTCGGGATTTGCAACGTCTGCGCGGCACAAAGCGGTGGATTGCCGCTTTGCTACCCGGACTGACTATCATTTGAGCATTCCGCAAAACAGCAAATTAAGCAGGCGTTAGGCGGAATCTTCGAAAAAGAATCGTATTCGATCTGTCAGTGATTGTTCCGGGTTCGTTGCAGATCAGACCTCATTGCCAAGGGAAGCCCCCGATGTCTGCTGCGCTGGGTCTCAAAGCCAAGCCGATCGCAAATGAACCCGCTGATGATGATTCCGACATCTCCGCGCTGATCAACCGCCTCACGGCGGAGGTCAACCAGATCGCGGTCGACAAGACCAAGGCGATCCAGCAGATCACCAACCAGATGAAGATGCTGGCGCTGAACGCGTTGATCGAAAGCTCGCGCGCCGGCGCGCAGGGCGCGGGCTTCGCCGTGGTGGCGCAGGAGGTCCGCGGCGTCGGCCAGCAGGTCGAGACTATCGCCCGCGAACTCGAAAGCCAGCTGACCAAGCGCACCGGCGACCTCGTCGCCTCGATCGACCGCATGAGCCAGCGCTCGCGCGGCGAGCGCATGGTCGACCTCTCGCTCAACGCCATCGAGCTGATCGACCGCAACCTCTATGAACGGACCTGCGACGTGCGCTGGTGGGCGACCGATTCCGCGCTGGTCGGTTGCGCGGCCTCGCCCGACGCCGCGGCCGTGTCCCATGCCTCGCAGCGTCTCGGTGTGATCCTAGGAGCCTATACCGTCTATCTCGACCTCTGGCTCTGCGATCTCGACGGCAACGTCATCGCCAACGGCCGCGCCGACCGCTTTCGCGCTGTCGGCCAGAACGTCGCCCACACCAAATGGTTTCGCGAGGCCAAGACCCTGCGCTCCGGCGACGACTATGTCGCCGGCGACGTCGAGAACCAGCCGCTGCTCGGCAATGCCCAGGTCGCGACCTATTGCGCCAGCGTCCGCGCCGGCGGCCAGGCCAACGGCGCGCCGATCGGGGTGCTCGCCATCCATTTCGACTGGGAGGCGCAGGCCCGCGCCATCGTGCAAGGCGTGCGCGTTGGCGACAGCGACAAGGCGCGCGTGCTGCTGGTCGACTCCAATCTTCGCGTGATCGCCGCTTCCGACGGACAAGGCATTCTCAGCGAACGCATCTCGCTGTCGCTCAACGGCCAGCGTTCCGGCTTCTACCAGGACGGCTCGGGCACGCTGGTCGCGTTCCATGCGACGCCCGGCTACGAGACCTATCGCGGCCTGGGCTGGTACGGCGTGATCGTCTGCGGGGCCTGAAGCTGGAGGCGGCTCGCCTATCCAACTCAAAACCGTGAAAACAACCCCATACACGGTAGCCATCCGGTTGTTTTCATGACAGCTTTTTTCGCCGTTTGACGCCTGCAAAACACTGGCATGCATGCCATCATGGCGTCGTTCGCGGTCCAGGCTCAAAGCGCGAGGCTCTGGCGATCTCGTCTTCGGCGGCCTGCACCGCCGCGATTCCGAGCGTTTGCGACGGACGCTCTCCGAACATTGCCAGGTAGTATTGCGAGAACCGGCCGAGTTCGTAAAAGCCCTGCTGCATGGCGACCGCTGTCACGGTGGTCGAGCCGGGTGCGCTCTGGTGCAGGATCGAATGAACAGCGCAAAGACGCTTGTGCCTGAGGAAGCTGACCGGGCCGAGACCGAATACCTCCTGAAACGCGCGGTGAAGGGTGCGCCGCGATACGCCGAGCGCCGCGCAAATTTCCGACACGTGCACCGGACGGGTGCCGGCGTCGTCGAGAAACTCCTCGACCTTGCGGATCAGCCGTCGCGCGGAAGGGAGCCAGCCATTGCCGTCGGGTGGCAGCGACGACGCGACGTTGGCAGCCATGCATTCGGCGATCGATCGTTTCCAGAAATCGGCTGTTGATGGCGTCAGTCCGTATTTGTTGTCGCGCAGGTGCGACATGATCCGGACCAGGCGGCGCGAGGCGATCGCGCCGCTCTCGATGTCCGCGCGGAAATGACCGCGGCTGCGCCAGGTGTCAGGATCACTCAGCCGTGCTTTTCCGGCGAACAGCGTCGCGACCTCGTTGAGGTCGAACCGCATGGCGGCGTAAGCGGAGCCGCCGTGAAAAACACCGTCATGTTCGAGCAGCGGCGGAATGACGAGCACATCGTTGAGCTGCATGTCGAACGACCAGTGGGCGACGCGCTCTTCGGCCGCGAGCAGCATCCCGATGATCAGCTTGTCGTCGCTGGAAACCCGCTGCGTGCGCATGCCGACGTTGAACGCACCAATGCTGAGCGAGAAGTCGCCGATGCCGACATGGGACAACGTTCCGCGCAACCGACCGCGGCCGAGTTGCATCACATCGACATGCGAGCCGTGGACGGCCTGCTGAAGTCCTTCGAAACCGTCCAGCTTGCGCGAATCAACCAGGAGGACTTGCCCCATGGCTGTACCGTGTTACTGAAGCGCGACAATTCTGCGGCACGCGAGGCCTCACCAACTCCCCCGCAGACTGGCACAAACTGCACATCACAGCCGTCCAATCTTCGGGTACCGTTTGCAACCTTAGCGATATTGAGCGGACGCGCTTTGGGGATGGCAGAGCGCACGCGGCATGGATTTGCCGCGTGGTCGAAAACGTGCGTGCAAAAGAAAGAGATGTTGACGCAGCGTCCTCCTCTCCCCGAGTGCCAAAAAAACGGGGCTAGACAATGCGTCTAATGGGCCGGGCAGAGAGCTATCGTCGAAGTCTGCCAGGTTGGCGCAGTAGCATCAGGTGGACTACGAGCATCGGAGCTTCCACCATGTTGCGAGCAGATCTGGATCACTGCGAGTGGTTGCCGGATGATTTGAAGACCGGCGAGATGGTCTTCATTCCCGGCGGAACCTTTCGCATGGGATCCGACCATCATTATCCCGAGGAAGCGCCGAGCCATCGCGTTGCTGTCGACGGCTTCTGGATAGACCGCACGCCCGTGACCAACCGGCAGTTCAAGCAGTTCGTCGACGCAACCGGCCATGTCACCGAGGCGCAGATCGTTCCCGATCCGAAGGACTATCCGGGCGCGCTGGCAGAGATGCTCTACGCGGGATCGCGGGTGTTCTCACCGCTGCCGCGCATCACCGATCTCACCGACTGGAGCCAGTGGTGGACATTCCTGCGCGGCGCCAACTGGCGTCATCCCTATGGTCCTGGCAGCACATCGAGGATCTCGACGATCATCCCGTCGTCCACGTCTCCTTTAGCGATGCGGCAGCCTATGCCCACTGGGCCGGCAAGGGCCTGCCGACGGAGGCGGAATGGGAATTTGCGGCGCGTGGCGGCCTCGAGGCGGAGGAATACGCCTGGGGCGATGCGCTGATGCCGGGCGGCAAACACATGGCCAATATCTGGCAGGGCAACTTCCCCGTCCAGAATCTCGGCGAGGATGGGTACGAGCGTACCTCGCCGGTCATGGCCTTCCCGCCGAACGGCTACGGCCTCTACGACATGATCGGCAATGTCTGGGAGTGGACCTCCGACTGGTGGTCGTCAAAACACGCCGCCGACGCCGCAAAACCCTGCTGCATCCCCAAAAATCCCCGCGGCGGCGGTGAGCACACAAGCTACGACCCTCGCCTCCCCGACATCCAGATTCCGCTCACGGTCCTCAAGGGCGGCTCGCACCTCTGCGCGCCGAACTATTGCCGCCGATACCGCCCGGCCGCGCGGCACGCCGAGCCGGTCGATACCTCGACCAGCCATGTCGGGTTCCGCTGCGTAGTGCGATTGCCGTCTGTAACCGAACGCCGACACGAAGGACGTGCTGCAATCTAGCGCGCGCCGCTGGTGGTGGCTGGCGCCAGCGGTGCGCTCCGCGCGTCGGGCTATTTCGATATGCAACTTATCTATCGGCGATCGATAAACATCTTCATCATTTTTGGACAAGGCAGGCCGGTTACAGGCAAGAGCCTGCCCCATTTCCCCGGTAAGAGTCGCCTCATCGCATCGCGACGCGCGCGCCGTCGACCCTGAAACGCTCGCGCCCGCAACGTGCCGAGGAGATAGGCCATGAAGATCGTCGTGATCGGCGGGACCGGATTGATCGGATCCAAGCTGGTGGCGAAGCTCAAGCAGCAAGGCCACGACGCGGTCGCGGCTTCGCCGAAGTCGGGCGTGAACGCGGTGACCGGGGAAGGTCTCGCAGCAGTGCTGGCGGGCACCAATGTCGTCGTCGACGTTGCCAACGCGCCGTCCTGGGAGCCCGCGGCCGTGCTGGAATTCTTCGAGCGTTCGAGCAAAAACCTCGCTGCGACTGAGGCCGCAGCGGCCGTGAAGCATCATGTGGCGCTCTCGATCGTCGGAACCGAGCGCTCGCCCGATAACTCCTATTTTCGCGCCAAGCTGGCGCAGGAGACTATCATCAAGTCTTCGCCGGTCCCCTACTCGATCGTCCGCGCCACCCAGTTCTTCGAATTCCTCAGCGCCATTGCCGAGATGGGTGCGGCCGAGGGTGGGATCGTTGTTCCCTCGGCATTGTTTCAGCCCATCGCGGCCGAGGACGTGGCCGATCGCCTCGCAGAAGTCGCGATGAGCCCGCCGCTCAACGGCACGATCGATATCGCAGGACCTGAGAAGGCGCCCTTTGATGAATTCATCGCACGCCGCCTGAAGGCGTCCGGCGACCCCCGACCGGTGGTGGGAGACCCAAAGGCGCCGTACTACGGCGCTCCCATCGACGACACATCGCTGAACCCTCTCGGCGAGGCGCGGCTTGGCAAAACGCCGCTCGCAACATGGCTCGCGAGACTTTGAGGAGACCCCCATGCGCAGATTGCTCATCGCAACCGCTGTTTATGCCGCATCATTCCTGACAGCCCATGCCGCCGAGACGGCGACGCCCACGGCCAAGGTGACGGTCGTGTTCGACCAGGCGCTGCCCAATGTCCCGGGCAAGAGCATGAAGGGCGTACTGGTCGAGTATGGTCCCGGAGGCTCCTCGCCGGCCCACATCCACGCGCCCTCGGCTTTCATCTACGCCACCGTCCTGGAAGGAGCGATACGCAGTCAGGTCAATGACGGCCCGGCCAAGGTCTTTCACAAGGGCGAGAACTTCTCCGAAAAGCCCGGCGACCGCCATGCCGTCAGCGCCAATGCCAGCGAGACCGAACCCGCAAAATTGCTGGCCGTCTTCGTGGTGGATACGGCCGACAAGGAGCTGACGATGCCGATCCCGAAATAGCGCACAATCGGCGAGCGGCGTTGCCACCTCGAGGCGTTTGTTCATCCGGGGCTGCCCACGAATGCCACCGGCGTGCCCTTCGAGACACGCCCGGCGACGCGCTCGGCATCCCAATTGGTCAGACGCACGCAGCCGTGAGATTCCGCCTTGGAAATCTTCTCCGGCGAAGGCGTGCCGTGAATGCCGTAGCCCTCGGCAGACAGGTTGATCCAGACCGTGCCGACCGGATTGTTCGGGCCGGGCTTGATGGTGAAGGGCTTGCGGGAATGGACGCCCTTGAAGCGATAAGCGGGATTGTAGCGATAGTACGGATTTCGGCTGACTTCCGTGACCTTGAGCGTACCTGAGGGCGACGGCTTCTCTTCGCTGCCGACGGTCGCGGGATAAAATCCGATCAGCGCATTCGTTTTGTCGAACAGTTTTACGGTCTGCCTGATCTTGTCGACCTCGATCCTCTCGGCCTTGGTGGGGATGCCCTCGCCTGCGCCTGATGTGTCCACCACGACGATGGTGTCGCCGGCGCGATCGAAATGACGCCCGGAGTTGAGCGCGACCAGGAGCTGCTCGCGCATGTGAAATTTCTCGGCCAGGGCCTCGCGCGCACTGGTGAAGCCGAGCTTTGTAAGCTCCTTCATGTCCTCCATCCTCGACGGCAGCTTTTTCAGGAAAGGACCCGCCACGTCCTGCTCGGTGATGGCATAGGTCATCGTCACCGGCCGGTCGTCCGCCCGTAACGCGGTCCAGACATCGTCCGTCACGGCGTCCGAAACCGGCAGCTGCCGTGCTTCGGCATAGGCCCGCAACGCCTTTTTGGCGTTCTCGCCGAATCTGCCGTCGATCTCGCCGGGCGAGAAGTGCGCGCGGTCCAGCAGGACCTGCAACCGGACCCCCGCCGCGGTCGGCTTATCGTTCGACAGGGTTTTCTTCGACGGCTCGGCGACGTTGATGGCAGCGGCGTCGATCTCCGCGGCGAACGCCGGCGGCGCAGCCAGAGCGAAGACCAGAAAGATGCAAATCTGCCCCGCTTTTCCGAGCGACATCGGCTGCTCCTTTCACGTTTCCGACGGTTCAGTGATCAACTCCCGAGCCGCGGCGCCAGCGAGCCTGCGGTATTGGTGTTCGTACTGCCTCGCCATTCGGCTCGCAGAGAAGCGCTCCTCGAAGCGGGCGCGCACCTTCCTTCGATCCAGTTTTCCCAGTTCGCCGATCGCCTTGACGGCCTGCTCCTCGTTCTCGACGATGAAGCCGGTCAATCCATGTTCGATGACTTCGGGGACGGAGCCGGAGCGATAGGCGATCACGGGCGTTCCGCATGCCATCGCTTCGATCATGACCAGCCCAAACGGCTCCGGCCAATCGATCGGAAACAGCAGAGCAGCGGCTTCGGCAAGGAAGGGCTGTTTCTTCGCGTCATCGACTTCCCCAACAAGCCGGATATCCTTGCCGTCGACGTTCGGCTCGATGTGGTTCCTGAAGTAGGCCGTCTCGGCGCGCGGGACCTTCGCGGCGATATGGAGGGGCATCTGGACTGCGCGCGCGATACGGATGGCGTCCTGCGGACCCTTGTCTGCGGTGAGCCGCCCGAGAAACGCCAAATAGGACCCCGGTTCGTAGGACGGCCGAAACAGATCGGGCGGCAGCCCGTGCTGGATGGTTCCGATCCATTTCGCATCCGGAAGCGGCAGCCGCTGATGATCGGAAATCGACACGAAGCATGCTTCAGGGAAGTGCCTGACGACGTCGGGTAGCCCAGGCAAGTCGAGGCGACCGTGCATGGTCGTGAGGAACGGCACGCCGAGACGACTGAGCAACGGCAGGGACAGCCAGTCGACATGCGCGTGGATTACGTCGAATTCTTTCGCACGCCTTGCGATTGCCTCCATCAGCATCGCGCTTGCGGCGGTCGGGTCCGCCCCCTTCTGTCCGAGCCGCAGCGCGCGGGGCCAGACCGGATGAAGCGCACCATTCGTCCTGGAATCGCCGCTCGCAAACAGCGTGACTTCGTGGCCGAGCTCGACCAGCCCATCCACCAGCCAGGCCACCACCCGCTCGGTGCCCCCGTAGAGCTTCGGAGGGACGCTTTCGGCCAGGGGAGCAAGCTGAGCGATGCGCATGGCAGGCTACCGTCAAGCCGCCGCACGCACGATCAGCACGATCGCGGCGGACAGAAGGTTCGAAATCGCGAGCAGCGTCCAATTCGGCCTGGCACTTGCGGCCGCGACCCGGCAGACGAGCCCTTCCACGAGCCTTAACATTCGTCCTCGGGAAGCCGATCGAGGTAGGCAATCCCGAATCCCGTGAGTTCTTCGGCATCGCTCCCGCGCGCTTCCCATCTCCCTTGCAGATGACGCTCGAGCAGGCAGCGACGGCAATCTGCGGCATCGACGTGGCGATGCCGGGCGCGGTAAACGGACCAAGCAATATCCACCGCCGTTCGCAGCGGGTCGTCGTCTACCATGTTCCAACTCCGAGATGGAGACGTTCATGGGACAGCAACTCGTTACGACGGCGGAAGTTTCCACTTTTTCCCGGTGGGGCCCGAAGCTGCGCACGGCCACCGCGGGCACAAGCAGGCGCCCTCGGAGAAATCAGGCGACGCGACGAGCCGCCATCTCTCCGGCTAGCACCAGCGCGGCGCGGCTGGCCCCGATTGATGCAATGCCCTGCCCGGCAATGTCGTACGCGGTGCCGTGCGCGGGCGTGCAGATCGGGAACGGGAAGCCGCCAAGCAAAGTCACGCCACGATCAAAACCCATCAGCTTCATCGCGATCTGGCCCTGGTCGTGATACATCGTCAGCACCGCATCGAAGGCGCCGCCCTTGGCGCGCAGGAATACGGTGTCAGCGGGAAATGGCCCTTCCGCGGCAATACCATCGCGCTGGCCGGCGGCGACCACGGGCGCAATGATGTCGATCTCTTCGCGGCCGAAATTGCCGCCGTCACCGGCATGCGGATTGAGACCGGCGACCGCGATGCGCGGCCGTGCGAAGCCGGCGTTGCGCATGCAGGCATCGGTCAGCTTCAGCGCGCTATGGATGCGTTCGCCGGACAGTCGCGCGGCGACGTCCTTGAGCGGGATGTGGGACGTCACGCGGGCGTTCCACAGCCGGTCCAGCACATTGAACTCGCTTGCGGGGGTTTTGAGTCCGACCACTTCGGCGGAGAATGCGATCTCGTCGTCATACTCGGCGCGGGCCAGCCGCATCGCCTGCTTGTTGAACGGCGTGAAGCAGACGGCATCGACCCGGCCGTCGCGGCCGAGCTCGAGCGCGTGCTTGTAGTTGGCAAGCGCGAACCTGCCGCCGGCAAGGCTCGCGATCCCCTGCTGGATGTCGCCGGGATCGAGATGGCCGAGGTCGACGAACAGAGTCTCGCCCTCCGCCGCGCGCAGATCGGCCCCCTGCTCCACTGTTGTCAGCTCCGGCTCGACGCCGGCAACGCGCGCGCCCGCGTCGAAGATGCGGCGGTCGCCGATCACGACAATCTGGCTGCGGGCGCGGATATCGTCCTGCACCACGAGCTTTGCGGTCAATTCCGGGCTGATGCCGGCGGGATCTCCCATTGCCAATGCAATGAGCGGCTTTGCGGTCATATGATCACTTTCTCCCGAGCGGTCTCTTGAGCGGTCTCTTGAGCTCTCTCTTGCGTTCTCTCTTGGGCTGTCGTCTCGTCGGTGGACGGCGCAGGCTTGCGCAGCAGGCGCGCAAGCTGCAGCACGAGCGGAAGCAGCAAAAGTGCGATGCCGGCCACGATCAGGCATGTCACCAGCTTGTTGGCGAAGAAGATCCCGAGCGATCCCTTGGACATCAGCATCGACTGCCGGAACGCGTCCTCGGCCTTGTCCCCGATGACGATCGCGAGCACGAGCGGCGCCAGCGGATAGAACAGCTTCTTGAAGAGATAGCCGACGATGCCGAAGCCGAGCATCATGACGACATCGAGATAGGAGTTCGATACCGAATAGGCGCCGACGACGCAGATGATCACGATCAGCGGCGCGATGATCACGAAGGGAATCCGCATCAGGGCCGCGAAGACCGGAACGGTCAGCAGCACGAGTGCGACGGCGACGATGTTGCCGACATACATCGAGGCAATCAGGCCCCAGACAAAGTCCTTCTGGTCGACGAACAGCATCGGCCCGGGATTGAGGCCCCAGATCATCAGCCCGCCCATCATGACGGCCGCAGTGGCCGAGCCGGGAATGCCGAGCGAGAGCATGGGCAGAAGCGCGCTGGTGCCAGCCGCATGATCGGCCGTCTCCGGCGAGATGATGCCTTCAAGCTCCCCGGTGCCGAAATATCTGCCACGGCGCGAGAAGCGCCGGGCGATGCCGTAGCTCATGAACGATGCCGCAGTCGGGCCACCGGGCGTGATCCCCATCCAGCATCCGATCGCCGCGCTGCGCAACAGCGCAACGCTATGCCGCGGCAGGCGACCGATCGCGCGAAACACCTCGCGCCACTCTATCTTCGACGAGACCGCGCGGGCATGAAACTCCTCTTCGACGGCCACGAGCAGCTCGCCGATGCCGAACAGGCCCATCACCGCGACGACGAAGTTGACGCCCTTGACCAGCTCGTCGACGCCCATGGTGAGGCGCACGCTGCCGGAGACGGTGTCGATGCCGATGGCGGCGATGGCAAAGCCGATCGCCAGCGCGACGACAGTCTTGATCGGAGCAGCCCCGCCCATGCCGACGAAGCTGGCGAAGGCAAGAAAATAGACCGCAAAATATTCCGCCGGCCCGAAGGCGAGTGCGACTTGCGCCACCCATGATGCGAGGAAGGTGATCAGGATGACGCCGATCAGCGCGCCGAATGCCGCCGAGCCGAAGGCGGTGGCGAGCGCCGTCGTCGGCCGTCCATCGCGCGCCATCGGGTAGCCGTCGAAGGTGGTGGCGACAGACGACGGCTCGCCCGGGATGTTGAACAGGATCGAGGTCACGGATCCCCCGAACAACGCGCCCCAATACATGCTGGAGAGCAGGATGATGGCAGAGACCGGCTGCATGCCGAAAGTCAGCGGCAGCAGCAGCGACACCCCGTTCGGAGCACCCAGCCCGGGCAGCACGCCGACGAGAATGCCGAGCAGCACGCCGATCACCATCAGCGCCAGATGCGGCAGCGTGATCGCGATACTGAAGCCGTGAAGGAGTTCCCCGAGATTGTCCATCGGCCTCTCCGTCAGAAGCCGAACGCCGCGGCGAGCGCGCCGTGCGGCAAGCTCACCTGGAACATGCGCTCGAACACGATGTAGAGCGCAAGCGCTGTCGCCGCCGCCATGCCAAGCGCGCGCGGCACGGATTGTTGTCGGGGGATCGCCAGTACCGCGAAGATGTACAGGGCCGAGGCGACGTACACCCCGGCCAACGGGATCGCAGCCACGAAAATCGCGGCCGGCACGAACAGGCCGGCAAGCCGGCGCAGCTCGATCGATGTGATGGCAATTGGGACGCTGGCGAGCGTCGCGGCCGGCATGACACCTCGAAACAGGTTGTAGAGGCTCCCGAGCACGATGATGATCCCGGTCAGGAACGGAAACGTCCCGGCGTCCACGCCCGCGCTCGACCAGCCGATGCCGTTATCGAGGCTGGAAATGACGACCGCCACACCGAAGCTGCCGGTGAGAACGGCTGTCGCAAGTTCGAGAGCGCGGCGCGATATCATCGAGGGCTCCGGTCAGGCCACGTACAGTGTCCGATTATGGCGCACGTGTTTTCCCAGCGTTCGCTGTCGTTCCGGCGGAGGGGTTTGAGGCGTGCGCAGCCTCACTTGACCAACCAACCCTGCTCGCTCGCAACCAGCCTGACGCGCTCGAGATCCTCCTTGATGAACTTGTCGAACTCGGCACCGGTCAGGAACGTGTCGACCTGGGAGGTTTTCTCGATGTAGTCCTTCCAGTCCGGCGTCGCCTGCACCTTCTTCATCAGGTCAACATAGAACGCGGCCTGGTCCGGCGTGACCTTGCCGGGGAGCCACACTGTGCGCGGCTGCTCATACTGCTTGATGTCGAGGCCCTGCTCGACGCAGGTCGGAACATCGCCCCAGCCTTCGGTCGCGGTGACCTTGGCGCCCTGCGGCAGCCGCTTCGGGCTGAAGACGCAAAGCGGGCGCTGGGTGGCGCCACGCCATTGCCCGAGACTCTCGCTGGGATTGTTGACGTGAGAGTCCAGGTGTCCGCCGGCGAGTTGCACGGCCGTCTCGGCGCCGCTCTTGAAGGGAATATAGGTCAGCTTGATGTGGCCGGCCTTCTCGATCATGCGGGTCAGCACCTCGTCGGTATCCTTTGACTGCGCGCCGCCCATCTTGAACTCGCCTGATGCGGCCGCCTTCAGATAATCGCCCGCCGTCTTGTAGGGCGCGTCCTGCTTGACCCAGAGCAGGAACTCGTCCTGCGCCATCGCCGCGATCGGGGTGAGATCGGTGTAGTTGAAAGCGACCTTGGAGACGAGCGGCTGCTGCCAGGCATTCGACGTGCCGAAGATCACCTTGTAGGGATCGCCGGCGGACGCCTTGCCGTAGACATAGCCTTCCGCGCCGCTGCCGCCGCCCTTGTTGACGACGACGATCGGCTGCTCCACCAGCTTGTGCTTGGTGATGATGTTCTGCACGGCGCGCGCGAGATTGTCCGTGCCGCCGCCGGGCCCGGCGGTCGCCACGAACTCGATCGGCTTTTGCGGCTGCCACGCCGAGAGCGCCGGCGTCGTGCCGGCGAGCACAATTACGGCTGCGGAGAGCAGAAGTTTTGATGTCTGACCCATGATGTCCTCCAGCTTATTTTTGTCTCTTGTTCTTGTTGTTTTCGACGTCCGGTCAGGCGACCCGTTCCTCGCCTCTTCCCGATGCCAACACGATTGCGCCTTCTTGTTCGAGCGCGTCGATCTGCTTCCGGTCGAACCCATGCTCGGCGAGCACCTCGCTTGTATGCTCACCGTAGACCGGCGCGCCCGTGCGCACTTTGCCTGGGGTCTCCGAAAACTTGACCGGCAAGCCGATCGTCTTCACGGGCCCGAGCGTGGAATGCTCGACCTCGACAACCATCTCGCGCGCCAGCGTCTGCGGATCGCTGAGCGCCTCCAGCATGTCGTGCACGGGCCCGCACGGCACGCCCTTCTCGTCCAGTGCCGCCAGCCAGTGCGCGCGCGTGCGGGTGCGGAAGCGCTCGCTCAGAACAGCTTCGAGCTCCTTCAAATTGGCCATGCGGTCGGCGCCGGTGACGAAGCGTGGATCGGCTGCGAGCTCGCTTGCGCCGAGCGCCTCCAGCATCAACAGCCAATGCTTCTTGTTGGCGCCGCCGACCACCAACCAGCCGTCCGAGGCCTCGAACGCCTGATATGGCGCGTTGAGCGGATGCGCCGAACCCATGGCCCGCGGCGCGGTGCCCGCGGCCAGCGCGATGGTCGACTGCCAGTAGGTCTGCACCAGCGCGGCCTCATAGAGCGAGGTCTCGACCCACTGCCCTTCGCCGGTCTTGAGACGGTGCGTGTAGGCCGCGAGGATGCCCATGCTCGCCAGCAGGCCGGCGGTGATGTCGGACAGCGGCGGGCCGCATTTCACGGGCGGACCATCGGGACGTTCGCCGGTAAAGCTCATGATTCCGCTCATGGCCTGGGCGACCAGATCGAAGCCGCGGCGATGCTTGTAGGGTCCGGTGCGGCCGAAGCCAGACAGCGAGCAATAGATCAGCGTTGGATGCTGCTTGTGCAGGTCGTCATAGCCGAAGCCGAGGCGCTCCATGGCGCCCGGCGCAAAATTCTCGACCAGCACGTCGGCGCCCGCGATCAGCCGCCGCAACACCTGCTTGCCGCCATCGGTCTTCAGATCCAGCACGATGCCGCGCTTGTTGCGGTTCATCATCAGGAAGGAGGCCGCCTCGTCGCCGATCTTCGGCGGCACCGAATGGCGGGTGTCGTCACCGTTCGGCGATTTCTCGATCTTGATGACGTCGGCGCCCATATCGGCCAGCATCAAGGTGCAGGTCGGCCCTGCCATGACATGGGTGAGATCGATCACCTTGAGGCCGGCAAGCGGCCCCGAACGGCCGGAGGTTGATTGCGAGCGATCGCTTTGCATCGGGGCGTCCTATTGGCCGCGCCATTGCGGCGCGCGCTTGGTGAGGAAAGCATCGAGCCCTTCGCGAAAATCCTGGCTCGTGTAGCACATCAGGATGAGGTCTTCGCCCTCGTCGGGCGTCAGGCGCCTTTGCAGGCGCGCCACGGCCTGCTTGGTCGCATTCAGCGTCAGCGGCGCGTGGCTGGCGAGCAATTTGGCAACCTCGTCCGCGCGCCTTTCGAGCGCGGCGATATCCTCGACGACCTCGCCGAGCAGCCCGACACTGGCAGCCTCGGTCGCGTCGACGAGCCGCGCCGTGAAGATCAGATCCTTGACGCGGGCGGCGCCGATCAGCGCGGTGAGACGACTGACATTGGACATCGACAGGCAGTTGCCGAGCGTGCGGGCAATGGGAAAGCCGATTTTCGCGCTTTGGGTGCCGATGCGGAGGTCACATGCCGCGGCAATGCCCGCGCCGCCGCCGGTGCAGAACCCGTTGATCGCCGCGATCGTCGGCACGCGGCACTGCTCGAGCGTGGTCAACACTCGATCGATGCGGTTCTCGTAGTCGATCGCGTCCTGCGGCGACTTGAAATCGCGGAACTGATTGATGTCGGTGCCCGCGGCAAACGCCTTGTCGCCGGCCCCGCGCAGCACCAGTACCTTGATCGCGTGATCGTCGTTGATCTCCTCGCAGATCGCGGCGAGCCGCTCATACATCGCGAAAGTGAAGGCGTTGCGCGCCTGCGGGCGGTTGAAGGTGATCCGCCCGATCCCGTCCTGGCGCTCGAAAACGAGGTCTTCCGCCTTCACCTGCTGGTCCATTTCCTCGATGTCCTTCTGCTTTTCTACATTTTTGAATGCAAAATGATCAATTTACAAGCCGGAACTTGCATTAATGCGTATATAGCTCCATTTTTGCATTCAATTGGACTTCAGACCCATGCTTCATGAGGAAGTCGTCGGCCGCATCCGGGCCATCCTGCTCGACGGCGAGATCCCGCCGGGCGCGCGGATTCCCGAGCGCGAACTGTGCGAGCGGCTGCAGATATCGCGCACGCCGCTCCGCGAGGCGCTCAAGGTGCTCGCCGCCGAAGGTCTCGTGCAGCTCCTGCCGCATCGCGGCTCGCGCGCAGCAAAACTGACCGACAAGGACATGCGCGACTTGTTCGAGGTCTGCCAGGGTCTCGAGGCGCTCGCCGGCGAACTCGCCTGCGAACGCATCACCGATGCCGAGATCGACGCGATTGCCGCCGCGCACGCGGACATGGTGCGGCATTATCGCGAACGCGATCTGATCCAGTACTATCGCGGCAACCGCGCCATTCACGAAGCCATCGTCGTTGCGGCCGGAAACCCGGTGCTCGCGGGGCTGTATACGTCCGTGACCGCGCGCATCCGCCGCGCGCGCTATGTCACGCCGATGACGCCCGAACGCTGGGCGGTCGCCGTGAAGGAGCACGATGCCATCCTGAACGCACTGCAGAGGCGCGACGGCGTCGGCCTCGCCCATATCCTGCGAGCGCATTTGCGCCACAAGCGCGAAGAGGTTTTGCAGGCGGGCTTTGCCGAAACGGAAGGGAGCGAGCTCGCGCCGAGAATTGCATGAGCCATAGGTCGCGGCGTACAAAGAATCTTGCGGTCACGCCGTATCGGGCGGCCAGCAGACACAATCACGACACAATCATTGATTGCCTTTGGCCGTACTGGCACGGATCGTGCTGACGAGGCTCGTCGGCAACGGACGTCTTTTGTCGCGCGCCGGAATTGCGCATCCAACTTCGACAAACCGAGATCATCGCCAAATCAATTCCACTTGCTCGCCTGCCTGAACCGGCGCAGCATTCGACCATCGGCGCGGGCCGAATGTAACGCGCAAGCAATTGCGCAAAACAAAAGACAAAAGCGGAGGAAACGCATGACAATCGATGTCTCACGTCGGTCCTTGTTGACCCTCGGGGCTGGCCTTGGTGCCAGCGCAATGCTCGGCGGCAGCGCCTTGGCGCGCGCTCCCAAGCTCGGCACCCAGACGCCCTACTGGCACCGCTTCGTTCTCGGCGACGCCGAAGTCACCGTCGTGTCCGACGGACCGCTTCCCCTGGGCGATCCCTCGGGCACCTTCACCGGTGTTTCCAAGGAAGAGGTGAAGAAGATGCTCGTCGACAATTTCCTGTCGCCGGACAATGTCGTGCTCGAGCAGAACTCGCCGATCGTCAACACCGGCGACAAGCTCATCCTGTTCGATACCGGCATGGGCTCATCCAAGATGTTCGGCGTCACCACCGGTCGGCAGCAGAAGAGCATGACCGAGGCCGGCATCAAGCCCGGCGACATCGACGCCGTGGTTTGCTCGCATGCCCATATCGACCACATCGGCGGCATCGTGGACGACGGCGGCAAGCCGCTGTTTCCCAACGCGCAGATCTACATCTCGCAGACCGATTTCGACTTCTGGACCGACGAAGGCAAGCTCGGCAGCGCGGCCAAGGATTTCGTCGTTCACGCCCGCAAGAACCTGCTGCCGGTCCGCGACCGCATCGTGTTCTTCAAGGACGGCCAGGAATTTCTGCCTGGCGTGCAGGCAATCGCAGCGCCCGGTCATACCGTCGGCCACACCATCTTCATGGTCTCGTCGGCCGGCAAGTCCTTCGCCTTCCTTGGTGACCTGTCGCATCATCCCGTCCTGCTGCTCGAGCGGCCGCGGATGGAATTCTCCTACGACACCGACCCGAAGCAGGCGGCCGAGTCACGCGTAAAACTGCTGACCATGCTTGCTGCGAACAAGACGCCCGTGATGTCCTATCACTTCGCCTGGCCGGGCTATGGCCATGTCGCCAAGGCGGGTGAAGGATTCCACTATTATCCCGAACCGATGCAGATGACTTTGTAATCGCCGGATCTGGTCCGGGCGACGCACGCGCCGCCCGGACCATCCGAACGATCACCGCCGTCCGACTGGCCGGTAAAGAACTTCAAATTGCGTGATGCCTCCGGCGGCGTTGGCGAACATTACTTCCTAGTTGCAAGTTAAGTTCATTTCGCTCAATTGCGTTTGGGAGCGTCAATGTCCCGCGAGAACGATGGTTTTGTCTTCCATCGCGACCTGCTCCAATGGGTCCCGGATGTTATCTATCGGGCCGTCAACTTCTTTGTCACATGGGACAAACTGCCGACCCTGCTCGGAGCCGTCAATCTCTCGGCGTTCCGCGACCGGCTGCGGGAGCGCAATCTGCACCATACCGGCTACGGCACGACATCGCCTCGCTGGAACACGGGCAATGACCGGTGGCGTTCCGCCGACGGCTCGTTCAACAGCCTCGACCATCCGCGCATGGGGATGGCTGGCGCCCGGTTCGGACGTAACTTCGCGCTGTCCGAATGCGTACCGGACAGCCTGGACGACCTGCTCGAACCCAGTCCGCGCGTGATCTCGGAGGAATTGCTGGCGCGCCACGAATTTATTCCGGCGACCAGCCTCAATCTGCTGGCCGCCGCCTGGATCCAGTTCGAAACGCATAATTGGTTCAGCCATGGGGCCCCTAAGTCGGGAAACGAGTTCAAAATTCCGCTGACGCCAAACGACGAATGGCCTGCGGATGAGCGGATCGACGACTGCATGAAGATCCGTCGGACCGTTTGCGACGAGACGCCACGTGAACCATGGCTCGGCGCGACCCCCACGTTCCGCAACCTCAACTCGCACTGGTGGGACGCCGGACAAATCTACGGCAGCGACCGCGCAAGGCAGATGCAGATCCGTTCCGGGGCAGATGGGAAGATCGCGGTCGGCGATGATGGGATGCTTCCAGCCGATCCGGTGCATCCCGGCGCCGATCTCACCGGCTTCAACGACAATTGGTGGGTGGGGCTCAGCCTGCTGCACAATCTCTTTGCACGCGAGCACAATGTCATCTGCGACGGCTTGAAGGCGCGGTATCCGACCTGGAAGGACGAGGAGCTATTCCAGCATGCGCGCCTGATCAACGCGGCCCTGATCGCCAAGATCCACACCGTCGAATGGACGCCAGGCATCCTCGGCCATCCCGCACTGGACTTCAGCATGCACGCCAACTGGTCGGGGATCCCGTGCCGGGTGCTGCGCGCCGTGCTCGGCAAGAACAGCGAAGCCGCCTTTGGCATCATCGGCTCTCCGACGGATCAGCACAGCGCGCCCTACGCGATGACCGAGGAATTCACCGCCGTGTACCGCCTGCACCCGTTGATCCCGGAAAACCTTGATGTACGGCGGCTCGATAGCACAGAGATTACCGCTAGCGACTTGGTCAAAATGCAGGGCCCCGCCTCCCGCAAGTTCATGCAGACTCACGGCTTCGCGAACCTGCTGTACTCGTTCGGCACCGCTCATCCCGGCGCCATTCGCCTCCACAATTTTCCCAACTTCCTGCGCCGGTTCACGAAAGACGGCCAGCCGCTGCTCGACGTGGCCGCGATCGACATCATGCGTGATCGCGAGCGCGGCGTGCCGCGCTACAACCGGTTTCGCGAGCTGGTCGGCAAGAAGCGGGTCAACACATTCGAAGAAATCACCAGCATCCCCGGTGCCGCCAGGAAGATGCGCGCGATCTACAAGGGCAACGTCGATCGCGTTGATCTGATGGTCGGATTATTGGCCGAGGACCTGCCGGAGGGTTTCGGCTTCAGCGATACCGCCTTCCGCATTTTCATCCTGATGGCATCGCGGCGTCTGAAGAGCGACCGGTTCTTCACCGATGACTACCGCGCGGAAGTCTACACCAACTTCGGTCTGGACTGGATCCACAACAACGGAATGAAATCGGTGCTGCTGCGGCATATGCCGCAACTCGGACCGGCGCTCGAGGGCGTCAACAATGCCTTCGCCCCGTGGAACGTCCTGCGAGGCTGAGCCTTGGCCCATATGTTCAGCATTCCGGGCCTCGTCCGCCTCGGATGAGCGTCAGCCGCCCTAGCACCCGAGCTTGTCGGCGATCCCACCAAAATCCTTGGCGACGATGTCCCAATTGCCGGTGGCCTCGAAATCGACCTTCTGAAGCGGACCGTATTCGGTCGGCCGCGCCACGAAGGCCGTCTTCAGCCCGTTCTTCTGCGCGGCGGCGAGATCGCCGTTGTGGGCCGCGACCATCATCACCTGCTCCGGCTTGAGGCCGAGCAGGCGCGCGGCGCCGAGATAGGTTTCGGGATCGGGCTTGTAGTGCTCGAACAGCTCGGCCGACATGATGAGGTCCCAGGGAAGCCCTGCGAACTTCGCCATGTTGGTGAGCAGCGCGACATTGCCGTTCGACAGCGGCGAGATCACGAATTTCGTCTTCAGTCGGGTCAGGCCGGCGACGCTGTCGGGCCACGGGTGCAAGCGGTGCCACCCCTTGGTGAGGTGATCGAGATCGGCCTCGGTCAGCTTTGGAATCGAAAATTGCGCGACCAGTTTTTCGAGCGAGCGGCGATGCAGATCATCGAGCATGACGTAGCCGCGCTCGGGATGTTTGCGCACGTCATCCATCGAAGCCATGTACATGCCGCGCCAGCCGTCGACCAAGGCGGTCCAGTCGGCGCTGATGCCGCGGCCCTTCGCCCACCACATGAAGTCGGTGATCAGGCTGGTGCGCCAGTCGACGACGGTGCCGAACACGTCGAAGACCAGGGCTTTGACGGCGGAGAGGTCGGACATGTGCGCTTCCTCTTTTTGTTGTTCGTCATTCGGGGACTCTCGTCAGAGCGGCCCCGGAATCCAGAGGTTATTGGCACGAGATTCCGGCCTCGACGCTGTCGCGCCGTCCTGAATGACGGCAGTCGTCAGTCGAGGTGGAATTTCGCCAGCTCGCGGTGCTCGGCCTTGATGTAGCGCACGGTGCCGGTGACGGAGCGCATCACCACCGTCTCGGTCTCGATCACGCCGTCCTTGCGGAATTTGACGCCCGACAGCAGCGAGCCCGTGGTGACGCCGGTGGCTGCGAACAGGCAGTCGCCGCGCGCCATGTCCTCGATGCCGTAGATCATCTTGGGATCGCTGACGCCCATCTTGGCGGCGCGCTCGCGCTTCTCGTCGGAGTCGAGGATGAGACGGCACTGCATCTGGCCGCCAATGCAGCGCAGCGCCACGGCCGCGAGCACGCCTTCCGGCGCGCCGCCGGTGCCGAGATACATGTCGACGCCGGTATTGTCGGGGTCGGCGCAGTGGATCACGCCGGCGACGTCGCCGTCGGTGATCAGGCGCACGGCGGCGCCAGTCGATCGCACGCTCTCGATGATGCTGGCATGGCGTGGCCGGTCGAGCACGAGAACGGTGATGCCGTCGGGCTTGACGCCCTTGGCCTTGGCGAGCCGGCGGACGTTTTCGGCCGGTGTCGCATCGAGCTCGACGACGCCCTTGTCGTAACCGGGACCGATCGCGAGCTTCTGCATATAGACGTCGGGGGCGTGCAGCAGCGTGCCGCCGTCGGCCATCGCCATGGTGGCAATCGAGCCCGGCATGTTCTTGGCGCACAGCGTGGTGCCTTCAAGCGGATCGACGGCGATGTCGACCTGCGGGCCGGCGTTCATGCCGACCTTCTCGCCGATGAAGAGCATCGGCGCCTCGTCGCGCTCGCCCTCGCCGATGACGATGGTGCCCTCGATCGGCAGCTTGTTGAGCTCGCGCCGCATCGCGTCCACCGCGGCCTGGTCGGCCGCCTTCTCGTTGCCGTGCCCGCGCAGACGCGCCGAAGACACCGCCGCCCGCTCCGTCACACGCACGATCTCCAGCGTGAGAATGCGCTCGAGCAATGCTTGCGGCGGGACTGAAATATGGGTCGACATCGGCTCACTCCTTCGAAACAGTTTTGGACGGACATCTCCGCCGCATCAACTCGTAACACCCACAGTTCGTTCGAACCGTGTCAGTTCTTCTCGATCCTGATAACCTGTGGCCGTCCGCTGATCACCTTGTCCTTCTGCACGGCCGCGAGCGCACGGCGCACGGCGTCCTCATGCGTGGCATAGGTGATGAGAATGACAGGCACCGGGACCGCCTTGCCGTCTGCCGGCGCAGGGCCGCCATTGGGATGGCGCTGCACGATCGACTCGATTGAAATCTTCTGCTCGGCGAGCCGGGTCGCGATCGCAGCCGCGGTGCCCGGGAAATCGCGTGCCAGAAGGCGGATGTAGTAGCCGCCCTCGTGGCGCTCCATCGGCGCCTTCTTGGTGTCGCGCAGCTGCGAAATCGGCCGGCCGAACGGATTGGCGCGAATGCCGCGCGCAACGTCGGCGATGTCGGCGACGACGGCGGATGCGGTCGCGGCGCCGCCGGCACCGGGGCCGACCAGCGTGATCGGCGGGATGCCCTCGCCATCGATCGTGACCGCGTTGGTGACACCCATCACCTGCGCTATCGAGGAGGATTTCGGAACCATGGTCGGATGCACGCGCTGCTCGATGCCCGTGGCGGTGCGAACCGCGACGCCGAGCAGCTTGAGCCGGTAACCGAGATCGTCAGCGGCACGGAGATCTTCCGGCGCGATGGAGGAGATACCTTCGACATACACCGCGCTTTGAGCAACTTTCGTGCCGAAAGCGAGGCTGGCGAGAATGGCGAGCTTTTGCGCGGTATCGTGGCCGTCGACGTCGAATGACGGATCGGCCTCGGCATAGCCGAGCCGTTGCGCGTCCTTCAGGCATTCGGCGAAGGACAGGCCCTCCTGCTCCATCCGGGTCAGGATGTAATTGCAGGTGCCGTTGAGGATGCCGTAGACCCGGTTGATGCCGGTTCCGGCAAGACCTTCGCGTAACGTCTTGATGACAGGGATCGCAGCGCCGACGGCTGCTTCGAAATTCAGCGCGCCGCCGTGCTTTTCGGCGGCCTTTGCCAGCTTGAGGCCGTGCTTTGCCAGCAACGCCTTGTTGGCGGTGACGACGGACTTGCCGGCGGCGAGCGCGGCCTCGACCGCCGCCAGCGCGGGATCGCCCGCGCCGCCCATCAGCTCGACGAAGCAGTCGATGCCCGGATGCGTGGCGAGGGCAAGCGGATCCTTGACCCATTCGATGCCGCGCAGATCGACGCCGCGCTTCTTCGCCTTCGAGCGTGCGGTGACGGCGACGACACGGATGCCACGGCCGCTGCGGCCGGCAAGCACCCGCGCCTGCGTTTCGATCAGACGGACAACTTCGGCGCCCACGGTGCCGAGCCCCGCTATGCCCACTTTCAGGGGTGCAACCATGATGCCTTGGAAAACCTGCGGAAGAGAACTTAACGCCGAGTGGCGAGCGGAACGACGTTGTGCAACGTTTCGATGCCGCTTTCAAGGAAGCGGCGCACGCCACGCGCGGCCTGCCTGATCCGTTGCTCGTTTTCCACCATGGCGATGCGGACATATCCTTCGCCATGCTCGCCGAAGCCGACGCCGGGCGAGACCGCGACACCGGATTTCTCCACCATCAGGGTCGCGAACTGCATGCTGCCGACGCTGCGGAAGGCTTCCGGCAGCGGCACCCAGGCGAACATCGATGCTTCCGGCGGCGGGATCTCCCAGCCGGCACGGCCGAACGATTCCACCAGCGCGTCGCGCCGCTTGCGGTAGGTGTCGCGCATCTCCTTGATGCAATCGTCCGGTCCGTTCAGTGCGGCGGTCGCTGCGACCTGGATCGGCGTGAACGCACCGTAGTCGAGATATGATTTGACGCGGCCGAGTGCCGCAATCACGCGCTCGTTGCCGACCGCGAAGCCCATGCGCCAGCCAGCCATCGAATAGGTCTTCGACATCGAGGTGAACTCGACGGCAACGTCCATCGCGCCCGGCACCTGGAGCACCGAGGGCGGCGGGTTGCTTTCGTCGAAATAAACCTCGGCATAAGCGAGATCCGACAGGATCAGGATCTCGTGCTTCTTCGCGAACGCGACCAGGTCCTTGTAGAAGTCGAGGCTCGCGACATAGGCGGTCGGGTTCGAAGGATAGCAGACCACGAGCGCCAGCGGCTTCGGGATCGAATGCACGATCGCCCGCTCGACAGCCTCGAAGAATTGCGGCGTCGGCTCCGAGGGCACCGAACGGATCACGCCGCCCGCCATCAAGAAGCCGAAGGCGTGAATCGGGTAGCTCGGATTGGGACAAAGGATGACGTCGCCGGGCGCGGTGATCGCCTGCGCCACGTTGGCAAAGCCCTCCTTGGAGCCAAGCGTCGCCACCACCTGGGTGTCGGGATTGAGCTTCACGCCGAAGCGGCGGGCGTAGTAGCCGGCCTGGGCCCGGCGCAGCCCGGGGATGCCGCGGGAGGCCGAGTAGCGGTCGGTGCGCGGCTTGCCCAGCGTCTCCTTCAGCTTCTCCAGCACGTGCGCAGGCGCCGGCAGGTCCGGATTGCCCATGCCGAGGTCGATGATGTCGGCGCCGGCGTTCCGCGCGGCTGCCTTGGCCCGGTTGACCTGTTCGAACACGTAAGGCGGAAGGCGGCGGATGCGGTAAAATTCTTCCATGGCTCTCTCGGCTCCGGCAACCGGTCAGGACAGAATCGACAGGCCATAAAGACCAGGCGGAAGGCGCCCGCATCTCTCGCGAAAATTACTCAAGATCAAATACTTAGAGCAATCATCGACGATGTTGACTGAAGTCGTTCGCCCTGACTCTCGGCTGAACTAAGGTCTTTTAGCACGGCGAGGCGGAGGCGCCAGCGATTACCTTGCGGCGCCCTATTTCGCGTCCTTGGTGGCAACCGCCTGACGGTCGCGCGCGGCAGCAAGTTCGGCCTCGATCTTGGCGCGTTGGTCCGGCGGCATGACGGCCTGATCGCGATCCGGCGGCAGATCGTGCACCGGCAGATAGCTACCGGCCTCTCTGGGATGCGCTTGAGCATCGGAAGGCGTCATATCCGCGAGCTGGCTCGAGCAGCCGCCCAGGGCGAGCGTCGCCATCAGCAGCGCGCCACAGATCCGCCGCGACTTTTGCAGGTCCCACAACGCCAACACTAGGGAAATCCCCACTTCGTCCCAAAGCACGGCCCCGGGCAACCTTACCCAAGTCCGCGCCCAAGCTCAAACCATTGCTGCCCAAATGGTGCGAGCGAGAAAATAGCCCCAGTCCATCAAGCCGAGCGGTGCGGCTCGATTGTGACGGAACCAAGAAAATTTTGTCGCACTGCAACACATCTTCGAGAGTGTTTAACGCCAAACATGCGAGCTTCGCGGTGACGAATACGGAATGAATCGTTACTGTTCTCCTCATGAGTATGGCCACCACCGATACGCCCAAACCCGAGACGAAGTTCGATGCGGAAGCCTTCGCGATGAATGTCGCGCGGGCGATGGAAAGCGGCGGCAAGGCGCTTGCCGCGTACCTGAAGCCGCGCGAGAGCGGCGAGGTGCAGGATCGTCCGCCGGCGGAGCTTACCGAGGTCATCAAGACCTTCACCGCCGTCGCCGAATACTGGCTGTCGGATACGTCGCGGGCCTCCGCACTCCAGACCAAGCTCGCCAAGGACTATCTTGACCTCTGGGGCTCGGCGGCGCGCCGCATGGCCGGTCAGGACGCACCGCCCGCGATCGCACCCTCGCCGCGCGACAAGCGCTTTGCCGATCCGGAATGGAAGTCGAACCAGTTCTTCGATTTCATGATGCAGCTCTATCTGCTCACGACCAAATTTGCGCAGGAGCTTGTGCGCGAAGCCGAGGGCCTCGATCCGCAGACCCGCCGCAAGGCCGAGTTCTACGTCCAGCAAGTCACCAACGCGATATCGCCCTCCAACTTCGTGCTGACCAATCCGGAAGTGCTGCGCGCGACGGTGGCCAGCAGCGGCGAAAATCTCGCGCGCGGCCTGAAGATGCTGGCCGAGGACATCGCCGCCGGCAAGGGCACGCTGAAGATCCGTCAGTCCGATCCGGACAATCTCGTCGTCGGCGTGAACATGGCGACGACGCCGGGCAAGGTGATCTACCAGAACGAGATGATGCAGCTGATCCAGTATGCGCCGGCGACGGAGAAGGTGCTGCGCACGCCGCTCCTGATCATCCCGCCCTGGATCAACAAATTCTACATCCTCGATCTCAAGCCGGAGAAATCCTACATCAAATGGTGCGTCGATCAGGGCATCACCGTGTTCGTGATCTCATGGGTCAATCCCGACAAACGCCTCGGAGCCAAGAGCTGGGAAGACTACATGAAGGAAGGCCCGCTCACGGCGATGGACGTGATCGAGAAGGTCACCGGCGAGATGAAGGTGCACACCGCCGGCTATTGCGTCGGCGGCACCATGCTCGCGACCACGCTGGCCTGGCTCGCCGAGAAGCGCCGCCAGCGCGTGGCGTCCGCGACGTTCTTCGCGGCACAGGTCGACTTCACCCATGCCGGTGATTTGCTCGTGTTCGTCGACGAGGAGCAGATCGCATCCCTCGAGCAGGACATGAAGGCGGCGGGCGTGCTCGAAGGCTCGAAGATGGCGATGGCCTTCAACATGCTGCGCTCCAACGATTTGATCTGGTCCTATGTCGTCAGCAATTACCTCAAAGGCCAGCAGCCGAGCGCGTTCGACCTGCTGCACTGGAATTCGGACGCGACCCGCATGACCGCGTCGAACCATTCGTACTACCTGCGCAATTGCTACCTTGAGAACCGGCTCTCGACCGGCACGTTGGTGCTGGACAACACCTTGCTCGATCTCTCCAAGGTCATGGTGCCGATCTACAATCTCGCAACCCGCGAGGACCATATCGCGCCGGCTGAATCGGTGCTGTACGGCTCCCAGTTCTTCGGCGGCCCGGTGAAATACGTGCTGTCCGGCTCGGGCCACATCGCCGGCGTGGTCAATCCGCCCGCCTCGAACAAATACCAGTACTGGACCAACGACAACGTGAAGTCCGCCAACGTCGCCGAGTGGATGAAGGGCGCGGTCGAGCACAAGGGCTCCTGGTGGCCGGACTGGCGGCAATGGCTGGGCGCACTCGATCCCGAGGAAGTCCCGGCCCGCACGGTCGGCAGCGAGGCGTTTCCCCCGATCGAGGACGCACCCGGCAGCTATGTCAGGGTTCGCGCATAGCAGAATCTTTCGCGCTTTCGTATAAGCTCCATGCCTGCAGCAGAAATTGATGAGGGGACCGGGTTATGACGCGTGAATTGTTCTGGCTGACACTGACGGTGGTCCTGACTGGAATCCTCTGGATTCCCTACACCATCAACCGCTGCCAGATTCGCGGGCTTGGTGGTGCGATGGCCAATCCCTCGCGCACCGACAAGCCGCAGTCGGAATGGGCGAACCGCCTGATGTTCGCGCATGACAACGCCGTCGAGAACCTCGTGCTGTTCGCGCCGCTGGTGCTGATCCTGAATGCGATCGACTACTCCTCGAAGTGGACGGTGCTTGCCTGCGCCGTCTATTTCTGGTCGCGCGTTGCGCATCTGATCGTCTATGCGATGGGTATTCCCGTCTTCCGCACCCTCGCCTTCACCGTCGGTTTTCTCGCCCAAGCCGTGCTGGCGCTCGCGATCTTCAAGGTGCTCTGATCGGCCCCGGTTGGGTTGGCGCCTGCAACGAACGGGTGAAATCTCGAAGGCCTATCGCGGCTGCCGGTGTTGCCGAATGACGACAGTGCGGAAAAAAGCAGCAATGCACTCTTGGGCTGACACGATGGATCGCACATCCAGAGGTATATTTGCCCATCGCAATTGATTGATTCGGGGCAGACATGAATTGGAAGATTGCATCCGCCGTCGGCGCGTTGTCGCTCGTTGCCGTCGCGACCCAGGCTAACGCCGCAGATCTCGCCGCCCGTCCCTACACCAAGGCGCCGCCGATGATCGCCGCGATCTATGATTGGAGCGGCTTCTACATCGGCGCCAACGGCGGATATGGCTCGTCACGCAATTGCTGGGACCAGACGGTTGGTTTCGCGGCCGGCGTTGCGGAAGGCTGCCATGACGCGACGGGCGCCGTCGCCGGCGGCCAGATCGGTTATCGCTGGCAGAGCAGCGCCTTCGTATTCGGCCTCGAAGCGCAGGGCGACTGGGCGGACCTCTCCGGCCGGAACGCCAGCACCGTGCTCGGCGTCGCGAACCGCACCCGTGTCGATGCTTTCGGCCTGTTCACCGGCCAGATCGGCTACGCCTGGAACAGCGCACTGCTTTACGCAAAGGGCGGCGCCGCCGTCACCCGCAATCGCTACCGCGGCATCGGAACCGGCGGTCTGGCCGGAGCCGAGTTCGACGGTGCCGACGACACCCGCTGGGGCGGCACGGTCGGCGTCGGCATCGAATACGGCTTTGCGCCGAACTGGTCGGTCGGCCTCGAATACGACCATCTGTTCATGGGCCGGCGCGACGTTACCCTCACGGCAAACGGCGTGCTGGCACCCGTCGGCACGTTCTCACGTACCGACCGCATTGGCCAGGACGTCGACTTGATCACGGCCCGCATCAACTACAGGTTCGGCGGCCCGATCATCGCGAAGTACTGAGAAGCGCCCCTCGCGGCCGTCATGCCCGGGACCAGCCCGGTCATGACGAGCAGCGAATGTTGCTCCTACGCCTCCGGCAATCCCAGCATCAGTCGCATGTTCTGCACGGCCGCGCCGGACGCGCCCTTGCCGAGATTGTCGAGCCGCGCGACCAGCACCGCCTGATGGTACTTGTCGCTGGCGAAGACGTAGAGTTCGAGCGTGTTGGTCTCGTTGAGCCCTTCCGGCTCGAGCTTGCCACCCTTGGTCGTCTCGTTCTGCAGCGGCATCACCGAGACGTATTTCGAGCCGGCGTAACGCTTTGCCAGCGCGGCCTGGAGATCGGCGCCGCTGGGCTTGCCGGGCAGCGTGTCGAGCTGGAGCGGCACCGACACCAGCATGCCCTGCCGGTAGTTGCCGACCGACGGGATGAAGATCGGCCGCCGCGTCAGGTTCGAATAGAGCTGCATCTCCGGCAGATGCTTGTGCTCGAAGCCGAGGCCGTAGAGTTCGAAGGACGGCGCGCTGCCGTCCTCGAAACTCGCGATCATCGACTTGCCGCCGCCGGAATAGCCGCTCACCGCATTGATGGTGACGGGATAGTCGCGCGGCAGCAGGCCGGCATCGACGATCGGTCGCAGCAGCGCGATCGCGCCGGTCGGATAGCAGCCGGGATTGGACACCTTCTTCGCAGCCTTGATCTTGCCAGCCTGATCCGGCGTCAGTTCCGGAAAGCCATAGGCCCAGTCGGGCGCGACCCGGTACGCGGTCGAGGCATCCAGCACCTTCGGGCCCGACGGCCCCATGCTGTCGATGAGCGCAACCGTTTCCCTGGCAGCATCGTCGGGCAGACAGAGGATGACCAGATCAACCTTCTCCATCAGCGCCTTCTTGGCCGCGGGATCCTTGCGCTTGTCGTCGGCAATCGTCTTCACGACCACGTCGCTCTGCAGCTTCAGCCGCTCGTTGATGCCAAGCCCGGTGGTGCCGGAGCCGCCGTCGACGAAGACGGTGGCCGGCTTTGTCGCAGCGCCAGTGGTCGGTGCTTTCGTCGTTTCAGTGAGGCTCATGGCGCGCTCCTTTCGAGCATGTTGGTTTCGGATGCGAAGGCCTCCGGCCTTACGTCCTGCATCAGTTGCGCGATCTCCCTGGCGTCGGCATGGGCTTGCGCGCCAAGCGCATTGGCGATCGCCATATAATCGGCGTCGGACTTGTGCTGGTTGAGCTTGAAGCTGGCTTCGACCTCCTCAACCGTCATGACCAGACCCACGATCGCCTTCTTCATCGCCTCGAGCCGCCCGGCCGTCATCTTGCCCGACGTCCACGGCTTCTTCGGCAACAGCCAGTTCTCGAACTTGTTGCTGAGCGTATCGATTTGCACGGCCAGTTCACCATCCGACAACAACCGCACCGGCCCGGTCAGATGGACCGACTGGTACAGCCAGGTCGGCACCTGATCCGGCGAGACGTACCAATCCGGCGACACGTAGGCATCGGGGCCGTTGACCGCGAGGAGCCAGGAGGTCGTCCCATCCGCAAGCTTTAGCAGCGGATTGTGACGGGCGACATGAAACGCGGCCTGCGGCGTGCCGTCCGCGGCATAGGTCAAATAGAACGGCAGCGGCGAGGCGATCGGCTTGTGGCCGTCGAAGGCGCACATGGTGCCGAAGCCGCGCGTGTCGGCGAATTTCAGGCTCGCGGCGCGGTCCTGCTTGAAAAAGGGTGGCGTATACATCGTAGTCTCCTGCTGGCCTCCTTGGTGGCCGCCGGATCAGATCGCACTGACAGGAGAGAGAATGCCGCGGATCGGATCCAGCGGCAAAGACGATGATCTCAAACGCGATCGACCGCCCAAACCGCTAAAGAGCGGCGGCGGCGACGGGCGAACAGGATGGTCGCGGCGTTGATCATGGCGCGGTGCTATAAGGCCAGTTGCGGTCGCCGTCAAGGTTCCGACGTCACACCACGCCCCAGATCCATTCCATGATCTTGGCGATCACATCTCCGAACAGCAGCAGCGCCGCCGACCAGATCAGTGCCGAGACGAAATTGGCGGCCTGGAAGCTCCAATAGGGCATCTCGAAAATGCCGGCTGCAAGCGGCACGGAGGCACGCAAGGGGCCGAAGAAGCGGCCGATGAAGATGCTCGGCACGCCCCAGCTGCGCACGAAGGCCTCGCCTCTGGGCAGGAGTTCCGGATAACGCGAGAGCGGCCACATCTGCGCGACCTGCTCCTTGTAGCGATAGCCGAACCAGTAAGAGACCCAGTCGCCCAGCGCCGCCCCGATGCCACCGGCGATCCAGACCGGATAGAAGCTGATGCCACTCGCGCCGATCAGCGCGCCGATAGCGACCAACGCGCCCCAGGCCGGGATCAGCAGCGAGATGAAGGCGAGCGACTCCCCGAAGGCGAGCACGAACACGATGGGAGCTGCCCACGTCTGGTGAGCGCGCACGAAATCGGCGAGCCCCTGCGCAAACTGCTCCATTCAAAAATAGCCTTTCCGTCCTGCCCGAAGGTGCTGCTCGATGAAAAGGACTGGTAAGCCAATGACTTGTGTGACATCAAGTCACAAAGCCAGGTCCAGCCGGACCGGACCGTCACATTGCCGGGAATTGATGGGGATGCGGCGTAAAATCGCCGGGATTGGCTCCCAACCACACCGCCCGGCCCGCCCCGCGATAACCTTTCCAAGTCAGAAGTGGCATAGTCGGCCCAACCGATTCGCCGCTCATGCGGCCCTCAAAACGCATAAAGATATATGTCCAAGCAGTTGAAGCCCAAAGCAAAAGACGATTTTTTCGGCGGCGATGAGCCCAAGCCCCGCGCCGCCAAGGCCGCCCCGCGCGCGGGCGGTGCCGAGGCCGACTACACCGCAGCCGACATCGAGGTCCTCGAAGGTCTGGAACCGGTGCGCCGCCGGCCCGGCATGTATATCGGCGGCACCGACGAGAAGGCGCTGCATCACCTCTTCGCCGAAGTCATCGACAACTCGATGGACGAGGCGCTCGCGGGGCATGCGACCTTCATCGGAGTCGAATTGAGCGCGGACGGCTTTTTGACCGTCACGGACAACGGCCGCGGCATCCCGGTCGATCCGCATCCAAAATTCCCGAAGAAGTCGGCGCTCGAAGTCATCATGTGCACGCTGCACTCGGGCGGCAAGTTCGACTCCAAGGTCTACGAGACCTCGGGCGGCCTGCACGGCGTCGGCATCTCCGTGGTGAACGCCCTCTCCTCGCTGCTCGAGGTCGAGGTCGCGCGCAGCCAGAAACTCTATCGCATGACGTTCGAGCGCGGCCACCCGAAGGGCAAGCTCGAGGATCTCGGCAAGATCAACAACCGCCGCGGAACCCGCGTGCGCTTCAAGCCGGACACCGACATCTTCGGTGCCAAGGCCGCGTTCAAGCCGCAGCGCCTGTTCAAGATGACGCGTTCGAAGGCGTATCTGTTCGGCGGCGTCGAGATCCGCTGGAATTGCGCGCCCGAACTGCTTAAGGGCGTCGACGACGTGCCGGCGGAAGCGACGTTCCACTTCCCCGGTGGCCTCAAGGACTATCTGGCCGCCGCGATCCATGCCGACACGCTGGTGCATCCCGACATCTTCGCCGGCAAGTCGGGCCGCAACGGCGCCCATGGCGCCTGCGAATGGGCGGTGGCCTGGACCGCGGATGCCGACGGCTTCCTGTCTTCCTACACCAACACTGTGCCGACGCCCGACGGCGGCACGCACGAATCCGGGCTGCGCAGCGCGCTGCTGCGCGGCCTCAAGGACCACGCCGAACGCGTCGGCCAGGGCAAGCGCGCGTCGTCCATTACGTCAGAAGACGTGATGGTGGGTGCAGCCGTGATGCTCTCGGTGTTCGTGCGCGAGCCTGAATTCCAGGGCCAGACCAAGGACCGTCTCGCCACCGCCGAAGCGCAGCGCATCGTCGAACAGGCGATGAAGGATCCGTTCGACCATTGGCTGTCGGGCAATCCGAACCAGGCCAACAGGCTGCTCGACTTCGTGGTCGACCGCGCCGAGGAGCGGCTGCGCCGCCGCCAGGAGAAGGAGACCGCGCGCAAGACCGCCGGCAAGAAGCTGCGCCTCCCCGGCAAGCTCGCCGATTGCAGCGATGCAGGGTTGGAAGGCTCAGAACTCTTCATCGTCGAGGGTGACTCGGCCGGCGGCAGCGCCAAGCAGGCGCGCGACCGCAAGACCCAGGCCGTGTTGCCGCTGCGCGGCAAGATCCTCAACGTCGCGTCCGCCGGCAAGGACAAGCTGACGGCGAACACGCAGCTCGCCGACCTCGTGCAGGCGATCGGCTGCGGCATGCTCGCGCAGTATCGCGAAGAGGATCTGCGCTACCAGCGCATCATCATCATGACCGACGCCGATGTCGACGGTGCCCACATCGCGTCGCTGCTGATCACCTTCTTCTACCGGCAGATGCCGCGGCTGATCGATGAAGGCCATCTCTTCCTCGCCGTGCCGCCGCTCTACAAGCTGACCAACGGCACGAAGTCGGTCTACGCCCGCGATGACGCGCACAAGGCAGCGCTGATCAAGAGCGAGTTCAACGCCAACGCCAAGGTCGAGGTCAATCGCTTCAAAGGCCTCGGCGAAATGATGCCGGCGCAGCTCAAGGAAACCACCATGGATCCGGCCAAGCGGACCATGCTGAAGGTGGTTCTGCTCGCCGACGACCGCGACACCACGGCGGATTCGGTGGAACGCCTGATGGGCACCAAGGCCGAAGCCCGCTTCGCCTTCATCTCGGACAAGGCCGAATTCGCCAATGACGACCTGCTGGACGTCTGATCCGCAGGCGCTGCCCGGTCGTATCCATCCAGAGCCCCGGCATGATGCCCGGGGCTCTTTTGTTTTTTGGGAGATGACAACCGCTCTTTCCCGCCAATCCCGCCAACGTCCGCCTCGATTTCGTTGATTCCCGGCCTCATCGCGCCGCGACTCGGCCAACGACTCACCGAGCCATGACTGATGCAGGACTGCCTCCATTTCGGACAAAGCCGGATTCGCTAACGAGAAGCTACCAAAACGCAAATCGCAAAATTCGACGTACTGCATTGATAATGCGTACTTATTTCACATTTCCACGACGGCACCCAGAATCCCTGCCGTGCGGCGTTTCCCGGCGACTGTGCCTGCTACAGCATTTCGGAGAGAAGCAGGTATAGTCCAGGACATCAGATCACACGGACTTCAGTGCGCTCGCGCCTGCCAGACAGACCAAAGCTTGGGGATTTTTAAGATGAAGAAGATTTTGCTCGCACTGACCGCGGTTGCTGCCATGACCGCTTCGGCTTCGGCCGCTGACCTTGGCGCCCGTCCCTACGCGAAGGCCCCGATGGCGGCTCCCGTCGCCAACTGGACCGGCTTCTACATCTTCGGCGGCGCCGGCGGCGGCCTCTCGGCCTCTGACCAGCGCGTCCAGACCACGGTTGGCGCAGTTCCCCTGACGATCGATCAGCGCCAGGGTGGCTCGGGCTGGTTCGGCACCGTCGGTCTCGGCTACGACTGGCAGTTCAGTGGCACCTGGGTCGCCGGCGTGTTCGCTGACGGTCAGTTCGGCAGCATCCGTGCTACCATTCAAGATCCCCTGCTCGGCATCACCGGCAACCAGAAGCTGGAAGACTCCTGGGCCGCTGGTGTGCGCCTCGGCTGGCTGGTCGCTCCGAACGTTCTCTCCTACGTCAACGGCGGTTACTCCGGCGCCCACTTCGGCAGCACCAACTTCATGACCTTGGCTGGCGCTCCGGCCGGCGTTCACCTCAACGGCTACAACCGCAATGGCTGGTTCATCGGCGGCGGCGTTGAGAACAACCTGAACATCTTCGGCATCCAGTCGCCCGGCTGGTTCATGAAGACCGAGTACCGTTCGGCCTTCTACAATGCCAAGACCCAGGACATCCTGTTCGATGCCGGTAACCTCCCGGTCGGTCAGAGCATTCGCGCCAACAGCTGGAACCAGACGATCTCGACTTCGCTGGTTTACCGCTTCAACTGGACCGGTCCGGTCGTCGCGAAGTACTGATCCGAACGCAAGTTCAGACGTCAAAGCCCCGGCATCGTCCGGGGCTTTTTCGTTGTACGGTGCTTCAGCGGACCTTGCGTATGGACATGCATCCGCCCTGCGGCCTGCATCAGCGGCCATTGTATCCCGACCACGGCTACGGCTAGTCTCCCGGCAAGTTTTCGGGCCGCGGCAATCGTCATGTCGCGTCACGACAGAAGCAAACCGCCGGGGAGGAATGCATGCGCAGATTTCTGCTGATAGCAGGCCTGTTTGCCCTTGCCGTCGGGCTGCTCTGGATCGGACAGGGTACGGGCACCGTCGCGTGGCCGCGATCGAGCTTCATGGTCAACCAGCTGCAATGGGCCGGCTATGGCGCAGCCTTGGCCGGCTTCGGGCTGGTGCTGATCTGGCAGAGCAACCAATAGAAGAACCAGGGAATAGCAGCATGACAACCAGTCGGTTCGATCTCCGCGGCAAGGTCGCGATTGTCACGGGAGGCAATGGCGGCATCGGGCTCGGAATGGCCCGTGGCCTCGCCGATGCCGGCGCCAACATCGCCGTGGTCGGGCGCAACGAAACCAAATCCGCCGCCGCCGTCGCTGATCTCAGCCAGCGCGGCGTGAAGGCGATCAGTGTTGCCACCGACGTCACCGACAAGGCGGCCATCGCCGCGATGATCGATCGCGTCGTCAGGGATTTCGGCCGCATCGACATCCTCATCAACAATGCCGGCATGAGCATCCGCAAGCCGCCGCACGAGCTCGAGCTCGACGAGTGGAACACGGTGATCAACACCAATCTCACCAGCGCCTTCCTGTGCTCGAAGCTGGCTTATCCGGCGCTGAAGGCGTCCGGCAACGGCAAGGTGATCAACATCGGCTCGATGATGTCGATCTTCGGCGCGAGCTTCGCGACGGCCTATGCGGCGAGCAAGGGCGGCATCGTTCAGTACACGCGCGCCTGCGCCAATGCGTGGGCGCCCGACAACATCCAGGTCAATGCCATCCTGCCGGGCTGGATCGACACCGACCTGACCCGCGGTGCGCGGCAGCAGGTATCGGGATTGCACGAGCGGGTGCTGGCACGCACGCCTGCGGGGCGGTGGGGCGACATCGACGACTTCGCCGGCATCACCGTGTTCCTCGCCTCATCCGCCTCCAACTTCGTCACCGGCACCGCGATCCCCGTCGATGGCGGGTTCTCGGTGATGGCGTAGGCCGCACCAATAAATCTGCACACAAAAAAGAAGCCCCGGACAATGCCGGGGCTTTTGAATTTGGGCAGTGATCGTCTTTATGGCTGCTTGGTCGTTCGTTGACCCACTTAGTAGCGGGCGATGACCGGCGCGTCGAACTTGTAGCTGGCGCGCACGACGGCCCACTGCAGGTCGCGCGGCTTGGCATCGAAGCTGTAATTGCCGGAGGTGCCGCCGAGTTGATAGGTCTGGCTGGCGAAGGCTGCGTAGTTGTACTCGAGGCCGACGATCCAGTTGCGGGTGATGCCGTATTCCCAGCCGGCACCGACGGTCCAGCCGTTGGCCCAATGGGTCTGACCGCCGGAACCGGTGGCCGGACCGACCGTATCGGTGACCGACAGACGGTTGTTCACGCCGGCATAGCCGCCCTTGATGTAGAACAGGTTGTTCTGCACGGCGAAGCCCGCGCGACCGACGACGGTGGCAAGCACATTGGTGCGCCAGGAGAACACGTCGTCACCCGCGCCGAACGCGGTGTTCAAGAACGAGCCCTTGTTGTCGAGGCCCGAGATCGTGCCTTCCATACCGAACACGTAGTTGTTGGCCTGCCAATTGTAGCCGATCTGGGCGCCGCCCAGGATGCCGGAGTTGCGCTGACGGTAGCCCTGCCCCGGGGTCAGATCGCCAAACGGTGCCCCGGTCCCGTTGTTGATGAACTGCTCGTTGGTCCATGCACCGCCGATGTGGCCGCCGACATAGAAGCCGGTCCAGTTGAACATCGACTCCATATAGGCCGGCGCCTTTGTGTAGGGCCGAGCACCGAGATCGGCGGCGGAAGCGGCGCCGGTCGAAATCAGAGCGGTCGTGCAGGCGAAGGCGGCAATCAACTTGTTACGCATGGTACACCCCGTGTCCTTTGATGGGTGCACGCTCACACGCAGGTCTTACTCAAATTTGAATCAAGACAGTTAAGACGTCGGATTGGCAAGCAGCGCGCCTTCAATCCGTTTGCGCTGTTGCACGCAGGCAACGCGTCGAGCGCGATTTAACGCCGCGTTATCCCTACCGGGCCCTTGCGCTACCGTGCCGGCGTAGCCTTCGACTGCACGTGCTCGGGCCGGACGCCAAGCGCGAGCAGGCGCGCCGGAATGCCCTGGAGCCACGGCAGCGCGGTGATGAGGCGCAGGACCAGCGGCACTTTCAGCGGCCGGTCGCCGCCCTGCAAGGCGCCGCTGATGATGTTGTTCTGCACGATCATCTGCATCCGCTGCGTCATCTTCACCGGGAATTCGCGGCGACGGCGCACGGCATCGAGTTCGTCCTCCGACGGGCAGCCGCGCTGCAGCTCGTCCGCCAGCAGGTTTGCGGTCGCGACCGCATCCTGGACGGCGAGATTGACGCCGACACCGCCGACCGGCGACATCGCATGTGCGGCGTCGCCGATCAGAAGCAGGCCCGGCCGCGTCCAGCGCGGCAGGCGGTTGATCGCGACGGTGAGCAGCTTGACATCGTCGAAGTTCTTCACCTCGGCAATGCCGCTCTTCAGGATCGGCGCCATGCGAACGACGTCGTCGAGCAGCGCCTGCAATCCCCTCGCCTTCACCGCGTCGTATTGTCCCTTGGCGATGACATAGGCGCACTGCCAATAGTCGCCGCGGTCGAAGGTGATCATCATCTTGCCGGGCTCGACGCGCGCGAACAGGTTCTCGGTCTCGTTCGCCTTGCGTCCGACGCGGAACCACAGCACGTCCATTGGCGCGCCGATCTCCTCGACCTCGAGGCCGGAATGCTGGCGCACGGTCGAATGCCGGCCGTCACATGCGATGGTGAGATCAGCTTCGATGTCCACGATACCGTCAGGCGTATTCGCCCGCACGCCGGCGATGGTCTCGCCGCGGCGGATCAGATCGACGGCCTCCGTGTTCATCATCACCTGCAGCGAGGCGAAGCGCTGGCCGGCCTCGCGCAGGAAATTCAGGAAATCCCATTGCGGCATGAAGGCGATGAAGGGGTACTTGGTGCGGAGGCGGCTGAGATCGGCGATGCGAACGGGGGTACTGCCGAACAGGCCGTCCAGCTTTTGCAAGCGCTGATGCGGCAGCTTCAGGAATCCGTCGATCAGGCCGAGCTCGTCCATCACCTGGAGCGTCGAAGGATGCACGGTGTCGCCGCGGAAGTCGCGGAAGAAATCCGCATGCTTCTCCAGCACCACGACATCGATGCCGGCGCGCCCGAGGAGATAGCCGAGCATCATGCCCGCCGGTCCGCCGCCGACGATGCAACACCGCACCTTCAGCGGGGAGCCCTGGGGACGCTGCAACGTATCGGGTTTCACGGTCGGGTCCTCCTTCACGAGCCAAGCATTCTGTGCAGTGCAGCAAGCAAGATTCATTTGCTGCGGTTGTGAATGGCCGTTAGCCTTGCCTCCAATTCCGACTCATTCGGGAAATTGCAGTGCAGACAATCCTCATACTGCTCGGCGTCTGGATCCTGATCAACGTGCTTTTCGTCTTGATCATGATCGCACCGGGCAGGCCGCCGCTTGCGCCGGTGCGCATCGAACAGAACGGTTATCCGTACGAGGAGTAGGTCAAGCTCCTGCCGCGCCAAGTCATCATCTCGATCGCGATGGGCGCTTTCTTCCCGCTGACCCCGTCCTTGATCGAGGCCCTCAAACGCTTCATCCGGAAGCGCCGCGAATAGCTACGCGGCCTGCTCGACACCTCAGTTGTTGCTGCGGTTCGCGCTGCGGAAGCTCTTGATCTCCGACACGCTGCCGTCGCGATAGGTCAGCTCCACCGAGATGAACTGCGTTGCCGGCGCGAGCTTCATGGAGAGCGGCATGCCGGCGCTGATCGCACTGGGATCGCGCATGTCGCAGCCCGGCATCTTCAACACCTGGTTCGGAACGGCGGTATCGATGCCGATGCGCACCTCGCGGATGGCGCAGCGGTAGGACACGAGGTGCGTGTAGTAGACCAGCAGCCCGTTGAACTCGCGGAATGACAGCCAGCTCGTCGCGGTCATGTCCAGGATCTTGCGCTGGTCACGGATCAGCGCGGCTTCGGGATCGAACCTGATCGGGAACGGCCCCTGCATGTCACCGGATTGGTCGACATAGCGAACCTCGATGGTGCCGGCCTGCGCGTCCGGCGGCAATTCGATCGACGGGTTCGGCATCCTCTTGCGCGTGCGCGGGTCGAGCGTATCGATGAAGCCGGTTTCGCGGAAGTCGCCGTTGCCGGCCATGCGCCAGGAAACGCCGAGGGTCGGATCGG
The DNA here is from genome assembly GCF_023073515.1 of Bradyrhizobium sp. 17. Taxonomy (NCBI): domain Bacteria; kingdom Pseudomonadati; phylum Pseudomonadota; class Alphaproteobacteria; order Hyphomicrobiales; family Nitrobacteraceae; genus Bradyrhizobium; species Bradyrhizobium sp. 17. Next base: position 604,555 of record NZ_JADPJQ010000130.1, on the reverse strand, counting down.
CAAAGGAGAACACCACGCTCCAGCCGCCATTGTGACGCGAGAAGCTCGCGATCGGCGCGTTGGTGGTCTCCTCCTTCGGCACGCGCGGCACCGACACCGGTGGCAGCGCCGCGAGCTTCTGCGCCGGCGGATCGGCCGGGCGCGCGGCGGCATCCTTGGCGATGCCGCTGAGGAAGACGTCATCGACCATCTGATCGAAATAGACCGGCACCTGCCTGTGCTTGACAGTGTCGGCCATCTCGCTCACGAGACGGCGCGTACGCTGCGCCACTTGCACCAGGTTCTCGCCGGGCTGGAGCAGTTCCTTGGCGAAGGTGCGCGTGAATACCGAATTGGGATTGGCGTCGTCATTGGAGAGGCGGTCGAGCGCGGTCTGGCGCGGGCCCGCCGAGAAGACCGAGAACACGCCTTCGGGCAGCTGCACCATCGGGGCAAGCCCGCCGCCACCGGAGACGGCGCGGGTACCCTTGCGCTCGAACGGGTTGTTGCGGCAGGCGTCGAACACCAGGATCGAGGTCCGCGCCTTCTTGTTCTGGAGGCGCTCGACGATGCGATCGGCCAGGATGGAGGCGTCACGCACCAGTTCTTCCTGCCCTTCCGTCGCCGCGGGCACGTCCGTCGGCAGCAGATAGTTCTGGCCCGCGATCTCGAAGCCGTGGCCGGCATAGAAGAAGAACGCGGTGTCGCCGGGCTCGATCGTCCGATCGAACGCGAGCAGCGTCTCCGAAAATTGCTGCCGGCTCTGGTTTTCGGCGAGCATTACGGAGAATCCGAGCTGCTTCAGCGTATCGCCCATGGTGCGGGCGTCGTTGACCGCCTTGAGCAGCTTCGGAACGTTCCTGTAGTCGTTGTTGCCGACGACGAGCGCAACGCGCTTCTCGGCACAGGCGGGAAGCGCGAAACCGCTGAGGCCGGCCGCAAGGCCAAGCGCTGCCAGTACTCTGAGAAGCCGACGCGTCATCGAAAATCCCTCAAGAACGGCCCACGCCGGTTCCCTCGAACAGCGGTTCATGGGAACCGCGCCGTTGATGTGATAGTCGGCCCAGCCACATCGCTGGTTCAACCGCCCTGAGGACTCAGGTCTGTTGTCTAGCCTATGGTAGATGCCACCGGAATTTGCTTTTTCTCGGTCAATTCTTGTGGGCAATTCCGCTGGAAGCGAGGGGCCGCCGTGTATCGCTGGTGCACCGACGAGGTCGAGCCGCACGACCGCTTCGACTTTTGGCGCGAGGTGCGCGCCAAGGGCCTGTTCGGCGTCACCGTCGAACTCGAGCCCGAACGCCGCGCGAACTTCTTCGGCGAATTCTCGCTGCGCCAGCTTGGCGGAGCCGGCCTCGTCGAGCTGAAGGCCTCCCATTACACGGTCGAGCGCAGCGTGACCGATATCGCTCACGCGCCGGGCGACAGCCTCTGCGTCTATCAGCAGCTCGGCAGCGGCGGCTGGTTCGGCGGCATGCGCGGCAGCAACTTCACGATCGCCAATGGCAGCTTCGCTACCAGCCATACCGACCAGCCCTATCGCGCCGCGCCGCTGGGCACGGGAGGCTTCCACCTGCGGATCCTGAAAGTCTCGCTGAGCGGCCTCTCCACGCAGGACAAGCGCATGCGCGAGCTTGCGCCCCGGACGTTCGACGATCCCGGCTTGAAGCCTCTACTCGGCGCCTGCTTTGCGGATCTCGGCGAGGTTGCCGCGGGTGATGACGGCGCGGCCGATGCCGCTTCCCTCGTCGAGGCTTTAGCTCATCTGGCGCTGATCGAGCGCGGCATCCTGCGGCCCGGCAGCCGCCTCGGGCAGGCCGCACTGCGGACCGCCCGGCTCTCGTACGCACGGCGCCTGATCGCGCGGCACCTGCAAGACCCAAATCTGGCGCCGACCATGGTGGCCGACCTGCTCGGCGTCTCCGTGCGTCACCTGCATACGTTGTTCGAGAGCGCGGCCAGGAGTTTCTCGCAAACCGTGACGGACGAACGCCTGAACCAGAGCCGCCGCTTGATGCGCGAAGCCCCGGACCGGTTGATTGCCGACATCGCGACCTCCTGCGGCTTCGAGAGCGTCGCGACCTATTACCGGGTCTTCAACGCCGCCTACGGGATCGCGCCCGGCGACTTCCGCGCGCAGGGGCCGGAGGGGCGCTAGCCGACGTTTGGGCGGAAAACCGCAGCCGCTCCCACTATTTGGGCGAAAACCTCAGGTTTTTTAGGGCCTTCCCGCGCCCGCTCCATTGACTTTGGCCGATTCCCCCCTATGTTCCGTGGCGACGCGGCTCAGATCGAAGAGCGATTCCTGAGCTTGGCGCTTTGTTCGCGTGAGTCAGCACCCCCAGCTTCTTTGAGAGCGCGCCGTTTTGGGGTGGAACGCGACAGCCTTATTACCCTCGATTCCGAACGGCGGTTTCGACCAGAGGCTCAATGTCTTTTACCCATCTCGGACTATCCGAAAAAGTCCTCGCTGCAGTGGCGGCCACCGGTTACACCACCCCCACCCCCATTCAGGAACAGGCGATCCCTCACGTCCTCGCTCGCAAGGACGTGCTCGGCATCGCCCAGACTGGCACCGGCAAGACCGCGGCCTTCGTGCTGCCGATGCTCACCATCCTCGAAAAGGGTCGCGCCCGGGCGCGCATGCCGCGCACCCTGATCCTTGAGCCGACCCGCGAACTCGCGGCGCAGGTGAAGGAAAACTTCGACCGCTACGGCGCGGGCCAGAAACTCAACGTCGCCCTCCTGATCGGCGGCGTTTCCTTCGGCGACCAGGATGCCAAGCTGACGCGCGGCGTCGACGTGCTGATCGCCACTCCCGGCCGCCTGCTCGACCACACGGAGCGCGGCGGCCTGCTGCTCACCGGCGTCGAGCTGCTCGTCATCGACGAAGCCGACCGCATGCTGGACATGGGCTTCATTCCCGACATCGAGCGCGTCTGCAAGCTCGTCCCGTTCACGCGGCAGACCCTGTTCTTCACCGCGACCATGCCGCCGGAGATCCGGCGCATCACCGAAACCTTCCTGCACAATCCGCAGAAGATCGAGGTATCGAAGCCCGCCACCACCGCTGTCACCGTTACGCAGTGTCAGGTCCCGGCCGGGCGCGAGGCGCACGAGAAGCGCGAGCTGCTTCGCCGATTGCTGCGCGAGGCCAAGGATCTCCAGAACGCGATCATCTTCTGCAATCGCAAGCGCGAGGTCGCCGTCGTTCACAAATCGCTGCAAAAGCACGGCTTCAGCGTCGGCGCGCTGCACGGCGACATGGACCAGTCGGCCCGCACGGCGGCACTCGAGCAGTTCCGCAAGGGCGAGCTGCCCCTGCTGGTCGCATCCGACGTCGCCGCCCGCGGCCTCGACATCCCCGAGGTCAGCCACGTCTTCAATTTCGACGTTCCCCACCATCCCGACGATTATGTCCACCGCGTCGGCCGCACCGGTCGCGCAGGCCGGTCCGGCATGGCGATCTCGCTCGTCACGCCGCTCGACCAGAAATCGATGGTGGCGATCGAGAAGCTGATCGGCCAGAGCATTCCACGCGCGGAGGGCGATTTCGAAGTCCGCACCGATGCTTCCGACGCGAGCGAGCGTCCGCGCGAGCAGCGCGGCCGTGAACGGTCACGCGGCGGACGCGGAAAGCCGCAGCGCGGCCGCGATCGTGAGCGCAGCCACGAGCCGCGCGAACCGCGTGGCGAGGCACAGCCTTCGACCGAAGCAAGGCCCGCTTCCGAAGCAAGGCCCGCGCGCGAGGCAAGGCCTCCGCGTGAAGCAAGACCTTCGCGTGAAGCCAGGCCGCCGCGCGAAGCCAAGCCATCATCCGAGCCGCGTGACGGTGCGCGCCAGCAGGCCAATCCGTCGCATGTGCCGTCGATCGGCCGTCCCGAGCCGCGCCGCCAACGCGAAGCCGACAGCGAGCCGGGTGACCACTCGCATCTGCCGGCATTTCTGCTGCGTCCAGTTCGCTCCCCCGCCGGCGCCTGAAGCACGATGCGCGCCAGGCTTTGGTTGAAACCAAGCCGGCGCGCACTTTTTCGGATGCATTCGTGGACGTATATTTACGGGGCGTTCACGATCGTCCGTTAGCCTACGAACATAATTTAAGTATTGCTGCGGTCGTCGGCACGCCGGTCGCTGTGGGGTATGTTCCGTGGTCAAGGTGCTCGACGAACACGAACGCACGATGGCGTTCGCCCAGATAGCGCTCGGTCAGATCCGATCGCTACGGCAGACGGCAATTCCCCGCAATTACGAGATCTGGTACGTCTACGCCACCGGCTACAACGCCCCGCTCAACAAGATCATCAACGAGACGCTGGCGCGAAGCGGCAAGCTGACCGAAGCCGATCTCGATCAGATCTACGAGACCTACCTCTCCCACATCAAGACCACTGAGCGCATCGACAAGGTCGGCGCGCGCGTCATCGGCGAGATCGACGACGTCATAAAGGTTCTCGGCGACGCGCTCGCGATGACCGGCTCCTACGATGCGAGCCTGTCAGACGCGACCAAAAAGCTGTCATCGGCCGAAAGCCGCGAGCAGATCAAGTCGATCATCGAGACGCTGCTGCATTCGACCAGCGAGATGCGCGAGACCAACAAGGCGCTGGAAGACCGGCTGACGCTCTCGAGGAGCGAGATCAGCAACCTCCAGCAGAGCCTGGAGGCGATCCGCGCCGAGAGCCTGACCGATCCGCTGACGGGGCTCGGCAACCGCAAATATTTCGATCGCATGATCGACATGGCCGTGCAAGGCGCGCTCGCCTCCGGCGAGCCGCTGTCGCTGCTGCTGGTCGACATCGATCATTTCAAGTCGTTCAACGATTCCTACGGCCATCTCACCGGCGACCAGGTGCTGCGGCTGGTCGGCCTGTCGCTGAAGCAGACCATCAAGGGCCAGGACATCACCGCCCGCTATGGCGGCGAGGAATTCGCGGTCGTGCTGCCCAACACCGCGCTGCGCCAGGCCCTGACGGTGGCCGATCACATCCGCCGCGCGGTGATGGCGAAGGAACTAAAGAAGAAGTCCACCGGCGAAATCCTTGGCCGGGTCACCATCTCCGTCGGCGTCTCCATGCTCAAGCAGGGCGACGACACCGATGCGCTGATCGAACGCGCGGATGCCTGCCTGTACGCCGCCAAACGCAACGGCCGCAACCGCGTGATCTGCGAGGCCGATCCGGAATTCGCGGTCGAGACGCATAACCGGGTGGCGTGAATCCGAAGCTGCGCACCGACAGCCGCGCTTGACATTCTGACCCGACGAACGACATCTCCCTCGCCGTCTCAAGGCGTCCGACTGCGAGCATCCGGAGGACTTTTCGCCTTGCCAAACCCGCATGATTTTCACTCACCGCAACCGTCCTACACCAGGGACGAGCTGCTGAGATCGAGCGAGGGCGGCTATTTCGGCCCGGGCAATGCGCAATTGCCAGCGCCGCCGATGCTGATGATGGATCGCATCACGGAGATCAGCCTGGATGGCGGCGAGTTCGGCAAGGGCCATATCGTCGGCGAACTCGACATCGCGCCGGGCCATTGGTTCTTCGATTGCCACTATCACGGCGATGCCACGATGCCAGCGTCTCTGGGTTTGGATGCCATGTGGCAGATGGTCGGCTACTGGCTGGGATGGTCGGGCTCGCCGGGCAAGGGCCGCGCCATCGGCGTCGGCGAAGTCGCGTGCACGGGCGAGGTCACACCGAACGCGCAACGCGTGCGCTACGAGGTCTCCGTGAGGATGGTCCGGCGCGGCAAGCTGGTGCTCGGAATTGCCGACGGTCGCGTGCTGGCCGACGGCGTCTGCGTCTTCACCGCCAGGGACATGCGGGTTGGTCTGACCAAGGCCGTGGAGTGAAGTCCCATCGGGTGGGCAAAGGCGCTCAGCGCCATGCCCATCATCTCCCACACCAGCACGTCAGCGGAGGGCACGCTTCGCTTTGCCCGCCCTGCGCACTGTTTTCTTCTTGGTCGGCCGCTTCGTTGCAACGGGCTTCTTCGCAACCTTCTTCGCCGCCTTCTTCACCTTGGGCGGCTTCTTCACCTTGGCGCGCTGGGCAGCAGCAAGCGCGGCCCTCGCCCATTGCGCGAGTTCCGCGGAATCGTCGAACAGGCGGGCCGGCAGCTCCCAATAGGAGTTCACCACCACGGTCTTGGCGCGGGTCGAGTATTGGAACGGCTTCGAGCCTTCCGCCTCAAAATCCGGGATGGTCATCTCGTCAGCGCGGAAGAACAGGCCGGCGCGCAAGGCCAGCGCGAAGTTGACGCCGTCGGCGGAGATGCCGTAGCCGGAGAACATTTTCCGGATGGCGACGGGGCCGAAATCGGCGAACAGGTCGATCAGAAATTCGCGGTCCATGGCTGAACTATTTCCGCACGGTCGTCCTGGCGAAAGCCAGGACCCATTCCACGGGAGGGAGTTTAGCGAAGACTGCCAGTCGTGCCAGCGTCGGTATTGGCACCGACGATCACCGCGAGATCACGCGGTATGGATCCTGGCCTTCGCCAGGACGACAGCGGAGTGATTTGCGAGAAACGGACTACCCGTCGATCTGCGCCGGACGCAGCTCGACCGACTCGCCACAGCCGCAGGCGGAGACTTGGTTGGGGTTGTTGAAGACGAACTGGGCCTGCATCTTGTCGGCCTTGTAGTCCATCTCGGTGCCGAGCAGGAACAGCACGGCCTTGGGATCGACCAGGATCTTGACGCCCTTGTCCTCGACGACCTCGTCGGTCGGCCGGACATCATGGGCGTATTCGACGGTGTAGGACTGTCCGGCACAGCCGCCGTTCTTGACGCCGACGCGCAGGCCAACGATCTCGGAATCGGCCCGCTGGGTCAGCTCGCTGATGCGCTGGGCGGCAGCGTCCGTCAGCCGCATGACCTGCGGGCGGGGCCGCCTCGGCTTTGGAGTGGATGCTGGTGTCGAGCCCGACGATATCTGTGTCATGTCAATGATGTGGTCCGTTGCCGAGCGAATTCAATGCCAAGGATCTAACAAGGATCTAAAGCCGAGGTTACGCGTCACCACATGTTGAGCACGAGGCGGGCCTCGTCGCTCATGCGTTCCGGCGTCCAGGCCGGCTCCCAGACCACCTTGACGTCGACCACGCCGACGCCGGGGACGCTGGCGACCGCGTTCTCGACCATGGTCGGCAGCTCGCCGGCGGCCGGGCAATTCGGTGTCGTCAGCGTCATTTGCACATCGACGGAACGATCGTCCTTGATCTCGACCTTGTAGATCAGGCCGAGCTCGTAGATATCAGCCGGGATTTCCGGGTCGAACACGGTCTTGAGCCCGGCGATGATCTCGGTGGTGAGACGCTCGGTCTCCTCAGGCGGCAGCGCCGACTGGGTTTCCATCGGATTGGCTTTGATTTCGGCCGTGTCACTCATGCGAACAAATCCCGCGCCTTCAACAGCGCCTGTGCCAGATGATCGACTTCTTCCCGCGTATTATACATGCCGAACGACGCCCGGCACGTGGCTGTGACGTTGAACCGCTCTAAAAGCGGCATCACGCAATGGGTGCCGGCGCGCACCGCGATGCCCTGGCGGTCGATCACGGTGGCGACGTCGTGGGCGTGCGCGCCCTTGAGTTCGAAGGAGATCACCGGGCCCTTGCCCCGCGCCGTGCCGATCAGCCGCAGCGAGTTGATCTCGCGCAGCTTATCCTGGGCGTAGGTGACGAGATCGTGCTCGTGCGCGGCGATGCGCTCCTTGCCGATCGAATTGACGTAGTCGATCGCGGCGCCGAGCCCGACGGCCTCGACGATCGCCGGCGTGCCGGCCTCGAATTTGTGCGGGGGATCGCCGTAGGTGACGATGTCGCGCGAGACCTCGCGGATCATTTCGCCGCCGCCGTTATAGGGGCGCATCGCGACCAGGTGGTCGTACTTGGCCCAGAGCACGCCGATGCCGGTCGGCCCGTAGACCTTGTGGCCGGTGAAGACATAGAAGTCGCAGCCGAGGTCCTGGACGTCGACTGGGATATGCACCGCGCCCTGGCTGCCGTCGACCAGCACGGGAATGCCGCGGGCGTGGGCGATCTTCACAACGTCCTTGACCGGGACGATGGTGCCAAGCGCGTTCGACATCTGCGTGATCGCGACCAGCTTGGTCTTCGACGTCAGCAGCTTTTCGAATTCGTCGATGAGGAAATTGCCCTCGTCGTCGACCGGCGCCCATTTGATCACGGCACCATGGCGTTCCCTGAGGAAATGCCAGGGCACGATGTTGGAGTGGTGCTCCATGATCGAAATGACGATCTCGTCGCCTGCTTTGATGTTCGGCTCGCCCCAGGACGAGGCGACGAGGTTGATCGCCTCGGTCGCGTTGCGGGTGAAGATCACTTCCTCGGTCCGCGGCGCGTTGATGAACTGCGCCACCTTGGTGCGGCCGCCCTCATAGGCTTCGGTCGCGGCGTTGGCGAGATAATGCAGGCCGCGGTGCACGTTGGCATATTCGGAGGTGTAGGCCTGCGTCATGCGATCGAGCACGGCGCTCGGCTTCTGCGCAGATGCGGCGTTGTCGAGATAGACCAGCGGCTTGCCGTAGATCTGCATGGCCAGCGCCGGAAAATCCTGGCGCACGCGCGCAACGTCGTAAGAGCCGTTCTTGACTGCCGGATGCGTGCTCATTGGCGCCGCTCCAGCCAGCGCTCGGCAATGCCGATCACGTGCTCGCGCAGATCATCGTCGGCGATCTGCTCGATCGCCTCGCCGACGAAGGCCTGGATCAGCAGCGCCTGGGCCTGCTTCTCCGGCAGGCCGCGCGCCTTCAGATAGAACAGCAGACTGTCGTCCAGCGCACCGGCGGTGGCGCCGTGACCGCAGGAGACGTCGTCCGCAAAGATCTCGAGCTCGGGCTTGTTGTCGGCTTCCGCCTCATCCGAGAGCAGCAGCGCGCGGATCATCATCTTGCCGTCGGTCTTCTGCGCATCGGGACGAACGATGATGCGGCCCTGGAACACCGAATGGGCGCGATCGTCGATCACGGCGCGGAAAACTTCTCGGCTGACGCAGTTCGGCACGGCATGGTCGACCACCAGCGTGGTGTCGCCGTGTTCGGTCTTCTGCAACAGGTTCACGCCGTTGACCGAGAGCTCGCTGCCCTCGCCTGCCAGCGTGATGAAGCCTTGCAGGCGGCTGACTGCCGCGCCGGTCGTCATGTTGAAGAAGTTGAGCTTTGTATTCGCACCGACCGTGACGAACTGCGAGGTGATGTTCACCGCATCCGGCGAATCGTCCATCAGACGGATATGCGCGATGTCGGCATTATCGCCAACCGAGAGGATGACGGCATCGTTGACCTGGTAAGCCTTGGCGCCGGCCGCGACAAAGCTCTCGATGATGGTGGCACGAGCGCCCTTCCCGACCGCAACCTGCGAGCGGGTGAAAGCCGACGCGGAAGATGCAACCGCGATGTGGATGATCTGGATCGGCGCGGACAGCTGCGTGCCGTCGGCGATATCAAGCACGACACCGTCGGTCGCCATCGCCGCGTTCAGCGCGATCACCGCATCGATGGCCGCGGTCCTTAACAGACCGGAATCCTTCTCCAGCGTCTCCCGCAACGTCTTAAAGCTCGCCTCGGAGGCGAGCGCCTTGACGTCGGAGAGATCGGGAGCGAACACACCGTCGACCAGCACCAGCTTGCGGGCGCCGGCGATCGCATGTGCTTTCACCGCGTCCGCGGCGCGCTTCAACGCAGTCGCATCGGGCGCAGCCGCGAGCGGCAGTACCTCGCCGACCAGCGCGCGCAGATCGGTGTACTTCCACTCCTCGATCCGGCGGTGCGGCAGGCCGAGACGCTCATAGGTCTCGAACGCCTCGCGGCGTACCGCGATCACGGAAGGCGAACCCGGCAGCCGGCTTTCGGCGCTGGCGAAGAGATCGCTCACCGCGCGGCCGTTTCCGGTCTTTGCCACAGCAACGTTCATCTCAAAATTCCTTACGCGGCGTCCTCGAACTGGGCGTAGCCGGACGCTTCCAGCTCCAGCGCCAGTTCCTTGCCACCGCTCTTCACGACACGGCCTTTTGACATCACGTGCACGACGTCAGGCACGATATAGTTCAGCAGCCGCTGATAATGGGTGATGACGACCATCGCGCGCTTGGGCGAATGCAGCGCGTTGACGCCGTCGGCTGCAATGCGCAGCGCGTCGATGTCGAGGCCGGAATCCATCTCGTCGAGGATGCACAGGCTCGGCTCGAACAGCGCCATCTGCAGCACCTCATTGCGCTTCTTCTCGCCGCCGGAGAAGCCGACATTGACACCGCGCTTGAGCATGTCCTGCGGGATGTTCAGCGACTTCGAGACTTCGCGGACTTTCTTCAAAAAGTCGGGCGTCGAATATTCGCCCTCGCCGCGCGCCTTGCGCTGCGCGTTCAGCGCGGTGCGCAGGAAATTCATGGTGGAGACGCCGGGGATCTCGACCGGATACTGGAACGCCAGGAACACGCCCTTGGCGGCCCGTTCGTTGGGCGCCATCGCGAGCAGGTCTTCGCCCTTGAACAGGATCTCGCCGTCGGTGACCTCGTAACCAGGCTTGCCGGCGATGACGTGGGACAGCGTCGATTTGCCGGAGCCGTTCGGCCCCATGATCGCGTGGATCTCGCCCTCGTTCACGGTCAGCGTCAACCCATGGAGGATCTCACGCTCCTCGACACGAACCTTGAGGTCTTTCACTTCAAGCAAAGCCATCTTGGTGTCCAGTTTATTCAAATGATGCATAGGGCGCGCGACGCGCGCCGCGAGGGCCGGCGCTAGCCGACCGATCCTTCAAGCGAGATCGAGATCAGCTTCTGCGCTTCCACCGCGAATTCCATCGGCAGTTGCTGCAGCACGTCCTTGACGAAGCCGTTGACGACGAGGCCGACCGCCTCCTCCTGCGTGAGGCCGCGCTGGATGCAGTAGAACAGCACGTCCTCGGAGATCTTGGACGTGGTGGCCTCGTGCTCGAACGTCGCCGACGAGTTCTTGGCTTCGATGTAGGGCACGGTGTGCGCGCCGCATTTGTCGCCGATCAACAGCGAATCGCAGGCGGTGAAGTTGCGCGCGCCGGTCGCCTTGCGATGCGCCGTCACGAGGCCGCGATAGGTGTTCTGCGATCTGCCGGCGGCGATGCCCTTGGAGATGATACGGCTCGACGTGTTCTTGCCGAGATGGATCATCTTGGTGCCGCTGTCGACCTGCTGATAGCCATTCGAGATCGCGATCGAATAGAATTCACCACGCGAATTGTCGCCCCGCAGGATGCAGCTCGGATACTTCCAGGTGATCGCCGAACCTGTCTCGACCTGGGTCCAGGAGATCTTGGAATTGTTGCCGCGGCAGTCACCACGCTTGGTGACGAAATTGTAGATGCCGCCTTTGCCTTCCGAATTGCCGGGATACCAGTTCTGCACCGTCGAATATTTGATCTCGGCGTCGTCGTGCGTGACGAGTTCGACCACGGCCGCGTGCAGCTGGTTCTCGTCGCGCTGCGGCGCGGTGCAGCCCTCGAGATAAGAGACGTAGGAGCCCTTGTCGGCAATGATCAGCGTGCGCTCGAACTGGCCAGTGTTGCGCTCGTTGATGCGGAAGTAGGTGGACAGTTCCATCGGGCAGCGCACGCCCGGCGGCACGTAAACGAACGAGCCGTCCGAGAACACCGCCGAGTTCAGCGTTGCGTAGAAATTGTCCGACGTCGGCACCACGGATCCCAGATATTTCTGCACCAGCTCGGGATGCTCGCGGATCGCCTCCGAGATCGGCATGAAGATCACGCCGGCCTTCTTCAGCTCGGCCTTGAAGGTGGTCGCAACCGAGACCGAATCGAACACCGCGTCGACCGCGATCTTGCGCCTGTTGGGGTCTTCCTCGCCGGGCTTCGGCTCGACGCCTTCGAGCATGGCGACTTCCCGCAAGGGAATGCCGAGCTTCTCGTAGGTCTTCAGAATCTCGGGATCGATCTCGTCGAGCGAGGTGATCGTCTTCTTCGGCTTGGGAGCCGAATAATAATAGAGGTCCTGAAAGTCGATCTTGGGATAGTCGACGCGGGCCCAGGTCGGCTCGGTCATGGTCAGCCAGCGCCGATAGGCCTCGAGCCGCCACTGGAGCATCCAGGCGGGTTCGTTCTTCTTCTCGGAGATGAACTTGACGGTTTCTTCCGACAGCCCCTTTGGGGCCTTGTCGGACTCGATCAGGGTCTCAAACCCATAACGATACTGATCGACGTCGATGCGCTTCACGCGCTCGACCGTCTCTTGCACGGCTGGCATTCTATCCTCCGCTCGCGGTTTCAAGGACCGCGGTGGATCATCAAATTCGGACGACTATTACGATGTTTCTTGGCGGGACGCACGCGCTTAGAACCGTTCAAGCCGTGTTTCATCGCTTATCCCTTAAGTAGGGTATTACCGAGCTTTCGCCAAGCCTCTAACGCCCTGTTGATGTCATCCGGCTCCGTGGACCAGCCCAGACTGAGACGCACCGCTCCTTGGGCGACGGTGGGATCATACCCCATCGCCGACAGCACGTGGGACGGCTGTACCTTGCCCGAGGAACAGGCAGAGCCCGAGGACACCGCGACACCTTCGAGGTCGAAACCGATCACCGCGGTCTCGGCTTTCAAGCCGGGAGCCGTGAAAAGAACGGTATTTGGCAACCGCCTGGCGTCATCTGAGAAGACCGTTGCGCCGGCCATGGAGCGAATGCCATTTTCCAAGCGATCTCTGAGGGTTGCCATCCGTTCCGCATCCTCCGGCAAAGCCTGAAGGGCAGCCCGCACGGATGCCCCGAAGCCGGCAATGCCGGCGACATTCTCGGTTCCGGCACGCCGGTTCAGCTCCTGCCCGCCGCCCCGCAGCACCGGCTCAAGTCCGGCCACGCCCTCGGCCACGACCAGCGCGCCGACCCCCTTGGGGCCGCCGATCTTGTGCGCAGAAAAGGTCGCAAGGTCCGCACCGATCACCTTGATATCGAAGGGGATTTTCCCAAGCGCCTGGATTGCGTCGACGTGCAGGAGGCCGCCGGCCCCGTGAACGATTCCCGCGGCCTCGGCGATAGGCTGCAGCGCGCCCGTCTCGTTGTTGGCCGCCATGATAGAGACCAGCGCCGGCGGGCCCTCTCTGAGCAGCGCCTTCAAATGATCGAGGTCGATCACGCCGGAGCGTGTGACCCTGATCTGACCGATCTCACCTGCCGGGAACCGGCCGCCTGCCAGTACCGAAGCATGCTCGACGGCCGAGACCAGAAGCCGCTCGACAGGCCCCCCAGACTGCCCCCGAAGCCCCGGTGAAAGCGCCAGCGCGTTGGCTTCGGTTCCCGTGGAGGTGAAGACGACGTTCCGCGGCAGCGCGCCTACTGCGGTCGCAAGGATGGCCCGCGCCCCCTCGACAAGCCGTCGCGCCTCGCGCCCCTCGGCGTGAACAGAGGACGGATTGCCGATCAGCTCGTAGGCTGCGAGCATTGCGCCTCGCGCCTCGGAGCGAAGCGGCGTGGTCGCGTTCCAGTCGAGATAAACACGGCTCGGCATGACGTATTATGTTACCATTCGGACCAGGCTGCTTCGCCCGCACTGGTACCCGACATGGGCCCCCGGGCAGCGCTTGGCAATCTCGATTCCCAATCGCCTTCGCGCGATGACGGCCATGACACGCTAACGTCTTGAGCCGATTGCGGGATGTTCAAGATGCTTGCTTTTTGACCCTCGCCTCATGTTAGAACGCGCGCGTCAGTTCGCCGCGCGCCGCTCGCGCATCATCCGAGGGCGCCGCTCCACCCTTCCATTCGCGGCTTGATCGGCCCAGCAGCCGATGAAATCCGCACAATCGGTTGATTGTTGAAGAGCGTCTTCAAGGGATCAATCAAGAGATCATCATGCCTGAAGTTATTTTCACCGGCCCCGCCGGCCGCCTCGAAGGCCGCTACCATCCGGCCAAGCAGAAGAACGCGCCAATCGCGATGGTCCTGCATCCGCATCCGCAGTTCCACGGCACGATGAATCATCAGATCATCTACCAGTGCTACTATGCGTTCGCGCATCGCGGCTTCTCGGTGCTGCGTTTCAATTTCCGTGGCGTCGGCCGCAGCCAGGGCTCGTTCGACCACGGCACCGGCGAATTGTCGGACGCGGCCGCGGCGCTCGACTGGGCGCAGACCATCAATCCCGAAGCGCGCGCCTGCTGGGTTGCCGGCTTCTCCTTCGGCGCCTGGATCGGCATGCAGCTGCTGATGCGCCGCCCCGAGGTCGAGGGCTTCATCTCGATCGCGCCGCCCGCCAACCTCTACGACTTCTCGTTCCTCGCACCCTGCCCGTCCTCGGGGCTGATCGTGCATGGCGAGAAGGACGCGGTGGTGCCGCCCAAGGACGTCAACACGCTGGTCGAGAAGCTGAAGACCCAGAAGGGCATCGTGATCGACCAGCAGGTCATCCCGGGCGCCAACCACTTCTTCGACGCCAAGCTCGAGCCGCTGATGGAAACCATCACCGCCTATCTCGACATGCGCCTCGCCAACGTGCGCTGAGCTTTCCGTGGGTGCGTTCATCGCATTGCTGCGTGCCGTGAATGTCGGCGGCACCGGCAAATTGCCGATGAGCGAACTCAAGGCCATGTGCGAGGAGCTCGGCTACGCCGCCGTGCGCACCTATATTGCAAGCGGCAACGTCGTCTTCACAAGCCGCAAGTCGCAATCTGCGATCAAGACCGCACTCGAAAAGCGATTGCACGCCTATGCCGGCGCGCCGGTCGGCGTGCTCGTGCGCAGCGCCACCGAGATGGCGCAGGTCTTGGCCGATAATCCGTTTCCAAAGGCCGCCCCCAACCGTACCGTCGCGATCTTCCTCGACAAGGCGCCGCCGGCGGATGCGCTCGCCGGCATTCGCGGCCAGAACAAGGAGGAGATCCGCCTCGGCCGCCGCGAGATCTACGTGCATTACGGCGACGGCATGGGCACGTCGAAGCTGGTCATCCCCGCCGCCAACCGGCACCGCGCGCAACATGAAAACGATCGCGACGCTCGCGAAAATGGCCGCAGAGCTCTAGGCCAGCTTGAGCGCCGCGATCCCCGTCAGCACCAGCAGGATCCCCGCGATCTTCATCGCGCTCAGCGCCTCGCCGAACAGCACCACACCCATGACGACGGTGCCGGCGGCGCCGATGCCGGTCCAGACCGAATAGGCGACGCCGACCTCGAGCACCTTCAAAGCACGCCCGAGCAGGACAACGAAGGCTACGAGCAGCACGAGCGAAACGACGCTCCAGCCAGCGCGCGTGTAGCCTTCCGCATATTTCATCGAGATCGCCCAGCCAACATCGAGTGCGCCTGCGATCACCAGCATCAGCCAGGCCATGGATTGCGACATCGGCGTGGGCTCAGGCCGCAAGCTTGAGCAGATGCGCGTCGTGGCGCACGAGGAAGGCGCGCAGCAATTGCGGATAGTCCGCGCCCACCGCAGTACGGACGCTCGGACGCTTCGCCAGTTCGGCGCGCCATGCGCGGACCTTCGGCACATCGCGGAAAATGCCGTGGTCGGTCAGCTCGTCGAACAGATCGAAGTAGCGGAAGACGGGGGCGAATACGGCGTCGACGAGACTGAACGCTTCGCCAGCAAAATAAGGACCGGCACCGAGCGCCGCTTCGACCCGGGCGAACTTCACCATCAGCGCCTGGCGCTTGCTCTCGAACGTCGCCGCATCGGTCGTGGTCTCTAGGCCCCAGAGATCGGCGAGCACTGCTGAACCGAACTCCATCCACGCCCGGTGCTCGGCACGCTCCAAGGCATCCGCCGGATGCAGTCTCACGCCGCCTTGCGTCTCCTCGATGTACTCGCAGATCACGTTGCTCTCGAACAGCGCGACCTCGCCCTTCTCGCTCGTCACGACCAGCACCGGCACCTTGCCGAGCGGCGACAGTTTGAGAAACCAGTCGGGCTTATTGGCGAGATCGATGTCGACCCGCTCGAACGGCACGCCCTTCTCGTTGAGCGCGATCACCGCGCGCTGCACATAGGGGCAAAGCTTGTGGCTGATCAGTTTCAGTGAAGCGGTCATGGCGAGAATCCCGACGGTTAGATGCAACTGCATCAAAGATAGATGCATGTGCATCTACCTGTCAAGATCAATGCATCTGCATCATCCCGCCTATCATCTCAAGGCCGCGCGATCACCCCGCCCGTCATCGGCATCGGCACGCCCGTGGTCCCGGGATACGACAGCGGCAGGCCCTTCAGGCCGCGCGCGGCGAGGAAGCCGAAGGCCTGCGCCTCGATGGCGTCGGAGGCCCAGCCGACTGCCTCCGCGGCCTCGACAGTGGCGGACCCAACGCGCTCCCGCAGCATCTGGAGCATGGTCCGGTTGCGGGCGCCGCCGCCGCAGACGATCCAGCTCCGCGGCCTGCGTGGCAGCAGCGGGATGATGCGGGCGATGGCCGCCGCGGTGAAGGCGGTCAGGGTCGCGGCGCCGTCGGCCGGCAGGACATCGCCGAGCTTTAGTGCGGCAAAATCGTTGCGGTCGAGCGATTTCGGCGGCGGGCTTACGAAGAACGGCAGCTCCAGCGCCCGCGCGATCCAGGCTTCGTCCGCCTTGCCGAGGGCTGCGAGCTTTCCGTCCGCGTCGAACGCCTGGTTCATGGTGCGGTACATGAAATCGTCGAGCAGCGCGTTGCCGGGTCCGGTGTCGCAGGCAATCAGCGTGTCGTTGCCGTCGATATAGGTGATGTTGGAGACGCCGCCGATATTGACCACGATGATCGGCCCTTCGCGCTCCAGCGAATGGGCGAGCGCGCGGTGATAAACCGGCACAAATGGCGCGCCCTGCCCGCCGGCCTCGACGTCGGCGGCGCGAAAATCATGCATCACGGGGATATGGATCGCCCTGGCCAGCGCCGGCGCGTCGCCGATCTGCACCGTCAGCCGCTTCTCGGGGCGGTGCAGCACGGTCTGGCCGTGGAAGCCGACGATGTCGATGTCTTCCGGCTTCATCCGGTTCTGGGCGACGAAGGCGGCCACCGCCTCGGCATGCGCGAGCGTCACTGCGCGTTCGGCCTCGGCCAGAACTCCCGGCCTAGCATCGCGTTGCGCCAGGTGCACGGCCTCGCTCAGCGCCTGACGCAGCAGGTTGCGCTCCGCCGGGCTATACGGCCGGTAGCCGGACGGCCCGAATGCCTTCACCTGCTTTCCGTCGGTTTCGATCAGCGCAACATCCACCCCGTCCAGCGAGGTGCCGCTCATCAAACCGAGTGCCGTCAACATCATGGATCAGCGTCCTCAAGAGACCCTTCCGGCATGCCGATCTTGTGCCAGAGGGACACATCTTATAATGCCACAGGCCAAAGTAGCGGGCAGCAACCGAGTTCCCACGGATGACCCTTAAATTGCTCCCAAAACAGTAAACCAAGAATTGTCAGGCGCGCCGACAAATGACTGCATTCAAATCGGATTTCCTCAATACGCTGCAGGAACGTGGATTCATCCACCAATGCTCCGATTTCGAGGGGCTGGACGCCCTCGCCGCCAAGGGCGAGGCGACGGCTTATGTCGGTTACGATTGCACCGCCCGCTCGCTGCACATCGGCAACTACCTGACCATGATGATGCTGCACTGGCTGCAGCAGTCCGGCAACAAGCCGATCACGCTGATGGGCGGCGGCACAACCATGGTCGGCGATCCCTCCGGAAAGGACGAGACGCGCGCGATCCGCACCGTCGCCGAGATCGAGGCCAACAAGGAATCGATCCGCGGCGTGTTCGCAAAGGTGCTGCGCTATGGCGGGGGCAAGAGCGACGCCATCATGCTCGACAATGCCGAGTGGCTGACAAAGCTCAACTACATCGAGATGCTGCGCGACGTCGGGCGGCATTTCTCGGTCAACCGCATGCTGACGATGGACTCCGTGCGCCTGCGCCTCGAGCGCGAGCAGGAGATGAGCTTCATCGAGTTCAACTACATGATCTGCCAGGCCTACGACTTCGTCGAGCTCGCCAGGCGGACCGGCTGCAACTTGCAGATGGGCGGCTCCGACCAGTGGGGCAACATCATCATGGGCGTCGATCTCGGCCGCCGCATGGGCACGCATCAGCTGTTCGCCCTGACGACGCCGCTGCTGACGACGGCGTCGGGGGCCAAGATGGGCAAGACCGCTCAGGGCGCGGTCTGGCTCAACGCCGACCAGTTCTCGCCGTATGATTTCTGGCAGTACTGGCGCAACACCGAAGACGCCGACGTCGGCAAGTTCCTCAAGCTGTTCACGACGCTGCCAATGACCGAGATCAGGAAGCTCGAGGCGCTCGGAGGCTCCGAGATCAACGAGGCCAAGAAGGTGCTCGCCACCGAGGCGACCGCGCTCCTGCATGGCCGCGACGCAGCGAACGAGGCGGCCGAGACCGCGCGCCGCACCTTCGAGGAAGGCGCGCTGGCCGAGAGCCTGCCGACCGTGGAAATTCCGCGCGGCGAGTTCGACGCCGGCCTCGGCGTGCTCAACGCCTTCGTCAAGGCGGGCCTCGTTGCCTCCAACGGCGAAGCACGGCGCCAGATCAAGGGCGGCGGCCTGCGCGTCAATGACGAGCCCGTCACCGACGAGAAGATGGCGTTGTCGGCGGCCGACCTGACGCCGGAAGGCGTGGTCAAGCTGTCGTTCGGCAAGAAGAAGCACATCCTCCTGAGGCCTGCATAGGCGTATGAGCTTTTCGCTGCTTGTCAGGGCGCGCTGAAGCGCGCTCCCTGATCGGCAATGGACCAGAACACGCTAGAGGAACAGTCCAAGCAAGCGACCAGGGAACGCGTCACGGCGACGCCGCAGGGCGTCGTGCGCACCGCGCTGGTGGTGCTCGCGCTCTGCTTCACACTCGCCGTGCTCGGCCGCGGCCTCAGCGAAAGCTTCACCGTCTTCCTGAAGCCGATCTCGGAAAACTTTGGCTGGGATCGCGCCCAAGTGGTCTCGATCTATTCGCTGACGTGGCTCGTCAGCGGACTGACGGCGCCGTTGGTCGGGCGCCTGTTCGATCATTCCGGACCGCGCATCGTCTATGCACTGGGCCTTTTGCTGCTCGGCTCGGCCTTCCTGATCGCAAGCCACGCGCAGTCACTCTGGCAGTTCCAGCTCTCGATCGGACTCTGCGTCGGCATTGGCGTCGCCTTCATCGGCAATGTGCCGAACTCGATCCTGCTGGGCCGCTGGTTCGGCCCAAAACTCCCGACCGCGATGGCGGTGGTCTACTCGGCCATGGGTGGCGGCGTGCTGGCGCTGCTGCCGGCCTCGCAGCTTTTGATCGATCATCTGGGGTGGCGCGAAACCTACCAGCTGTTCGGCTTCGCCGCGCTCGGCCTGCTGGTGCCGCTCATGCTGCTGCCATGGCGGCTGTTCGCCTCGGGCTCGCCGCAGATCGCGAAGAAGACCGATCCGGATTTCGTCGATCACGGCTGGACCCTTCCGAGCGCGATGCGCCATCACGCCTTCTGGGCGCTGTTCTCGACATTCTTCTTCACCGCGGTCGGCATGTATGCGATCGCCGCCCAGATCGTGGCCTATTTGATCGATGCCGGCTTTCCACCGCTGCAGGCCGCCACGGCCTGGGGCTTCTCCGGCATCGTGCTGGTGTTTGGCATGCTAGGCGTGTCCGCGCTCGACGGCCTGATCGGTCGCCGGCCGTCGGTGCTGCTCAGCTACGCGATCTCGATCCTCGGCATCTTCCTGCTGTGGCTGTTGCAATACTCCGCCAATTTCCTCCTGCTCACCGGATTCGTGGTCTGCTTCGGCAGCATGATGGGCTCACGTGGACCGCTGATCACGGCGACCGCGATGAAGATCTTTGGGGGCAAGCGCGTCGGCACCATCTACGGCACCATCTCGATCGGCAGCGGGCTCGGCTCGGCTTTCGGCTCCTGGAGCGGCGGCCTGATCCATGACGCGACCCATGGCTACAACGCGCTGCTCGCCTTCGCACTCGCGAGCGTGGTGCTCGGGATGATCCCGTTCCTGGTCGTGCCCGCCTTGCGGCGGTAGGTCTCCTGAAGGTAACTTGAGCGCATTCGCGTCACCGGGAAATTACGGATGGGCACGACGCGAACAGCTACGAAGATGTGGATCGCACGCGGCTGAAAGTCCTTCCTGCGGTGTTTTGTCCGACATGACAAAAATGTCAGCGCAAATTGCCCTTGGGCGGCTTGCAGGGCGGAACTGAATGCGGTCCTAGTCGCAGCATTGGATGGAGGGCACAAACCAATGAACTTTCCCTATCTCGTTCGCTTTCAACCGGTTCTCTTGAGCCTGTTTCGCTTCATCACCGGCCTGCTGCTGTTCCAGTACGGTGTCGCCAAGCTGTTCAAGTTTCCGGTGCTTCCCTACTTCGCAAACATCCCGCCGATCATCTACGCAGCCGGTACGCTTGAGCTCGTGCTTGGCGCGTTGCTGATGATCGGCCTGTTTACCCGCCTCGCGGCATTCATCCTCTCGGGTGAGATGGCCTTCGCCTATTTCATGGGGCACATGTTCAAGGGCGAAACGCCGGTGTTCCTGCCGCTGCTCAATGGTGGCACCGCGGCGATCCTGTTCTGCTTCGCCTGCCTCTACCTCTCGGCAGCCGGCGGCGGCTCGGTCAGCGCCGATGCGGCGATGGGCAAGGACTAGCGGCGCGTTCGCGCGGCGCTGAGGCGTCAGCGATTGATTCGCGAATGAAGAGATGGCATCCGTATGTTCACGGGTGCCATCTCAGCGCGAGCCCAGCACGTTCCAGACCAGGACGAGGACCGCGACCAGCAGCATCGACATGATGAGGCGGTGAACGAATCGGTTCATTGCCGCTCCCAACGGATTAGGTCGCGACTAAAGACCCACACGATTTTTCTCCGAGTTGACGCGCCATGCGCCCGAGAAGCGCATGACGACCTGCATGTTTGCGCACGCGGCTGCGCACGCAGCTTGCGCAGCAGCCGTCGCACGCGTCCATTCATGATTGGTAAGAATTTCATGCTACCGACGCGAGCAACAATAACCATTCCGTCGAGGCCGTGATGAAGCTGCTGAGTCACCTCAAGATCCGCACCAAGCTCGCCAGCATGGTCTGTCTTTCGGCACTCACGGTCACGGCCATCATCGGGGTGTCGTCCGTGCTCAGCAAGAGCCGCATGCTGGAGGATCGCGTTCAGCAGATGCGGACCGCGGTCGACATGCTCCACAACCTCGCCCAATCACTCGAAGAGGAGGTCGGCGCCGGCAAGCTGACGCAGGCCGAAGCGAAAATCCAGTTCCATCTGCGCGGCCGCCGCATGAGCTTCAATGGCGGCCAAGGCTATCCGGTGGTCTATAACGCCGATACCTCGATCCTGATCAATGGCGCGAACCAGCAGCTCGAAGGCAAGATCACGGGCGCCAAGGACTCCAACGGTGTCCTCATCGCAGATGCGATCGTAACGGCCGGCAACCAGGCTGCTCAGGGCGGCGTAACCTCATATCTCTACCCCCGCCCCGGCCAGACGGAGCCCGTCCGCAAGACCGTTTTCGCGCGCAAATTCGCGCCCTGGAACGCGACGATCAGCTACGGCCTCTATGTCGACGACATCGACGCCGACGTGCGAGCCTTGACGCTGGAGCTGGGGGCGATTGGCATCGGCTTGATGCTGCTGATGGCGACACTGTCCTGGCTGATCGCCCGCGACGTGCTCGGCGCGCTCGATCGCCAGAAGAACCGCATGCAGGCCATTTCCGAAGGCGCCATCGACACGGCGGTCGAGGAGACCGGTCGCGGCGACGAGATCGGCCGCATGGCCGAGACCCTCGAAGTGCTCAGGCAGACCGCGCTGACGGCCCGCAAGCTGGAGGCGGAGCAGGTCGCCACCAAGACCCGCAGCGAACAGGAGAAGCGCGACGCGCTGATCTCGCTTGCCGACCGGTTCGATGCCTCCGTCGGCCAGCTCGTCGGCCTGATGGCCTCGGGCTCCGGCGAGCTGGAGGTCACCGCCAAGTCGATGTCGTCGACCGCGGAAGGCACCAACCGCCGCGCCGCCGTCGTCGGCTCGGCCGCCACCGAAGCCAGCCAGCGCGTCCAGACGGTCGCGGCCGCGGCCGAGGAGCTCTCCTCCTCCATCACCGAGATCAGCCGTCAGGTCGCGCAGTCCGCCGTGGTCACCGGCCGCGCCGTGGACAGCGCCCGCCGCACCGACACCATCGTGCGCGCCCTCTCGGACGGCGCCCAGCAGATCGAGCACGTCGCCGAGCTGATTTCCAGCATCGCGGCGCAGACCAATCTGCTCGCGCTCAATGCCACCATCGAGGCCGCACGCGCCGGTGAAGCCGGCCGCGGCTTTGCTGTCGTCGCTTCGGAGGTGAAGTCGCTGGCGAGCCAGACTGCAGAAGCCACCCGCGAGATCGGCGACAAGATCGCCCAGATCCAGGGCGCGACCAAGGAAGCGGTGGACGCCATCGGCGGCATCACCGCCACCATCGAGGAGGTCAGCCGGATCGCCACCTCGATCGGCGCCGCGATCGAGGAGCAAGGCGCCGCCACGGCCGAGATCGCCCGCAGCGTCTCCCAGACGGCCGAGGCAACCCAGGAAGTCACCACCAATATCGGGGGCGTCAGTACGGCAGCGAACGAGACCGGCAATGCCGCAGGCATGGTGCTCGCAGCAGCCTCAAACCTCTCCAAGCAGGCCGAGCAGCTCTCTGGCGAAGTCGGGACTTTCCTGGCGGGCGTGCGCGCGGCGTAAGGCGGCGCGGAAACCAAGGTGTAGCCTCGCCACTAACGTCGCGCGAGGGTGCACCCGCTCGATAGCTGGCGCGTCGATCCGGTCGAGCCATCGTTCGACTGCGACGGGAATTCCTCGAACGGCGAGTTCTGTTTGCCGGTGTTGAATTCGAAGATCTTGCGGAACAGACCGGGGGCCATCGCCGAAATCGGGTTGACGCGCATTACGGGCGCTGCCGGCGTGCCGACGACCTCGTAGGTCACGCCGATCAATCCTTCATTGTTGCCGCCGCCGAGGAAGATGCCGAACAACGGGATCTGGCCGAAGATGTTGTTGACGCCGTACATCGGGACGAAGGTGCCGCTCATACAAACCTGGTTGCCGGGAAAGTCGATTGAGCCCTCGATGGTGGCGCCGATCATCGGCCCCTTGACCACGCCGTCGCGGATCGTGAGCGCGCCGTTCTGCCGCGTGAACTCCGCGCGCATCGCCGTGAAGGCTACGCCGTTCTGGGCGCCGTTGGGAGCCCCCGCCGCGACGCGATCGAGTTGCTCCATTCCCTTGACCGAGAAGTCACGCACATTGATCAGTCCTTCCCGTGTCGTAGGCTCGGACGTCGGCGGCTCCATCGCCACCACCATCTGGCCGCCGAAGACCTTGTTGGTGGTGTCTGTGAAGCGCAGGAAGTTGCCGGCATCGCTGGTCTGGAGATAGATGACCTCGCGGTTGCCCTGGGCGCGGCCGCCGCGCAGGTCGGCTGCCACGGGCGTGTCTTTTCCGATCCTGCCGCTCAGCGTGAAGGCTTTGACCGCACCATTGCGCCGCGACATCTTGGCGTCGACGCTGCGCATCGCCTCGCCGTTGAAACCCATGACGGCGCCGAGCTTCACGTCGATGTCGAAATCGAGGTTCTTCGTCTTGCTCTTGGCATCGTCCTTTGAATTGCCTGAGATCGCCGACTTCAGGAAGCCGCGGCCGTCGAATACGTCGCCGCGCATCGTACCCTTGAGCACGCCGTCCTGGCTGCGCTCCACTTTCAGTGAGGCCTTGTCGCCGTCGGATGGCGCGTAGGTCGGGAAGTTCGCGTTCATGAGCTCGCCGTTGGCATCGACCTCGAGCGACCCCTTGATCGAGGCGCCGCCGCCTTCGATGACGATGTCCTCCAGACGCGTCGATTGCGCCGTCGGCACCACCTTGAAGCTGGCCTTGCCCGCTCTTCCCGGCAGCTTGACCCAGCCGGGCAGGATGTTGTCGAGCTTGACCGAGGTCAGGTCGGCCTCGATGCCGAGCTTCGTCGTCTGGTCGGGTCCCCCGGCGATCTTGCCCGACAGTTTGATCGGCACCGATCCGCTGACGGCGGGACCCAGATCGAATCCGAGGCGCGCGCGGCTCGCATCGTCCAGCGTGGTCTGCAGTTTGACGTCCGCATCGCCCTCGGCCGGCTTGCGGTAATCGAGCGAGGCCGCCTGCCCGTTGATCTTGACGTCGCCCTTGACCTGATAGCCCTGGTTGCTCGCGACGATCTTGAGGTTGTTGGCCTCCAGCTTTTGGTTCATCACCAGCTTGTCGGCACCAAAACCGTTGAGATCGGCCGTAACGCTGTAGGTGGTGTCGGCTTTGGTCAGCTCGCCCTTGACCGGCAGCCCAAGCTGGACGTTCGCCGAGAACGTCCCCTTGCTGGTATTGGGATCGATGACGGTCGACGACAGATCGCTCAAGCGATCGTTGGAAAGCATTTCGGCGGCCGCAGGCACCGGACCTTCGACACGAAACCTCGTCCGCGACGGCGACGGCTTGGGCGCCATATCGGGCACCTCGAAGACGAAGTCGGAAATCGTGACCTTGCGGCCCGCCGGCGTATCGGCAATGCCCTGCCCGATATTCACCGTCGCGGTGCGGCCGGTCACGCGCGCCTTCAAATCGGCATCGTGCACCACCGGCAGGCCATCGACGGGGCGAACCGTGACACCGCTCGCCACGATATTGACCGACAAGCCGTCGTCGGGAATGGGTGGGCCCTTGCGCGGAAGATTCTTCGTCGGTGAATTAACGCCGATCTCGATGCGCTGGAGCGTTCCACGCTCGATCCGCTCGATCACCCATTCGCGCAACTCGGGAACGACAAGCGTCGGCCACATCCGCTTGAGCGCGGAGGCCGACATCGGCGTTCCCGCAAAACCCAATGTCAGCCGCGGCTCGCCCGAATAGTCGATGGCACCGGTGCCGGCGACGCCGATCTCTCCGTTGGAGATATCGGCCTGGGTCAACAGCAGCCTCTTGTGGTCGGTATCGAAGCGGAAGCCGATCGCAATGCGGTTGAAGACCAGCGGCGGCTCGTTGTCGATGCCGCCGAGCAGGATCGAACCGCCGCTGAAACCGAGCTGCCAGTCATTGACGGTGCCGTTGGGCGGCTCGACATGAGCCAAAAGCGTCAGGCGGTTCGCGCCCGAGAGGACCTTGAACGGAGCAACCAGCACCCGCCGGTTGGCGTCCCACTCGACATTGATCTCGGCCGAGTCGATCGCCATCGGATAATCGGGCGTATCGGTGTCGATGATGTTGCCCGCACCGACCGTGATCTTGCCGCGAAAGAAAGTCGGCACGCCGTCGCGGCCGAGCTCGCCCTTGATCTCGCCGGTCAGCGGCAGGTCGGCGGTGTAGGTGAGATCCTTCACCCGCAGCGCCAGCAGGATGTTGGCGGTCGAAACCTTGTCGGCGCGGATATCGACCGAGCGCACGCCGTTCTCGGTGGGGCCGATCGTGGCACGCAACGACCACGGACGTGCGCCCTCTTCACCGAGGCTGAGCGCGACGCCGCCACGGCTCGGTCGGCGCAGGCTGAGCGTGATGTTCTCAAACGTCCATTTGCTGCCGCGCTGCTGGTCGTCGACGATCAGATTGCCGTTCTTCAGGCCGATCTCGTTGAGATTCTGGCCGTCGAGGCCGGTCATGCTCAGACTGTCGAGCCAGTCGAGGCCCTGAAGAATGCCAGTCGGGGACGTGGCCTGGGGCGCGGCTTGCGGTGCGTCGGAGGTCGCAGGCTCGGTGGCGAATGGCGGCGGTGGCACACCGTTGCGCGGGAAAGTCGGCGGCAGTCCCGCGTCCCTTTTGGAGGCGACGCCGGTTGCGAGCGGCTTTGCGGTGTCGCCGGCCGATACCGTGACGGTGCCGTCAGGCGCGATCCGGATTGCGAGCTCGGCATCGACGAGGTTGAGGCTTTCGGCGCGCAGATGCCCCATCAGCAGGCCCGCACCCGACAGCTTCACCTCGGCCTTCGGCGCGGTGGCGACAATGACGTGATCGTGGTCGCGCACGACGATATCACGGATGCGCACGGCGATGCGGATCCGCCCGGCCCGCTCGATCTGCGTGCCGCCGACCTCCACGGTGTTGCCGTGACCGATATTGTCCTCGATCGCGGCCGCGAGCCACGGCGTCGCAATGTCGAGATTGATGGGACCGGCGCCGAGCCGCCACCACAGCGCGCCGAAACAGCCGACGAAGATGACGACCAGGACACCGACGACCACGGTCACGCGCTTCAGCCAGCGACCGCCGCCCAACCAGCGGCGCAACGGCCCAAACCCGTCAGCGAAGCGATGGAAGCCCGAATTGGAACGCGACAACAGCCGGCGCGCCCGATGGCCCGCCGCCGCTTCCTGATCCGGATCCCAGTCGGCGTCGTCCCATTGCTGCTGCTCTGGTTGGCTGCCGCGCCGATCCAAATCCCGATTGTAATCCTGGGGCGACGTATTCCTTGCCATTGCCTCTCGATACAGGCGCCCGTCGTGGGATTGAGCGCCGCCGGGGCCGCAGCCGTCGACGGGAAGCGAAGCTTCCCGCGCCGGCATTGCCGCCATACCTCGAATATTCCTTCTGTTCGTCATGTCGCCCCGGGAGCGCGTTCAACGAGCAGTGGGGTGGTGCGTGGAATTCCTTGTAACCAGACTCCGGCGTCGTCAGACTCGCCCCGCCGAGGGCACGATTCCGGCATAGCGGAAAAGGGCTGCAATACCGCTTTGGTTGACCCGCCGAAAGCGACGAAAGGAAGGCGTATGTCCAAGAAATCCCGAAAGAAATCGTCCAAAACGCCCTCCGTCACTCCGACGGCTAAAAAGACGCCCGTGAAAGCGCGGGCTGCGACTCAAACCAAGCTCGCGAAAACACAGCGGACACCGGCGAGCAAATCAACTGGGACCATAGCAAAGACAACATCGCATAAGGCCGCATCGAAACGGTTAAATTCTTCCAAATCGGCATCCGCGCCTGAAACGGCGGCGAAGGCCGGCTTGGCTGAGGGGCAGAAGGCTCCCGCCTTCCGCCTGCCCCGCGACGGCGGCGGCGTCGTCGCGCTGTCGGATTATGCCGGCCAGAAGCTGGTCCTGTTCTTCTATCCCCGCGCCGACACGCCAGGCTGCACCAGGGAGGCCATCGATTTCACCCGGCTCACCGGCGCCTTCGCCAAGGCTGGCACCGCCGCGCTCGGCATTTCCGCCGATCCGGTCAAGGCTCAGGACAAGTTCCGGGACAAGCACGGTCTCGGCGTGCCCCTCGTCTCGGATGAGACGCACGAGATGCTGGAGGCCTACGGCGCCTGGGGCGAAAAGTCCATGTATGGCAAGAGCTTCCTGGGAATTCTTCGCACCACGATGCTGCTTGGCGCCGACGGCAAGATCGCCCGGATCTGGCGCAATGTCCGGGTCGACGGCCACGCCGACGAGGTGCTGGAAGCCGCAAGGAGCCTTTAACCAATCATTTAAATTCAAGGGGTTCCGTTTCCGGAAAATTAACCATGACCGGCCCAGATTGCCGCGGCAATTAGGCCGCACGGACTCATCCGATCGGCGCGGGAGTGCCGATGTCGAAAAGTTCTGCCCAACTCTCGCAGTACCCCCAACATCACCCGCACGACCATGGACGGGCCTTTCATCGCCGTGCCGCCGCAGTGGCAACCGCGCTTCCCCTTCCCGACACCGACGACGCCTACACCATCGTGCATCACGGCAAGCAGGTTCGCCTGGGACCTGTGGTGTTCTGGATCGTGGTCGGCACTGTCGTGTTGCTCGGGCTCTGGTCGGCCGCAACCGCGACCTATTTCGCCTTCCGCGACGACGTCCTCACCCGGCTGATCGCCCGGCAGGCCGAGATGCAATACGCCTATGAGGACCGCATCGCCGAGCTCCGCGCCAAGGTCGACCGCACCACCAGCCGGCAGCTGCTCGACCAGGAGCAGTTCGACCAGAAGCTCGACCAGATCATGAAGCGCCAGACGGCGCTGGAGTCCCGTGCCACGGCGCTCGGGTCCATGCCGGACGTGACCGGATCGATTCCACGTTCCACCCCGCAGCGTGGCGATGCCAGCCAGACGACGCAGGGCACGCCAAAGCCCTCGCCGATCAGCGACACCGTGATCTTCGTGGCGCCGCCGGATCGCGAAGCGCGGCTCGAATCGCGCGCGCCGACCCTCGCAGCTCCGCCCGTCAATCAATTCGCCAAGAACCAGGGGTTCGACAACGTCGTCGTTCGGCTCACGACCTCGCTGGACCAGGTCGAGCGTCGCCAGATGGCGGCGCTCAACGCCGTCGAGGAAGGCATGGATTCGCGCATGCGCCGGATGCGCGGCGTCGTCAGCGATCTCGGCCTGAACCTCGCAAATCTCGAAGCCGCCGTGCCGCGCACCGCGATGGGCGGGCCGTTCGTGCCTGTTAAAATCACCGCCAGTTCGGGGCCGTTCGAGAAGCAGCTCTATCGCATCAACAACACCCGAGCCGAGATGGACCGGCTCAATCGCACGCTCGCGCTCGTGCCCTATCGCAAGCCCGTCATCGGCGAGGTCGAGTTCACCTCCGGCTTCGGCGTGCGCAGCGATCCGTTCCTCGGCCGGCCTGCGATGCATACCGGGCTCGACTTCCGCGCCGCGAGCGGCGATCCCGTTCGCGTCACCGCCAACGGCAAGGTCGTCTCGGCCGGCTGGTCCGGCGGCTACGGCCGCATGATCGAGGTCGATCACGGCAATGGCCTTGCGACGCGCTATGGCCATCTCTCCGAGATCAATGTCCGGGTCGGCGAGATCGTGAGAATCGGCCAGGTCGTTGGTCTCGTCGGGTCGACCGGCCGTTCCACCGGGCCGCATCTGCACTATGAAACCCGGATCGACGGCGAAGCGGTCGATCCGCAGAAGTTCTTGCGCGCCGGCGTGCGACTCAGCGCGGGCTAGGCTCGTTGAGAGCGCGCTCGTCTCGTCCCAGGTTTACATGGCGGAACTTCGGAGTTCCCTTCGCGTTAGGTCGCAGGTCCTCAATGGCGCGATCTTCTGATGCAACAGATCCATACGAAAGCTCGTCCGGCCAAGGGCAAAGCGGACCAGCCACGTAACAACGCGGCTCAACTCTTCAGCGATATTGCTAACCGAACATCTCAAGCGGCCGGGCGAGCGCTGACATTCATGATTGCAGCCGGCATCATCCTGGTTTGGGCGGTCACCGGTCCCATCTTCCATTACTCCGACACATGGCAGTTGGTGATCAACACCGGCACCACCATCGTGACATTCCTGATGGTCTTCCTGATTCAGAATTCCCAGAATCGCGATAGCGCGGCCATTCAGGTGAAGCTCGACGAACTGATCCGGGTGAGCGCGGTGCAAAATTCCTTCGTGGGAATTGAGCATTTGACCGACGACGAGCTCGACGAGATCCGCACCAAATGTGAGCTTCGCGCCAAGGCCGAAAAGGTCGGAGACGAGACAGTCAAGAATACCGGCAAGAAGGCGAAACGCGCCGCCGATCTCGTCACCGAATAAGCGGACGGATGCCGGGAACGACGAGGTGCGCAGCTTCGTTCGCAATCGCAACGCTTCGGCAGGCTCGCCCCGTCTTCATCACACCAGGCAACTGGCCCGCCGCGGAGCCAGCCCTGACTATTGGCCGCGCTCGTGGCCGACCTCACCGGTGATGACGTCGCCGAACAACTCCCAAGCCTGGCCGTTGAAGCGCATCAGCTGCATCTGCTCGATCGGAAAATAATCGTCGGCCGAAGTGTTGACCATGATCCCGGGCAGCATCAGGTCGGTGTGAAAATCCTTCAGGCTGGTGGCCTGCTTCATCACGTTGTCACGGGTGAGATTGTCGCCGCACTGCCTCAGCACCTGCGCCATCGCCTCCGCCTGGACGTAGCCATAAAGGTTGTTGGCGTTGGTCTTGTCCCCTTCGGGATAGTACTTATCCATGAAGGTGCGCCACGCGACGACCGCCGGATCCTTGTCCCAGGTCGGGTCGGTCGGATCCTTCAAATATGCTGTCGAGATGATATCCTTGGCATAGTCGAGCCCGGCGGGCTTGAGCACCGAGGCGATCGAGGTAGCCGTATTGGCGAGGAAGAATTTTGGCTTCCAGCCGAGCTCGCCGACCTTCCGGATCGCCTGTGCCGAGCCTTTCGGCGCGGCCCATGAGAAGAAGATGTCGGCGCCGGAATCGTGAAGCGCAACGATCTGCGAGTCGATCGAGGGATCGCTGACCTCATAGGATTTGTCGGCGATGATCATATCGGCCTTGTCACCGAGTCCGTCCTTCAGGCCCTTGAACTGGTCCTTGCCAGCATCGTCGTTTTGCCAAAGAACTGCGATCTTGCTGTTCGGAAAGTTGTCGCGGATATACTTCGCGTAGATCCGCCCCTCGCTCTGGTAGTTCGGCTGGAAGCCCATGGTCCAAGGGAAATTCTTGGGGTCGCCGAATTTGGTGCCGCCGGAGGCGACGAAGAGCTGCGGCACCTTCTTGGCGTTCATGTATTTCATGATGGCGGAGTTCGAAGGCGTGCCGAGCGGCTGGAAGATCAGCAACACCTCGTCGCTCTCGACCAGCTTGCGCGCCTGCTCGATCGCCTTTGGCGGCGAATAGGCGTCGTCATAGCTGATGAAATTGATCTTGCGACCGTTGATGCCGCCCTGGTCGTTGATCATCTTGAAGAACGCGGCCTCGGTCTTGCCGATCACGCCATAGGACGACGCCGGCCCGCTATAGGGCATGATGTTGCCGAGCTTGATTTCGGTGTCGGTGGCGCCGGGATCGTATTTCTTCTGCGCCAGGGCCGGCGTCGTGACGAGCACGCCGGCAGCAAGAATGGCGAGGGCAGCAAGGTTATTGCGACGACCCAGCATCGTTCTCTCCCCTGTTTTGTAGTCTTGTTTTGCCGAGAGTGTCGCAAGCTCGCTTACGGCTGGCAAGCGCCGCGATTTTCCGTGAGATGAAACGAGCGCTCCAGAACTATGTGCCGCGCCGCAGCAGCTCCAGAACGCGCCCGTCGATCACCAGCAATGCGCTGCCGATCACGATCGCGCCCGCGATCTCTCGCATCCAGATCGGCTCGCCCAGCACAAGCCATCCCAGAAGAATGGCGGTGACGGGAATGAGCAGTGTCACCAGCATCACATTGGTCGCGCCCGACCGCCGCAGGATCTGGAAGAAGACGATATAGGCGAGCGCCGTCGACAACCCGGCAAGGCCGAGCACCGCGAGCCAAATCGTCACGCCCGGCAGCGGGAGACGCCACGGCTGCTCCGCTGCGCCGGCCACGATCGCCATCATCACCGTGGAAGCCATCAGTTGAAACGCGGCCGTCCCCAGCGGCGGGGAGTCCTTCAACAACCGGCGCGCCGCCGGCGCGGCGAAGCCATAGCTGAAGGCGCCGCCGAGGCAGAGCAGGATGCCCAGCCCCTGCCCCGCCCGTGTCTCGACACCCCATCCGTGCAGGATGATCACGCCGGCGAGGCCCAGTGCCACGCCGGCGACGCGGCGGAGCCGCAAGGCCTCTTCGCCCGCCGCGGCCATCACGATGACCGTGAACAGCGGCGTGGTGGCATTCAGGACCGACGCCAGCCCGCTCGGAATGAAGGTCTGGCCGACCACGATCAGCGAGAACGGAATGACGTTGTTGAGGAGCCCAATCGCGACGAACGGCTTCCAGCCGGCGATGCCCTTGGGAAAGCCAATACCCTGGATACGGAGCAGCGGTAGCAGAATGGCGGCGCCAAGTGCAACGCGCAAAAGCACCAGCGTGAGCGGCGGCAATTCCCGCAGCGCCGCGCCGTCGAAAAAGAACGAGCCGCCCCAGAGCACCGAGAGCACCGTGAGCAGCGACCAGTCGCGCGCGTCGATACGGTTGTCGTTCGGGGACATGGGCGTCTCACAGCGATGGTCCGATCTGCTAGGACTGCGCGACCAGAATTGCCACCCGATTTCCGGGTAAAGGGCGAGATTCAGGATCGATCGCGACTTCGCGCGTCAACCGCGATATCCGCAACCACCGCCCCAATGACCAGGGCACCGCCAACAAGGGCGTGGACAGCAGGTATCTCGCGAAAGGCAATCCAGATCCAGAACGGCATCAGCGGCGTTTCCAGCGTCGCAATCAGGGAAGCCTGGCTCGACGGCAGGAGGCGCGAGCCGAGCATGTAGAATGTCAGCCCCAGCGCCACCTGAAAGCAGCCGAACATCGCGAGGATCGCGAGGTTGGCGCTGTCGATATGGACGAGGTCGTGCGCAAACGGAAGGCTGACGAGGCTTCCCAGGAAATTCGACAACGCCGCCGCTGCCACCATCGATGTCTCCTGGTAGCGTCGGATCACAACCGTCATCGCCGAGATGGCGAGTACCATGAAGCAACTCAGCGCCACGCCTCCAACATCAGCCCCGGCTTCGATGCCTCCGACCGTGATGGCGACGCCGCCAAAGGCAACGAGGCTCGCGATCAGGGTACGCCATGTTACGGCTTCGCCAAGCCACAGCCACGCCAGCGCCGCGGCCACGAACGGCTGCGTGGAGATCAGCACAGCCACATTCATCACCTTGGTCATCTGGAGCGCGGGGATGAAGGAAACCATGCCGAGCGTGGACAATGAGGCGACGAGCAAGCCGCCGCGTCCCGGCGCCACCAATTGCCGCAGCGCGCCGCGTCCCTGCATCAGGACGAGAAACACCGAGATCAGACTGCCGCCGAACACGCCGCGCCAGAACAGAATGGTCCAGGGATCGAACGGCAACAGACGTGTGAAGAACGGCGCCGTGCTCCAGGCAATCGCAGCTGATATGACGAGGGCAATGCCGAGACCGCGTTCCGAACGAGGCTGCCCCATGTCGATGCGACCGCTAGGACGGTTTCTTCGGCCGCGACACCAGTTCGATCATCTTGCCTTCGTCGTCGTCAGGCATCGCGGCCTTCGCTTGCGCGTAGGCTTCCACCGCGGCGCGCGCGACCAGCGGCTTGTCGGCCAGCAGGCTCTCGGCGAGCTTCACCGCGTAGGCGGCATCCTTGTGCCGCAGCGCTGCCGTGAATGTCGCGCCGGAGAAATCGCGGGAGACCATGCGCTTGGAATGACGCTGCACCTGCGGGCTCGCGGCCACGCCAGCCTGAATCGACTCCAGCACGAGGTTCATGTCGAGCCCGGCCTGCTCGGCAATGGCAAGCCCCTCGGCGAGGCCGGCGATCTGGATCGCGCCCATCAGATTGTTGATCAGCTTGTAGACCGTGCCGAAGCCGACCGCGCCGAAATGGCGGATGGTCGAGCCGATCGGCGTCAGATAAGGCCGCGCGCGTTCGAGATCGGCGGCATCGGCACCAACGAGCAAGGTCAGCTTTCCGCTCGCGGCCGCATCCGGCAATCCCGTCACGGGGCAATCGATATAGATCAGCCCGCGAGCGTTCATCTCGCGGCCCATCTCGCGCGCATGGTCATAGGAGACGGTGGAGCATTCGATCGCAATGGTGCCGGCCTTCGCGGTCTTGGCTGCGCCCTCGGGCCCGAGCCAGACCGCACGCGAGGCCTCATCATCGGCGACCATGGTCACGACGGCGTCGGCGTCGATCGCCGCGTCCTCAGGCGAGGTCGCCCAGAGCGCGCCGCGCGCGATCAGGTCTTCCGCTTTTGTTTTACTGCGATTCCACAGCGTCACCGTGAAGCCAGCATCGAGATAGCGGCCGGCCATGCCATGGCCCATCCGCCCAAGCCCGATGAAGGCGATCCGGGGCATCAGTCGACGTCCTCGATGTCGGCGCCGGGAGTGCCGAAGGCGCGCTGCGCCAGGGTCGCGGCCATGAAGTCGTCGAGATCGCCACCGAGCACGCCTGATGTGTCGGAGGTCTGCACACCCGTGCGCAGGTCCTTCACCATCTGGTAGGGCTGGAGCACGTAGGAGCGGATCTGGTGGCCCCAGCCGATGTCGGTTTTGGCGGCCTGGTCGGCGGCGGCCTTCTCTTCGCGCCGCTTC
This sequence comes from Bradyrhizobium sp. 17, assembly GCF_023073515.1. Classification (NCBI taxonomy): domain Bacteria; kingdom Pseudomonadati; phylum Pseudomonadota; class Alphaproteobacteria; order Hyphomicrobiales; family Nitrobacteraceae; genus Bradyrhizobium; species Bradyrhizobium sp. 17. Next base: position 570,650 of record NZ_JADPJQ010000130.1, on the reverse strand, counting down.
AGCTCGATCTGGTAAAGCCGCGCGCGCAGCATGTCCCAGGCCTGCGCCTTGTTCTTGTGCTGCGAGCGGCCGGCCTGGCAGACCACGGCGACACCGGTCGGGATATGCGTCAGCCGCACCGCGGACTCGGTCTTGTTGACATGCTGGCCGCCGGCACCACCGGAGCGCATGGTGTCGACGCGGACGTCGGATTCCTTGATGTCGATCTTGATGGTGTCGTCGATCACCGGAAACACAGCGACGGACGAGAACGAGGTGTGCCGCCGCGCGTTGGAATCGAACGGCGAGATCCGCACCAGGCGATGCACGCCCGCCTCGGTCTTCAGCCAGCCATAGGCATTGTGGCCGGAGACCTGGATGGTCGCGGACTTGATGCCGGCCTCTTCGCCCTCGGACTCTTCCAGCACCTCGACCTTGAAGCCGTGGGTTTCGGCCCAGCGCGAGTACATGCGAAGCAGCATCTGGGCCCAGTCCTGGCTTTCGGTGCCACCGGCGCCGGCATGCACTTCGAGATAGGAATCGAAACTATCCGCCTCGCCCGACAGCAACGCCTCGAGCTCGCGCCGGGCGACTTCCTTCTTGAGGGTCTTGAGCGCGGCTTCGGCTTCCTTGACAACGCCCTCATCGCCCTCGGCTTCGCCGAGCTCGATCATGCCGATGTCGTCTTCGAGCTCCTGCTCGACCTTGCCGATGCCGGAGAGCGCATCCTCAAGCGAGGTGCGCTCCTGCATCAATTTCTGGGCTTTCTGGGGATCGTTCCAGAGATTGGGATCTTCTGCGAGCTTGTTCAGCTCAGCGAGGCGCGCCGTCGATTTCTCGACGTCAAAGATGCCTCCTCAGCAGCCCGACAGACTGCTTGATCTCTTCTACCAACCGTTCGATTTCGGCGCGCATGTGGTTCTCTGGTCTCGCGGAATTTTTCCGCGTCTAATGACAACGGGATGTAGCGGCGGCGGCTGCAAAGCGCAACCGCCGCGGCGACGAACGTTTGTCTTGTCCTAGGCCTTAGTACAGCCCGCCGGTGCCCGGCCGCATGAAGAAACCGGAATCCGGCTGCTGCTGCTGCGACGCCGGCACGCCGCCTCGCCCATCGGCATCGGCAACGCCGATGACGGAGTAGTTATCCGGCGGCGCCGTGCCCGGCTTGAAGGCTTCGAGAATGGTTCCGCCGGTCTCGCCCGGACCGGCGCGCATGCCGGACTTGGCGACGACCCGCACCAGCTTGATGCCGGCCGGCACCTTGAACGGGACCGCGGGCTTGTCGGCGAGCGCGAGCTGGAGGAAGTCGCGTGCGATGGGAGCTGCGAGATGGCCGCCGGTCGCGGCGTTGCCCTTGCCGAGCGGACGCGGTTTGTCATAGCCCATATAGATGGCAACGGCGACGTCGGGCGAGAAGCCGACGAACCAGGCGTCCTTGGCCTCGTTGGTGGTGCCGGTCTTGCCGGCGATCGGCTTGCCGACCTGCTTGACCACGGTCGCGGTACCGGCCTGGACCACGCCTTCCATCAGCTCGGTGATCTGATAGGCGGTCATGGAATCCAGCACCTGCTCGCGGCGGTCGATCAGCTGCGGCTCGTTCTGGTTCTTCCAGCCGCCGGGCGCGTCACAGCCACGGCATTCGCGCTGGTCGTGCTTGAAGATGGTGTGGCCGTAGCGATCCTGGATGCGGTCGATCAGGGTCGGCTTCACCCGGCGGCCGCCATTGGCGAGCATCGAATAGGCCGTGACCATGCGCATCGCCGTGGTCTCGCCGGCGCCGAGCGCGTAGGACAGATAGTTCGGCAGTTCGTCATAGACACCGAAGCGGCGGGCATATTCGCCGATCAAGGGCATGCCGATGTCCTGGGCGAGGCGCACCGTCACCGTGTTGAGCGACTGCCGCAATGCGTTGCGCAGCGTCACCGGCCCCTGGAATTTGCCCGAGGAGAAGTTTTCAGGCCGCCACACGCCCGCGCCCTGGCCTTGATCGATTTCGATCGGGGCGTCGAGCACGACAGTCGAAGGCGTATAGCCGTTGTCGAGCGCAGCCGAATAGACGATCGGCTTGAACGACGAACCGGGCTGCCGATAGGCCTGCGTGGCGCGGTTGAACTGGCTCTGGTCGAACGAGAAGCCGCCGACCATCGCCAGCACGCGGCCGGTCCAGGGGTCCATCACCACCATCGCGCCGGACACTTCCGGGATCTGGCGCAGCCGGTACTGCCCTTCGACAGGCTGGGCGTCCTTGTACAGCGGATCGGCGTAGATCACGTCACCGGGCTGGAGCACCTGCGACACCGCGCTCGCCGCCCTGCCCTTCGCAGCCCCAGAGGCCGCTCTTGCCCATTTGATGCCGTCGAGCGTGATGAGGCCGGTCTCGCGCTGCTTGCTGATGGCGCCGCCGAGTTCGCGGCTCGGCTGGAAGCCGATGCGCGCCGACTGGTCGCTGGTCTCCAGCACCACGGCCATGCGCCATGGCGAGATATCGGACAGAGACTTGATCTCGGCGAGCTTCACGCCCCAGTCGCCAGAAATGTCGAGCTTGCTGATGGCGCCGCGATAGCCCTGCTGCTCGTCATAGTTGACGAGACCGGCGACCATGGTCTTGCGCGCCATGACCTGAATCTTGGGATCGAGTGTGGTGCGGACCGAGAGACCGCCCTCGTATAACTTCTTCTCGCCATAACGCTCGAAGATGTCGCGGCGCACTTCCTCGGCGAAATATTCGCCGGCGAAGGTGTGGGCGCCGTTGGAACGGCTGGTAACGGCCAGCGGCTCCTTGCGCGCCTTGTCGGCATCGGCCTGCTTGACCCAGCCGTTCTCAACCAGACGATCGATCACGTAATTGCGGCGCTCGATGGCGCGGTCGCGGTTGCGGACAGGATGCAGCGTCGCGGGCATCTTCGGCAGCGCCGCGAGATAGGACGCTTCCGCCACGGTCAGCTCGTTCACCGACTTGTCGAAATAAACCAGCGACGCGGCTGCGATGCCGTAGGCGCCAAGGCCCAGATAGATTTCATTCAGATAAAGCTCGAGGATCTTGTCCTTCGAGTAGGTCTTCTCGATCCGCATCGCCAGCAACGCTTCCTTGATCTTGCGGGCGAAGGAGACCTCGTTGGTCAGAAGGAAGTTCTTGGCGACCTGCTGGGTGATCGTGGAAGCGCCCTGCGGACGGCGGTTGGAGCCGTAGTTCTGGATGTAGACCACGCCGGCGCGCGCCATGCCGGTGTAGTCGATGCCGCCATGCTCGTAGAAATTCTTGTCCTCGGCCGCAAGGAAGGCGTTGATCACGAGTTTCGGCACCGCCTGGATCGGCAGGTACAGCCGCCGCTCCTTGGCGTATTCGCCGAGCAGCGAGCCGTCGGTCGCGTGCACGCGGGTCATCACCGGCGGCTCGTAATCCTGAAGCTGAGAGTAGTCCGGCAAGTCCTTGGAGAAATGCCAGATCAGGCCTGCGACGGCACCGACCCCGACAAGGAACAACACCGTTCCCGCGGCGAACAGGAAGCCCATGAACCGCACCAGCAAGCGCATTATCTGTTTATCCGTTCAAACTCTGGATCAGCCCAAAGATCAGCCCTGGCACCAGAAACAGGCACCAAACCATCGCGAATTCACCGGCTTTACTCAATACTATTAGTGCCGGACTCAAGGCGCTTGCCGAGCGGGATTCTCGCCGATTCCGGAACCCCCTGCGGCGTTTTTATAAAGCGCCCGCTGTGGCCAAACTAGGGCTTTTGCGGCGGGACGGAAAATCACTCTCAATTCGACGATCCCCGGGTCGTCAATATGACGATCCCCCGGTCGTCAATTCGACGATCCGGCCGTGGCCATCCGTTTGGCCAAAAATCCATCGATCGCCTGCGCCATCGAGCCCACGGCACGCGACCGCCATCCCTCGGAGACCAGATGCTCGAGGTCGCCCTTGTTGGAGACATAGCCGATCTCCACCAGGACCGACGGCACGTCGGGGGCCTTCAGCACCCGGAAGCCGGCTGACTTCAGGGGATGCTTGTGCATCCGCACCGTCGACTTCATTTCGCCCATCAACAGGCGGGCAAAACGGCTTGAAAAGGTACGGGTTTCCCGCTGGGTGAGATCGATCAGGATGTCGGCGACATCGGTCGGCTCCTCGGCGAGGTTGAAGCCAGCGATGGCGTCCGCCCGGTTCTCCGCATCCGCCAGCCGCTGCGCCTCGGCGTCGGAGGCCTTGTCGGACAACGTGTAGATGGTCGCGCCCTGCGCATCGCCCTCGGCGCGCGGCAGCGCGTCGGCATGGATCGAGACGAACAACGCCGCCTTGAGGTTGCGGGCGACTTTGACCCGGTCGTTGAGCGGGATGAAGGTGTCGTCGTCTCGGGTCATCACCACGCGATATTTGCCGGTCTTTTCCAGCCGTTCGCGTAGCGCCAGGCCAAAGGCCAGCACCAGATTCTTCTCGCTCTCGCCGCTCGACTGCGTGCCGTTGTCGATGCCGCCATGGCCGGGATCAATGACGACGACCGCGCGGCCATCGGCCTTCTGCCCGGCTTCAGGGTGGGCAGATGCGGGAACCGTCGCGGGCGGCGGATCGGCAATAGCCGGCCGCAGCTCAGGACGGTTTTCCGGAGCCAGCGACAGCACGAAGGCGGTGCGCTCGACCTCCTCCATTTCGAGCACCAGCCGCGCCGGCTGGCCGTTGGCAGCCTCCACCACGTAGGAATTGGCGATCTTGGCGGGGCCCGTCAGGTCGAACACGATTCGGGAGCCTCCGGGCATCACCAGCCCATAGCGGAAGGCCTTGACCAGTCCGCGTCCGCCGGACCCGGTGCCGGCGGGAAGTTGAAAATCGACCTGGGGAACGTCGACCACCACCCGATACGGGTCGGCCAGAGTGACTGCGCGGAAGCTAACGGTCTGATCGATGTCGAGGACAAAGCGAGTCTGCCTGCCGTCCCCGGCCAGTCGGGCGGCCGAGGCCGTTGGGAAATTCGCTGATGCAACAGGGAGTTGAGGCTGACTTTCCGCGGCCTTCAGGCGCGAGGAATCAGCACACGGCAATGCCGCCGCGCAGAGCAGCACGCATCCCAGCAGGATCCTTTGATTTGCGCGGCTCGCCACCGATTCCGTGCCTCCGAGCAGCCTCTTTAACGCAATAGAACCACAGGGTTAAACGATCCTTAATGACAGACACGCGAAACTCGCTGACTGTGACCGCCGTGCGACGCTCCTTGCACGGATGGCCCAATCCACGTATGTACGGAATGCTGACGGCCGATATTTCCGGTTGTGTCGCATTCAGCCTCCCGGTGCAGCGCCGGAACTCTCAAGGTTTGGGAATTCCAGCGTTTTTCCGTTCCCCTCTAAGTCCAGCGCGGTGCGCGGCAGCAAGGTGGAGCGGGGCAAGCCCCGGCGGCGGAACGGTCCTCGGTTACCAACACGTTTCCGGGACGGTTCTGACAGCGGCGCAACCCGTTACCCGGTCCCTTAATCCCAAGGGAGCGGTTCGTAATACCCCAAGGCGAGCGCGCTCGCGCCATGCCTGGCCAACAGCAACTGATTGAGGGGCGGCCCCGCCGCCCAATGTTTCATACGGGCCGACGCTTGATGCGCCAGACTGTGCCGACCAATTCTGAAGGACCATTCGCGACGCTGCGGAGTGACAATTCCGCGCGCCGCTTCGGTCCTCCGGCTTTCGGTTCGGCAAGGCGCGAGAGACGGTGTTTCGGCCTTCCCCTCACCCCCGAATCAGGTGGACCGTCGCGTCACCCGGCAGCGCTGATGGCGCCCACGGTGAATCGCGCCCGCCGCCGCCAAGAGTTAAGACATGCCCAACAAGATGTTGATCGATGCCACCCACCCGGAAGAGACCCGGGTCGTCGTGGTCCGCGGCAATCGCGTCGAAGAGTTTGATTTCGAGACCGCGCAACGCAAGCAACTGCGCGGGAATATCTACCTCGCCAAGGTCACAAGGGTCGAACCCTCGCTCCAGGCCGCTTTCGTCGAATATGGCGGCAACCGCCACGGCTTCCTCGCCTTCAGCGAAATCCATCCCGACTACTACCAGATTCCGGTTGCCGACCGGCAGGCGCTGATCGAAGCCGAGGAGCAGGCCCATCGCGAGGCCGAGGAAGAGAGCGAGAACCGCTCCCAGGGCCGCCGCCGCTCCCGCCACCGCAATTCCCGCCGCCGTAGCCATGGCGAGCGCGTCCGCAGCGAGGTCGTCGAAGGCGATCCCGCGGCCCGGCAGGTCCAGGGCGAGGCCCTGCCTGAGGGCGCTTCGCACGAGGGCGAGCACCTGCACGCCGACGCAGAGCATCACGGCGAGCACGAAGGCCACGATCATCACGGCCACGAAGCACATGACCACGAAGGGCATGACCACGACGACCATCATCATGCCCATGGTGACGATCATCACGCGCACGATCATCACGACCACGATCATCATGGCGAGCACGATCATCACGACCATGATCATGCCGACGAGACACCGGCGCCTGTCGCGGCGATCGGCGCCGAGCCCGCGGTCGCCACCGAGGCCGTTGCCGAGCCGCAGGAGTTTGCCTCCGACGCACACGCCGACGATCTTGCCGAGGCCGTGACATCGGCTGCTGAGCCTGCCGACGCCGTGTACGCCGCGGGCGAGAGTGCGCAGGCTCCGCATCACGACTCCGAAGCGACGGCCGAGGATGACGACGAAGACGAGGACGACGAGGAAGCCGAAGAGGACGTCGTTGAATCCGTCGGCGGCGACGATGTGCTGGAGGAAGTGCCGGAGCGCACCTTCCGTCCCCGCCGCCAGTACAAGATCCAGGAAGTCATCAAGCGTCGCCAGGTGATGCTGGTGCAGGTCGTCAAGGAAGAGCGCGGCAACAAGGGCGCGGCGCTGACGACCTACCTCTCACTCGCCGGCCGTTATGCCGTCTTGATGCCGAACACCGCGCGCGGCGGCGGCATCAGCCGCAAGATCACGAGCGCGCAGGACCGTTCGCGCCTGAAGGAAGTGGTGCAGGATCTCGACGTGCCCGAGGGCATGGGGATCATTCTGCGCACGGCGGGTGCCGCCCGCACCAAGCCCGAGATCAAGCGCGATTTCGAGTACCTGATCCGCATGTGGGAGACGGTGCGCGACATGACGCTGAAGTCGCAGGCCCCGACCCTCGTCTACGAGGAAGGCTCGCTGATCAAGCGCTCGCTGCGCGACCTCTACAATAAGGAGATCGACGAGATCCAGGTGGCGGGCGATGCCGGCTATCGCGAAGCGCGCGACTTCATGAAGATGTTGATGCCCGCCAATGTGAGCGCGGTGAGGCAGTATCGCGACGGCCAGCCGCTGTTCTCGCGGATGGGCGTCGAAAGCCAGCTGGATGCGATGTTCTCGCCGACCGTACAGTTGCGCTCCGGCGGCTACATCGTGATCAACCAGACCGAAGCGCTGGTCTCGATCGACGTCAACTCCGGCCGTTCGACGCGCGAGCATCATATCGAAGATACCGCGCTCAAGACCAATCTCGAGGCCTCCGAGGAGGTTGCGCGTCAGCTTCGGTTGCGCGACCTCGCCGGCCTGATCGTCATCGACTTCATCGACATGGACGAGAAGCGCAACAACCGCGCGGTCGAACGCAAGCTGTCCGATTGCCTCCGGCAGGACCGCGCGCGGATCCAGGTCGGACGCATCTCGCATTTCGGCCTGCTCGAGATGTCACGCCAGCGCATCCGCGCTAGCGTGCTGGAATCCTCAACCGATCCCTGCACGCATTGCGGCGGCACCGGCCATGTCCGCTCGGTGTCCTCGGTTGCGCTCCAATTGCTGCGCGGCCTCGAAGAGATCCTGATGAAGGGCGCAACCCACAACCTCGTGGTCCGCACCCGCACCGACGTCGCGCTCTATGTGCTGAACCACAAGCGCGGCCATCTGCGCGACCTTGAGAACGGCTTCAAGGTCACGTTGTCGGTCATCGCCGACCCGAGCGTCAGCGGACCGCAGGCCTATGTCATCGACCGCGGCGAGCAGGTGCATACGCTGGAAGCCGCCAAGGCTCTGCTGGCGGCCCAGGCGGCCGCAAGCCCGCCGCCCCTGGTCGAAGAGGCCTATGACGACGAGGAGTTCGATCCGGAGAGCGAATCCGAGGTCGAGACCGAGGAGACCGAAGGTCTCATCGAGGAGCAGACCGCAGGCGACGCCGCTACCGAGCAGGACAGCCAGCGCCGCAAGCGTCGCCGTCGCCGCCGCGGTCGCGGTGGTCCGCGGGACGAGGAGACGCGCGAGGATGGCGCGCCCGCTATTGCCGAGACGGCCATGGCGGCCGGCGAAGGCGAAGAGGATGCCGAGGCCGAACCGGAAGGCGAGGAAGGCGAGGAACAGGCAGCCCGTGGCGAGCAGCAGGGCAGCGCCGATCGCCGTCGCCGGCGTGGTCGCCGTGGTGGCCGCCGCCGTCGCGGTCCTGGCGAGGAAGGTCTCGCCGGCTCCATCAGCGACGAGCTTAGTGCCAATGCGCCGTCGGAAGCCACCAACGCAGTCGCCGATTTCGACGGTTTTGGCGGCGAGGCAGCGCCCTCGATCGCGCAGGCCGAGCACACGTCAGAACCTCAGGTCACCCAGCCTGAGCCGCGGGCCGAAGCACGGATTGAAGCAACGGCCCAGCCTGAGCCGGCTCCTTCGGCCGCGGACGAGGAGCACGCGGACGACAAGGCTGCACGACGCCGTTCGACGGTTCGGGAAAAGGTGAGCTTCCTGTCGAGCAGCCAGAGTGAACCGGCACCGGTTGCACAGGCGGCCGAGCCGGTTGCCCCGCCCACACCCGCTCCGGAGCCCGCGCCCGCAGCGGCAAGCGAAACCTCGCCCGCACCGCGTCGTGCCGGCTGGTGGTCCCGCCGCTTCGGCGGCGGCGAATAGAGCAACAAGATAGTTGAAACCGCCCGGCCAAACCGGGCGGTTTTGATTTGGCGAGGTCAGTTCAATGCAAAGCGCGATCGTCCTCGGCGGCGGCATGATCGGCGTCAGCGCGGCGCTGCACCTGCAGCAGCGTGGCTGGTCCGTCACGCTGATCGACCGCAGAGAGCCGGGCCGAGAGACCAGCTACGGCAATGCCGGCATGATCCAGGCGGAAGCGGTGCGCCCCTACCCGATGCCGCGCGACCTCGCCACGCTCCTGAAGATCGCGACCGGCCGCACCAACGACGTGCGTTACAGCCTGTCTTCGCTTCATCTCCATATCGAGCCCCTGCTTCGCTATTGGTGGCATTCGGCGCCGAAGCGGCATCGTGAGGCGATCGACGCCTGGGCGCGGCTGATCGCCTACGCGACGGCGGAGCACGACATCCTCATTCGCGAAGCCCACGCCGACAATCTGATCCGCCGCGCGGGATACCGGCACCTGCATCGCGACGCAGCTTCGTTCGATCTCGCCGTCAAGGCGGCGGAAGAAGACCAGCGCGAATTCGGCGTGAGGTTTCGTGCGCTCTCGGGCGCCGAGCTCGCCAAGGCCGAACCTGTCCTGCGCGACGACCTGCCCGGCGCGATCCATTGGCTCGACACCTGGACCGTGTCCGATCCCGGCGCGCTGGTCACGGCCTATGCCGATCTGTTCGAGCGCCTCGGCGGCACCATCGTGCTCGGTGATGCCCAAAGCCTTCATCAGACCGCCACCGGCTGGTCGGTCAAGACAGACCATGGGCGCGTCGACGCCGCCCACGCCGTCGTGACGCTCGGGCCGTGGTCGCCCGATCTCCTGCTCAAATTCGGCTATCGCATCCCGCTGGTGCGCAAGCGCGGCTACCACATGCATTACAGCGGCGGCGCCTCGCTCGATCTGCCGCTGGTCGACAAGGCCGGTGGCTACGCCATGGGTCCGATGGCGAAGGGTATCCGCATCACCACCGGCGCGGAGCTGACCGGCCTGGACGCGCTCGCAACGCCCGTGCAGCTCGCCAGCGCGGAAGCTTCCGCGCGCGAGCTGATCGACCTCGGCAAGCGGGTCGAGCCCGACCCATGGTTCGGCACCCGCCCCTGCACGCCCGACATGCTGCCGGTGCTCGGCCCTGCCCCACGCCATGCCGGCCTCTGGATGAACTTCGGCCACGGCCACCAGGGCTTTACGCTTGGACCCGCGACCGGCCGCCTGCTCGCGGAGATGATGAGCGGCAAAACGCCCGCGATCGATCCCACGCCGTACCGGCCGGAGCGGTTCTAAGCCCTCGCAGCGAAAGAAAAAGGGCTGATCGAGGATCTCGACCAGCCCTATTATTTCAACATCTGACGGCGCTCGGCACCGTCACATGCAGATCAATCCGTCGTGACCGCCGTTTCCATGTCGGTCGGATCGATCTGCCGGGCGAGGTTGGCGTTGAGCTTGTCGCGATCGAGCTCGCCCTCCCACCAGGCGACGATCACGCAGGCAACGCCATTGCCGCACAGATTGGTCAGCGCGCGGCACTCGCTCATGAACTTGTCGATGCCGAGCACGATCGCCATGCCCGGCACGAGGCGCGGATCGACCACGGCGAGCGTCGCCGCCAGCGTGATGAAGCCCGCGCCCGTGATGCCGGAGGCGCCCTTCGAGGTCAGCATCGCCACCACCAGGATGGTGAGCTGCTGGCCGAAGGTGAGATCGAAGCCCAGCGCCTGCGCGATGAACAGCGTCGCCAGCGTCATGTAGATGTTGGTGCCGTCAAGATTGAACGAATAGCCCGTGGGCACCACGAGGCCGACCACCGACTTGGAGCAGCCGAGGCGCTCGAGCTTTTCCATCAAGGACGGCAACGCGCTTTCCGAGGACGAGGTGCCGAGCACAATCAGCAGCTCGTCCTTGATGTAGGCGAGGAACTTAAAGATGGAGAAGCCGGCGAAGCGCGCGATGATTCCGAGCACGACGAATACGAACAGCGCCGCGGTCAGGTAGAACGTCGCGATCAGGCCGACCAGGTTGAGGATCGCCCCGGTGCCGAACTTGCCGATGGTGTAGGCCATCGCGCCGAAGGCACCGATCGGGGCTGCGCGCATCACGATGGAGATGACGCCGAACACCGCATGCGCGGCGTCGTCGATGAACGAGCGGATGGTGTGGCCGCGTTCACCGAGCCCCATGATGGCGAAGCCGAACAGCACCGAAAACAGCAGCACCTGCAGGATCTCGCCTTGCGCGAAGGCGCCGACGACGGTGTCCGGAATTATGTGCAGCACGAAGTCGACCGACTTCTGGCCTTCGGCCTGCTTGGCGTAGTTGGCGACGGCCTGCGCATTGGCGGCGGCACCGCCGAAGCCCGCACCCGGCTTCACCAGATTGCCGATGACTAGGCCGATCACCAGTGCGAAGGTCGAGACGATCTCGAAATAGACCAGCGCCTTGACGCCGATGCGGCCGACCTTCTTGGCGTCCTGGATATGGGCGATGCCCGAGACAACGGTGCAGAAGATGATCGGCGCGATCACCATCTTGATCAGCTTGATGAAGCCGTCGCCGAGTGCCTTGATCCACTCATTGGTGGCGACCGACGGCCAGAGCCAGCCGACGATGGCGCCGAGCACGATCGCGATCAGCACCTGGATATAAAGTACCTTGTACCACGGCTTGGCGGCGGGCGGCGCGACCGGCGCCCCCACCATCGTTGTCGTCGTCATTGTTTCACTCCCCCTCAAAACGCCAGGCCAGCCAAGATCAACTTGGCCGGCCCTGTCAATCGGAACTGCTCGATATTGCGCGCTTTACCCGCGATCGACCACCCGGCGTATCGCCGGCATCAACGTCGCGCCCAGCGCGTTCTTGACCAGCGACGCCGCAACGAACGGCATCAGGCCGACCTGCCACGCCTTTGCGGCACCCAGGCCGAGACCGAAGGCCAGCCAGCCAAAGCCCGCGGCCAGAATGAGGATGTGGCCGGCCGCCATGGCCGCAAACAGCAGCGTTACGCTGCGATCCCAGCCGCGCTCGGCGAGCCAGCCGGTGACGAAGGCGGCGCCAATGAAGCCGAACAGATAGCCCGCGGTCGGGCCCACCAGCGGTGCAATTCCACCGACAGGGCCGGCGAACACCGGCAGGCCCATTGCACCCTCGGCGAGGTAGGCGATCATGGTTGCGCTGCCAAGCCGCCAGCCATAGGCGGCGCCGATCATCAACACGACCAGCGTCTGCAATGTCATGGGCACGTAAGGCAGCGGCAGGTTCACCTTGGCTGACAGCGCCATTAAGGCGGTGCCGAGCGCAATCAGCACGACAGCGCGCAAGGCGCCGACGGTTTCACCCGGCCGGATCGGCCACATCAATGCGGCGAGAGGAGAATGCGTGGCGGTAGAGGGGACGGAACGGTCAGACAAGTTGCACTCCAGAAGGCTGGCGAAAACTGGCGGCTATTTAAGCCAGTGAGCGATCCGGTCAACTGCTTCCCGCATCTCCGCAGCCGAACGCGCATAAGAGAGCCGTATGAATGAACGACCATGGATGGGATCGAAGTCGAGGCCCGGCGTGACCGCGACATGGGCCTGTTCGAGCATCTGCTTGGCGAACTCGAAACTGTCGGAGGTGAAATCCGAGACGTCCGCATAGAGATAGAACGCGCCGTCGGCCGGCAGAAATCTGGTCAGGCCGGCCTTGGGCAATCCCTCGATCAGGATGCGCCGGTTTTCCTGATAGCCGTGCTTGATCTCCTCCATCTCGGCCGCGCCGTCGAAGGCCGCTTCGGCCGCGATCTGCGACAGCGACGGCACCGAGATCGACAGGTTCTGCTGCAGCCGCTCGATCGGCCGCACCAGAATCTCGGGCACGACCATCCAGCCGACGCGCCAGCCCGTCATGCAGAAATACTTCGAGAACGAGTTGATCACGAGCGCGTGGTCCGACAGCGCCGCAGCCGTCACGGCGGGAAACGCGTAGTCGAGCCCATGATAGATCTCGTCCGAGATGAAACGGATGCCGGCGTCTTCCGCCGCAGCGATCAGGCCGGCGAGCGCCTCGCGGGACATCATCGTCCCGGTCGGATTGGCGGGACTGCCGACCAGCACGCCCTTCAGCGGCGCCTTGCGATGGGCGGCCAGCAGCGCCTCGCCCGTCAGCGCATGGCGGGTCTCGTTCGTGGTCTCGATCAGCACCGGCTCGCAGCCGAGCGCGGTAAGGATATGACGGTACGGCGGATAACCCGGCACCGTCACGGCAACGCGGTCGCCCGGCTCAAACATCGCCAGGAAAGCCAGAATGAACCCGCCGGAGGAGCCGGTGGTCACTACGACCCGCTCGGGGCTGACGTCACAGCCATAGGCATCGCGATAATGCCGCGCGATGCGCTCGCGCAAGGAGGGGATGCCGAGCGCTGAGGTATAGTCGATCCGCCCGGCCTCGAGCGCCACATGGGCGGCTGCAATCGCGGTCTTAGGCGCGCCGGCGGCGGGCTGGCCAACCTCCATGTGGATGACATGGCCCCCGGCCGCCTCGATTCGGGCCGCCGCGGCCATCACGTCCATCACCATGAACGGGGGAACATCGCTGCGGCGGGAGGCCGCGAGCCACTGCCCCAACCGGTTCCTCAAGGTCGCATCGTGCATCGATTTCTGCTATTCGCTGGCGGGGCCGATCCGTCCGACCCGGGAAAAACGGGGTGCTTGCGCCCCAGACTGGCCGCATTGTACGGCTCATAAGGGGAACGGCTCAAAAGGGCATATCGCGTATCCGGTCCGCCGCCAATCGCCAAAACCAATCACGAAACTGCTCGACCAAGACTGCTCGACCAAGAATGCTTGACCAGCCTGCTGATAAGACCGTTTGACCCAGACCGCTTGATGTTGTTCCAGATCGCATTGCGCAAGAAGGCCACCGCCCTCATCTCCCTCCTCGCGGCGGCTGCGATCGCGCTGACGCCGTTCTCGGCCGCGCATGCGCAGGCCAAGGGGCCGCCGGTCCTGCGCGACACCGAAACCGAGCAGCTGCTGCGCGAATACACCCGCCCGATCCTGCGGGTCGCCGGCCTGGAGAAGCAGAACATCCAGATGGTGATCGTCAACGAGGGCTCGTTCAACGCGTTCGTCGCCGATGGCCGCCGCATCTTCGTCAATTACGGCGCGATCCTCCAGTCGGAAACGCCAAACCAGATCATCGGCGTGCTCGCGCACGAGACCGGGCATCTGGCCGGCGGCCATTTGTCCAAGCTGCGCGAGCAGCTCGCCAACGCCCAGACCCAGATGATCATCGCCATGCTGCTCGGTGCTGGCGCGATGGCGGTCGGCAGCACCCGCGGCAGCGGCAGCGCCGGCAACAATGGCCTTGCCAATGCAGGAGCCGCCGCCCTTGCCGGCCCGCAGGAGATGATCCGCCGGACCTTGCTGTCCTATCAGCGCCAGCAGGAGGAGAACGCCGACCGCGCCGGCGTGAAATTCCTGACTGCGACCCAGCAGTCGCCGAAGGGCATGTACGAGACCTTCAAGCGCTTCACCAGCGAGAGCCTGTTCGCGGCTCGCGGCGCCGATCCCTATCTCCAGTCGCACCCGATGCCCGCCGAGCGCGTCGCTTCACTGCAGGAGTTCGCCAGCGCCAGCCCTTATTGGGACAAAAAGGACGATCCCGCGCTCCAGCTGCGCCACGACATGGTGCGCGCCAAGATCTCCGCCTTCATGGAGCGGCCGGAAACGGTGTACCGCCGCTATCCCCTGACCAACGACAGCATGCCGGCGCGCTATGCCCGCGCCATCAGCACCTATCTGCACGGGGATTTGCGCAGCGCGCTCACCCAGATCGACGCGCTGATCCAGGTCCAGCCCAACAACGCGTATTTTTACGAGGTGCGCGGCCAGGCGCTGCTGGAGGGCGGCAAGCCGGCGGAGGCGATCCCGGCCCTGCGCAAGGCTGTCGCACTTTCGAACAACGCGCCCCTCATCGAGATGTTACTTGGGCAGGCTCTGGTTGGGTCCGATAATAAGGCCTACACCGATGACGCCGTTCGGATTCTCCGGGCCGCGGTCGCACGGGAACCGGAGGCCGTGCTCGGCTACATGCAGCTCGCGATGGCGTATGGCCGGAAAGGCGACTATGCCGAGGCGGATCTGGCGTCGGCGCAGGCCGCCTATCTGCGCGGCGACAACAAGACCGCCCGCGAGCTTGCGACGCGCGCGAAAACCCGTTTCGCCGTCGGCACGCCCGGATGGGTCAAGGCCGACGACATCGTGGCGTCGAAACCGCCGCGCAACTGACAAGACCAAGACGATCTTACAAGACGACGCCTTACGCCACGACGCCTTACGAAACGACGTCACGACACCGAGCTTAAGTCCGCCGGGACGTTTTCCGAAACCTGCTTTGGATAAGAGGATTTGCCTATGCCTGCGCTGCGCCTGCTTGCTCCCGCGCTGTTTGCGCTCGCCATGTTCGGCGCAGCCGCGCCCGCGTCGGCCGACAGCTTCTCCGATGCCCAGCGCACGGACATCGAGGCGATCATCAAGAACTATCTCGTCACCCATCCCGAGGTGCTCGAGGAAGCGATGACCGAACTCACCAAGCGCCAGGCCGCGGCGGAGACGCAGAAACACGAGGCCAGCGTCGCTCAGAATTCCGATGCGATCTTCAACTCTCCGCGCCAGGTCGTGCTCGGCAACAAGGACGGCGACGTCACCTTCGTCGAGTTCTTCGACTACAATTGCGGCTACTGCAAGCGCGCGATGGACGACATGCTCACCCTCATGAAGGCCGATCCGAAGCTGAAGGTGGTGCTGAAGGAGTTTCCGGTACTGAGCCAGGGCTCGGTCGAAGCGGCCCAGGTCGCCGTCGCGGTGCGCATGCAGGATCCCTCCGGCAAGAAGTACCTCGACTTCCACCAGAAGCTGCTCGGCGGTCGTGGCGCGGCCGACAAGGCGCGCGCACTTCAGGCGGCCAAGGAAGCTGGCCTCGACACCGCTCGAATCGAGAAGGACATCGGCAGCGCCGAGGTGCGCAGCACCATTGAGGAGAACTTCAAGCTCGCCGAAGCAATGGGCATGAACGGCACGCCGAGCTACGTGATCGGCAAGCAGATCGTTGTCGGCGCCGTCGGTGTCGATAGCCTGAAGGAAAAGATCGCTGTGGCCCGCTGCGGCAAGGCGACCTGTTAAAAAGGCGACCTGCTAACAAGGCGACTTGCTGATCAGCGATCTGCTCTACAACTCACGCACGCAAAAGGCCGGCTGAAAAGCCGGCCTTTTCATTGCGCCGAAATCTGGCGCGCGCATTCATCTGGCATTCAACAAACAAAAGCCTCGGAACCACCGAAGTTCCGGAACAACTCAAATCTCCTTTCGTTGTCGGCGCGGGCAATGACGCAAATGAACACGTGAGGAGAATTCCATGTCTAACCGCTTTATGATCTCGGTTGCCACACTCGCGCTCGTCGCGGGCACCGGTCTGGCGAACGCACAGGGCACCATGAACCGCGACAGCGGTGGCGGCGCCGGTGGTGCGCAGACGCAGCATTCGCAGCCCTCCGGCGGCGCCGCCGAACGCGGCGGCTCGATGGGTAAGGAATCCGCCCATGAGAAGGGCACCGTCGGCCAGGCCGGCGGCTCCAGCAGCATGAAGTCCGGCACGTCCGCCGAGGACAAATCCTCCGGCGCAACAAAGGACGAGCACTCGGGCCGCGAGATGAACAAGAACGCGGCTGAGGACAAGTCCGGCGCCACCAAGGGCCAGCACACCGACGAACGCGCGCAGGGTCAGCAGGACAAGTCCAAGAGCATGAGTCAGGACACGAGCAAGTCCGGCGCCAAGGACCAGAAGGACATGAAGGCTGAGGGCGCCAAGAGCGGCACCAGCAGCACCAACAATGCCGAGAACCAGAAGGGTACCGAGACGCGCACCAACCAGAACGCTCAGGGCCAGACCGGCACCAGCACCAACCAGAACGCGCAGGGTCAGACCGGCACCAGCTCCAACCAGAACGCGCAGGGTCAGAGCAGCACCAACACGACGGTCGGTCAGGCCGGCGCGGGCGCCAAGCTCTCGACCGAGCAACGCACGCAGATCACCTCGGTGATCCGCGAGGAGCACGTGCGTCCGGTGACCAACGTGAACTTCTCGATCTCGGTCGGCACCCGCATTCCGCGCGAGGGTATTGAGCTGCACACCCTGCCGTCCCGCGTCGTGACGATCTATCCGGAATGGCGGACCTATCGCTACGTCCTGGTCAAGGATGAGATCGTGATCGTGAATCCGGACACCTATGAGATCGTGGCTGTCCTGAACACGTAAGACGATACCCGGCAACCATCGGGGGCGGGCAGCAATGCCCGCCCCTTTGCCGTTCGGCCGGCAGCCATGCTTCGGACTGGTTAACAAGCAATTTCCGTAGCTTCCACACAGATTTTTGCACCCCGGATGAGGTATCTGAAGCCACCTCGAAGGTCCTTCAAGGCTTCCCCTCACGCGCTTTGTTACCTATAACCCCCGCCACGCTGAAGCAGCTCTTGCGGGATTGGAATGGCCGAACCAGCAACCGACACGATCCTTGTCCTGAACGGGCCGAACCTCAACATGTTGGGGACGCGCGAGCCCGAGAAGTACGGGCATGCGTCGCTGGCCGACGTCGAGGCGCTGTGCCGGGAGACGGCGGCGACGTTCGGCCTCAAGGCCGACTGCCGGCAGTCCAACCGCGAAGGCGAGCTGATCGACTTCATCCACGAGGCACACGCCCGCAAGATGAAGGGCATCATCATCAATGCCGGCGGCTATTCGCACACGTCGATCGCGCTGCACGACGCGCTGCTCGCGGTGCAGATCCCGACGGTCGAAGTGCACGTCACCAACATCCACGCCCGCGAGAATTTCCGTCATCACTCCTACACCGCGCGCGCGGCCTTCGCCTCCCTCTGCGGTTTCGGCGTCGAGGGCTATCGCCTCGCCATCCAGGGCCTTGCCGCCAAGCTCGGCCTCAAGCCCAAAGCCTGACGCTCCCCTTCACACAGAACATTCGGATCAAACAACATGGCGCGCCAGCCAGACGACAAAGCAGCCGCAAAGTTTTCCAGCGAGGATTCTGCCCTCGTCCGCGAGCTCGCCTTGCTGCTCGATGAGACCAGCCTCACCGAAATCGAGATCGAGCGTGCCGGCCTGCGCCTGCGCGTCGCCCGCAATATCAGCGTCGCCGCGACCATGCCGATGCAGATGCCAGCTGCCCCCGCCGCGCTCCCGGCGGCCGCAGCTGCCGCCGCGCCTGCCGCTGCCGACCTGTCGAAGCATCCCGGCGCCGTGACCTCGCCGATGGTCGGCACCGCCTATTGGGCGCCGGAGCCCGGCGCCAAGCCGTTCATCGAGGTCGGCAGCAAGGTCTCGGTCGGCCAGACGCTGCTGATCATCGAAGCCATGAAGACCATGAACCAGATCCCCTCGCCGCGCGCCGGCACGGTGACGCAGATCGTGATCGAGGACGGCCAGCCGGTCGAGTACGGCGAGCCGCTCGTGATCATTGAGTGACGTTCGAGGGCGGTCTCATCGCCCTCGCCGCTTTCCGCGCGTCAGTCCAATAAGGACACCATGTTCGACAAGATCCTCATAGCCAATCGCGGCGAGATCGCCCTTCGCATCCTCAGGGCCTGCAAGGAGCTCGGGATCGCGACCGTCGCCGTGCATTCAACCGCCGACGCCGACGCCATGCATGTGCGCCTGTCGGACGAGAGCGTGTGCATCGGGCCGCCGGCCTCCAAGGACAGCTATCTCAACGTGCCCGCGCTGCTCGCGGCCTGCGAGATCACCGGGGCCGATGCCGTGCATCCCGGCTACGGCTTCCTGTCGGAGAACGCGCGCTTCGCCGAAATCCTCGCTGAGCATAATCTGCATTTCATCGGCCCGAAGGCCGAGCACATCCGCCTGATGGGCGACAAAATCGAGGCCAAGAGGACCGCCAAGAAGCTCGGCATTCCCGTGGTGCCCGGCTCCGACGGAGGGGTCGGCCCCAACGACGACGCGATGGCGATCGCCAGGAAGATCGGCTTCCCCGTGCTGGTCAAAGCCGCGGCGGGCGGCGGCGGCCGCGGCATGAAGGTGGCCGAGAGCGAGGCCGATCTTCAGGTCGCGCTGTCGACGGCCGCCAACGAGGCCAAATCCGCCTTCGGCGATGCTTCCGTCTACCTCGAGAAATATCTGCAGAAGCCGCGTCACATCGAGATCCAGATCCTCGGCGACGGCCGCGGCGGCGCGATTCATCTTGGCGAACGCGACTGCTCGCTGCAGCGACGCCACCAGAAGGTCTGGGAGGAAGGCCCCTCGCCCGTGCTGACCGCGGCTGCGCGCGCCAAGATCGGCGAGACCTGCGCCAAGGCGATGCGCGAGATGAAATATCTCGGCGTCGGCACGATCGAGTTCCTGTTCGAGGACGGCGAGTTCTACTTCATCGAGATGAACACCCGCATCCAGGTCGAGCATCCCGTCACCGAGAGCATCACCGACATCGACCTCGTGCTGGAGCAGATCCGCATCGCCGCAGGCGGCGACCTGCCGGCGAGGCAGGACGAGGTCCAGGTCATCGGCCACGCGATCGAGTGCCGCATCAACGCCGAGAATCCGCAGACCTTTCGTCCTTCGCCCGGCCGCATCACGCAATATCACCCGCCCGGGGGGCTCGGCGTGCGGATCGATTCCGCAGTCTATCAGGGCTATACGATCCCGCCTTATTACGACTCGCTGGTCGGCAAGCTGATCGTGCACGGCAAGACCCGCGGCGAGTGCCTGATGCGGCTGCGCCGGGCGCTGGACGAGATGGTGGTCGAGGGCATCGAGACGACCCTGCCGCTGTTCCGCGCTCTGGTGCGCGAAGACGACATCATCAACGGCGACTATCACATCCACTGGCTGGAACAATATCTCGCCAACAAGGCGGAACCCGCCCCGAAGTAGCCGTCCTTTCCCGTGGAACCCTTTGGCCCTAATCGCGTTTGGCACGATGGGGACAGTTCCGAGGGGGCGTTTTGAAGTCCGGCAAGCCTGATCGAGCGAGACCGTCGTGATCGCTGACGCGCAGCGGCGGCGTAGATTCTGGCAGATCCTGCTGTTCGCGGCCGGTCTCCTGGTGCTGACCGTGATCAGCGCCGGCTCCGTCTACCTCGTCAACAAGGCGAGAGACGACAGCAAATGGGTGATTCACACCATCGAGGCGGAGAACCAGATCAACGCCCTCCTGCTGGAAATCCGCCGCGCCGAGAGCACCGCCCGGGGTTACCTTCTGACACAAGGCGAGGATTTCAAGGTCGACCATGACAAGGCCGTGGCGGCCATCGTCCCGGCTCTCGACAGGCTCACGCGCCTGATCGGCGACAATCCGGAGCAACGCCAAAGCATCGAGAAGCTGAGCGCGGCGATCGAGACTAGGCTCCGCCAGTTCGTGCAGGAGATGGACTTCATCCGGCGCGGCGAGCCGGAGAAGGCCGCAGCGCTGGTCCGCGAGATCGCCTCCACGGACACCACGGCCGCGATCGCCAATGTCGCGACCGGGATGATTCAGGAGGAGGAACGGCTATTCCGGCTGCGAACGGTCAATTCGGACCGCAGCCAGACCCTGGCCGCGTCGATGACCGGCATCGGCTCCGGCCTCGTCGTGCTGCTGGCCCTGATCTCGATCTGGCTGGTGCGGCGCTCGGCCCTTGCCCGCGACGATGCCGAGGCGCGCCTGCGCGATGCCAATGTCAATCTGGAGGGCGTGGTCGACGAACGCACGGCCGATCTGCGCGAAGCCAACAACGAGATCCAGCGCTTTGCCTATATCGTCAGCCACGATCTGCGCTCGCCACTCGTTAACATCATGGGCTTCACCAGTGAGCTCGAAGAGCTCGGCGGCGACATTTTCCGCCGTATCGGCAGCCTCACCCATGTCCCGGCCGACGGGCCGCCGTTGCCGGACGGCGAGATCGCACTCGAAGGTCCGGACAAGCAGCTGTCAGACGATTTTTCCGAAGCGCTGGGCTTCATCAAGTCGTCGATCGCCAAGATGGACCGCCTGATCTCGGCGATCCTCAATCTCACCCGCGAGGGCCGGCGCGAGTTCCAGCCGGAAAAGATCGACACGCGCGAGCTGATCGAAGCCATCGTGTCGACGCTGGCGCATCAGGCCGCCGAAGCGCAGGCCGAGATCCACATCGCCCCGCTGCCGGATCTCGTCAGCGACCGCCTGGCGCTGGAGCAGATCTTCTCCAATCTGATCGACAACGCCATCAAATATCTCAAGCCCGGCGTCCCCGGCGAGATCAGAATCCGCGGGCGCACCAAGCTCGGCTACGCTATCTTCGAGATCAGCGATAACGGCCGCGGCATCGACGCCAAGGACCACCAGCGGATCTTCGACCTGTTTCGCCGCGCCGGAACCCAGGACAAGCCCGGTCAGGGCATCGGTCTTGCGCATGTGCGTGCACTTGTGCGTCGCCTCGGCGGCACCATGTCGGTATCATCGGAACTGAATACGGGCAGCACGTTCACCATCACGCTGCCCATCACCTGGAACGCCAGCAACCGGAACGCGGATCAATGACTCAACCCGTCACCATCATCATGATCGAGGACGACGAGGGCCACGCGCGGCTGATCGAGCGGAACATCCGGAGGTCCGGCGTCAACAACGAGATCATCTCCTTTGCCAACGGCACTGAGGCGATGAAGCACCTGTTCGGGCCCGACGGCAGCGGGCTCGTGCAAAAAGGCAATGCGCTCCTGATCCTGCTCGATCTCAACCTCCCCGACATGACCGGGATCGACATTTTGAAGCAGATCAAGGAGAACAAATACCTGAAGGCCTCGCCCGTGGTGGTGCTGACCACCACCGACGATTCCCAGGAAATCAAACGCTGCTACGAGCTCGGCTGCAACGTCTACATCACCAAGCCCGTGAACTACGAGAATTTCGCCAATGCCATCCGGCAGCTCGGCTTGTTCTTCTCGGTCATCCAGGTCCCGCCCGCCGCCCCATGAATCAACGTACGCCCACACTGCTCTACATCGACGATGACGGGGCGCTGGCGCGCTTGGTCGATCGCGGCCTGACACGGCGCGGCTACAAGGTCGTTCACGCCGCAAGCGGCGAGGAAGGCCTCGAGCACATCCGCCGCGCGGCCACGACCGGCGGTATCGACGTGGTGGCACTCGACCAATACATGCCCGGCCTCGACGGACTGGAAACGCTGGAGCAGATCATGGCGATCCCGGGCGCGCCGCCGGTGGTCTTCGTCACGGCCTCGCAGGATTCCAGCATCGCGGTGACGGCGCTGAAGGCGGGCGCGGCCGATTATCTCGTCAAGGACGTCAAGGGCGACTTCATTCCCCTGCTTCACGTCGCGGCCGATGGCGCGCTGCGCCAAGCCGAATTGCAGAAGGCGCGCGAGGAAGCCGAAGCCGAGATCCATGCCTCGCGCGACCGCTACGCTGCTCTTGCAGCCGAACGCGAGCTGCTATTGCGCGAGGTCAACCACCGCGTCGGCAACTCGCTGCAGATCATCGCCTCCCTCCTGCACCTGCAGGCCAGCTCCGCCGCGCAGGACGAGGTCAAGGCTGCGTTGACCAATGCGATGGGCCGCGTGGCCGCAGTCGCGCAAGTGCACCGCCGCCTCTACACCTCGCAAGACCTGAAGAGCGTGGTCCTGAACCAGTATCTGGACTCGCTGCTCGAGGATCTGCGCCGCTCGGCCGAGGGCAACCGGATGTCGCGCCTGACGCTGAAGGCCGAACCGATCGAGATCGATCCGGACCGTGCAGTCGCCGTCGGCATCATCGTCAACGAGCTGGTGATGAACGCGGTAAAATACGCCTACCCTGACGGCGCCGGCCCGATCCATGTGGAGCTGACCTCGCAGGGCGACGATCTCCTGCTCTCGATCAGCGACGATGGCGTCGGCGACAACGTCAAGGCCGATCCGCGCTCCACCGGCATGGGCCAGCGTATCGTCGCAGCTATGGCCAGCAAGCTCGACGCTTCGGTCGAGCGCGACCCCAACCATTCAGGAACCCGCGTCATGTTGATGTTCCGCCGTGTCCCGGCTGCCGCCGGCAAGCCGGCTGCTGCCGCAGCGAACTGATCCGCACCGCCCATCGCACCCGCCTTGCGATCCTGCTATTATGGCGCGCCATGACTTCGCGCGACTCTGCCCCGTCTGAAATCACGCCAGCCGTGCTGCTGCGCGCCTATGCCTGCGGCATCTTTCCGATGGCTGAAAGCGCCGATGATCCGACCCTGTTCTGGGTCGAGCCGGAGTTGCGCGGGGTCATCCCGCTCGACGGATTTCGCGTGGCCTCGCGGCTCGCGCGCACCGTGCGTTCGGATTCATTCCGCGTCACCGTTAATACCGCCTTCAAGGCCACGATCGCCGGCTGCGCCGCACCCCAAGCCGGGCGCGAGGACACCTGGATCAACAAGCGCATCCGCGACCTCTATGGCGGGCTGTACGAGCTCGGCCATTGCCACAGCGTCGAGGCCTGGCAGGGCGAGGACCTCGTCGGCGGCCTTTACGGCGTCAGCCTGGGCCGGGCTTTTTTCGGCGAAAGCATGTTCCACACCGCACGCGATGCCTCCAAGGTCGCATTGGTGCATCTGGTCGCGCGGCTCATCCATGGCGGCTTCGAGCTGCTCGACACCCAATATGTCACCGAACACCTGAAGAGTTTTGGCGCGGCCGAGATTTCGCGGCGGCGCTACACCGCGCTGCTCGACAAGGCGCTCGC
The DNA here is from genome assembly GCF_023073515.1 of Bradyrhizobium sp. 17. Lineage (NCBI taxonomy): Bacteria > Pseudomonadati > Pseudomonadota > Alphaproteobacteria > Hyphomicrobiales > Nitrobacteraceae > Bradyrhizobium > Bradyrhizobium sp. 17. The sequence goes on along the minus strand of NZ_JADPJQ010000130.1, from coordinate 547,047 downwards.
GGGCGAGCCTGGCGATTTCCTGAGGCTCTCGGCCGGCGAAGCGATCCCGGGCGCGCGCGCGCTCGAGATCATCGCTGCGCGGCAATAATCAGCATTTACCGGCCAAACCCGGGGAAACCGAACAGACCCGGCCGCTGCTCGGGTGGTGGCGGCGGTGCCGGCTGCTGCTGCTGGATCGGCGGTAACGGCTGCGGCGGACGCTGCTGCACCTGCTTGGGCGCGGCCTTCTTCTGCGCGGGCGGCGGCGGTGCCGGCTTGGTGCCGGGATCCGGTGCCGCGGTCGCAATCGTTTGCTGCGGCTCTTTGCAGTCGGTGAGCCAGATATCGTAGATCGGGTGCTCGACGCCGTGCAGGCCCGGACTTGCCGCGTACATCCAGCCCGAGAAGATGCGCTTCACCTCACCCTGCAAGGTGATCTCGTCGACCTCGACGAAGGCGTCGGTGTTGGCGGCCTCGGTCGCCGGCCGCGTGTAGCAGGCGTCGGTTTTGACGCGCAGCGCCCCGAACTGCACGGTCTCGCCGATCTCCTCGTCGAAGTTGATGATGCGCCCGGTGATCTTGTCGAGGCCGGAGAAGGTCGCTTTCTTGTTCACGATCTTCTGGGCCGGCGGCTCGGTGACGACTTCGTCGCCCGGCTGAAGGCTCGCCGGCGTCTGCGGGACAGCGCCGCCCGGTCCGCCCTTCTGCTGTGGCTGACGCTGACCGGGCGCACCCGGGGCGCCTTGCGGATTGGGCGGAGCGACCGCGACGGGCGGCGGCTGGTTTGGCGGAGCGGCGCTAGAACCGGGCGGCGGCGCCAGAGGTTGGGTCTCGACCGGCCCCGGCATCACATTGCCCTGCCGGCCTGGCGGTGGCGCCATCGGACGCGACGGCAGCACACGGCCCTGCGGCGGCAGCTCCGGCACCTCTTCGTCGTCATCGGGGATCTGCGGCTGCGGCTGGGGCTGGCCACGCGGAATGGTGCCGGGCGGCCGCAGCGGCGGCGGATCGGAGAAGATCGTGCCGATCTGCGCCTGCGCCGGCGTCGCAGCCGTCAGTGCGGTGGCGGCCAGAAGCGCCGCAAGACCTGTCAGGGTAAATGTTCGAAACATATCTCGCGCGGCTTCAACAGCGAATCGGGCTTGCTGGAGGACATTCTACAGGGGATACCGCCGCTCGCAGGCCATCCGGTTAACACGGCGAATACGGCGGGGGAAGGGCGGCATCCCTGCCCTTCCCGGCCCGGTCTGGCCAGATCGGCCCCCGGATGGAATAGTCGAGCACTCCTCTCAGGGGTCAGGCGGGCATCGCCCCGAAAACGACGTCCAACGAACAATCAGAAACCCAGAGGTCGCTTCCCATGCCCGTCGTGCTCGATCCCGATGCCGCCGCCGTCTACAAGGCCTTTCAGGAGGCCGGCCGGCCCGCCTATGAGACCCTGACCGCACCGGAAGCGCGGGCCTATTACGCGCAGGCGCGCTTTGCGACCAATCCCGAGCCACCTGACCTCGCGCGCGTCACGCCGCTGTCGATCCCGGCACCGCACGGCGCCATTCCCGCGCGCCTCTATGTTCCGAAAGAGCCGCGGCGGTATGATGGCTTGTCCCCGGCGCTGGTGTTCTTCCACGGCGGCGGCTGGGTGATCGGCGATCTCGACTCCCATGACGTCGTCTGCGGCCAGCTCGCCGACGCCGGCGCGCTGATCGTGATCTCGGTGGACTACCGCCTCGCGCCCGAGCACAAATTTCCCGCCGCCATCGATGACGCGATCGCCGCGACCAAATGGGTCGCCGCCAACGCGCGCGAACTCGGCATCGACGCCTCCCGGCTTTCGATCGGTGGCGACAGCGCCGGCGGCAATCTTGCCGCAGTCGTCGCGCTCGCCGCGCGCGACGGCGACGGTCCGGCCATCGCGGGCCAGTTGCTGATCTACCCGGCAACCGATTTCGCCATGACGCACGGCTCTCACCGCGAACCCGAGACGAGCGTGCTGCTGACGCATTCGGTGATCCGCTGGTTCCGCGACCATTATCTCAACGGCGCCGCCGATATCCACGACTGGCGCGCCTCGCCGGCACGGGCGACAAACCTGGCCGGCCTGCCGCCGGCCTATGTGCTGACCGCCGGTGCCGATCCCCTGCGCGACGAAGGCGGCGAATATGCCGAGCGGCTGAAGCGGGCCGGCGTGCCCGTGGCCTACAAGCACTATCCCGGCCAGTTCCACGGCTTCCTCACGATGGGGAAATTGCTGCGAGAGGCCAATGTCGCCGTGAGCGAGATCGGCGCGTGGCTGAAAGGATTGGCCTGAACGCCATTCCCGATGCCGCCTGTTCTTCAAAGCATATTCGCCCTCCCGCTGCGCGGTCTGACATGGCTTGGCGGCCAGGGCACCCGCGCGGTGGCCGCCGTCGTGTTCATCGCGCTCGCGGTACCGCCGCTCGGGGCGTTGTTGCGCCCCTACGTCACCGAGGCGATCTTCGTTCTGCTTTGCATCTCCTTCATGCGGGTCGATCTCGCCGCGCTCACCGGCCATCTGCGCCGGCCGGCGCTGGTCGCGACCGCGACCGTCTGGACCATGATCGGCGTGCCTGTGATCATCGGGCTGATCGTCCATGTCACCGGGCTCACGGCGCGCGCGCCCGACCTTGCCCTGGCGTTGATGCTGCAGAGCATGGCCTCGCCGATGATGGCCGCACCGGCGCTGGCGGCGCTGATGGGCCTCGACGCAACGCTGGTGCTGGTCACGCTGGTGAGCGCGACGGCGCTGGTACCGTTCACGGCATCGCTGTTCGCAAGCCTCTTCCTCGGCGACATGCTCAGTATCTCGCCGCCTGCGCTGGGGCTGAAGCTGCTCGGCATCCTCGCAGCATCGCTGCTGGCCGCGACCGTGATCCGGCAAGTCTTCGGCGCGGCCGCGATCCAGCGCCACAGGCAGCCGATCGACGGCTTCAACATCGTCATCCTGCTGGTCTTCGCGACCGCGATCATGGGCGACGTCGCGAGCGATCTCGTCGCCCGGCCGGTCTCCACCATCGGCTTCGCGGCTCTCGCCTTCGCGATCTATTTCACGCTGCTCGCCGTGACCACGCTGCTGTTCCGCCGCATCGGCTATGAGCGCGCGCTGGCGCTCGGGCTGATGGTGTCACAGCGCAATCTGGGCCTGATGCTCGCCGCGACCGCCGGCGCGCTGCCGCCCACCACCTGGCTCTATTTCGCGATGACGCAGTTTCCCATTCACCTGGCGCCCTACATGCTGATGCCGATCGCGCGGCGCTTGACGGCGCGCGCACAGGCCTCGGGCGCCGCGGCGACCGGCGGCAAGGCCGCATCGGGCTGAACCAATTCGCAAGCCTTGCCAACACGCAAGTCATGTCCGCTCTGCCATCGCGAGGCCGCTGGTGACCAGGCGAATGTCGTCACGCAGCGCGCCAATGTCCCTTGTGAATGTCGAACTTCACGGCGCCTTCGTCACGCATCTTCAACAGGAGCGATTGGCAGTCGTCCTGATTCTTGATGTTCACGCGCTTCATGACTTCGAAGGTCTTCAGAGGTTTTTCGCGAAGGGCAATCAGAATCTTTTCTCGATCGGTCATTGGGGTTCCTTTGCATCGGATCGGCGACGGTACGTGTTGTACACATCGTCTACAACGGGTGCATTCGCTTGACGAGGTCCGTTCCGGGTCCAAAGGGCGAAATGCCGCGCAATATGCAAGTCTGCTCAAATATCCAAGTGTGCTCACCCGCTCAAGCGGGCTCTCCAACTCGATCAATTCTCCCTACCCGGCCCTTGCCGCGCGCCGCAGCGCTTGCGGCGGCTGGCCGAAGGCGCGAATGAAGGCGCGCCGCATGCGCTCGGGATCGCGGAAACCGGTCGTCTCCGCGACGAGTTCGATCGCCTCGCGCGAGGACTGCACGCGCTCGCGCGCGACCTCGATGCGCAAGCGCTCGATGGCCTTTGAAGGCGTCGTGCCGGTCTCGGCGGCAAAGGCGCGGGCAAAATGCCGCGCGCTCATGCCGGCGCGGTCGGCGAGATCTTCGACAGTCAAGCGAGCGTCGAGGTTCTCGCGCGCCCAGGACAGCAGCGCGCCGAAGCGGCCGTTCGGCGTCTTCAATTCCAGAAGTGACGAGAATTGCGACTGGCCGCCGCTGCGGCGATGATACAGCACGAGCTGCCGCGCCGTGTCCTGCGCGATCTGCTCACCGTGATCCTCCGTCACCATCGCGAGCGCAAGGTCGATGCCGGCCGTGATGCCGGCCGACGTCCACACATTGCCGTCGCGGGTGAAAATCTGGTCCGGCTCGAACTTCACCTTGGGATAGCGCGCGACGAAATCCCGCGTGCGTCCCCAATGCGTGGTGGCGCGGCGGCCGTCGAGCAGGCCTGCTTCGGCGAGCACATAGGCGCCCGAGCAGACGCTCGCGACCCGCACGCCGCGCCGCGCCAGCCGCTGCACGAAGGCGCGCGTGACCTCGCAGCGCGCGGCATCCGTCACGCCCGCGCCTCCCGCCACGACCAGCGTCGTGATCGCATTGGCCGACTTGAAGTCGCGCGCCATCATCTCCACGCCCGACGAGCTGCGCACCGGCCCCGCGCTCACCGCCAGCACGCGGATCCCGGTCGTCGTCTTGCCCGTGCAGCGCGCCGCGATCTCGAACACGGAGATCGGGCCGGCCGCATCGAGCAACTGGAAGTCCGGGAAGATCAGGATGCCGATCATGGTCATGTCCGAAAGCGAGGGAAATACGCCATTCTGGACGGAAAGGCATCATGAGAGGCTGCTTCCGTCAAGCTCATAATTGGAGGCTCTCATGTCGTCCCCGCTCCAGATCGGTCTCTTGGTGTTTCCGCGCGTCACCCAGCTCGATTTCACGGGCCCCTTGCAGGTGTTCTCCTCCGTGCCCGGCGCAAAACTGCATTTGATCTGGAAACGGGTCGAGCCGGTGCCGAGCGATTCCGTGCTGACGCTGACGCCGACCACGACATTCGCCGACTGCCCGCAGCTCGACGTGATCTGCGTGCCCGGCGGCGGCGGCACCAACGATCTGCTCAATGACGAGGAGGTGCTCGGTTTCCTGCGCCGGCAGGCCGAGGGTGCCAAATACGTCACCTCGGTCTGCACGGGATCGCTGGCTCTCGGCGCCGCCGGCCTCTTGAAGGGCTATCGCGCCGCCACGCATTGGAGCGCGATGGAGATGCTCGCTCAGTTCGGCGCGACGCCGACCAAGACGCGCGTCTGCGTCGACCGCAACCGCATCACCGGCGGCGGCGTCACCGCGGGAATCGATTTCGCTCTGACCCTGGTGTCGATCATGGTCGATCGCACCACCGCGGAGGCGATCCAGCTTCAGCTCGAATACAATCCGGCCCCGCCGTTCAATGCAGGCTCGCCGGATACCGCGCCGGCGGAGGTGCTGGCATTACTAAAAGAGCGCGGCGCGCAGGGTCAGGCGCGCCGGCTAGAGGCGGTGAAGCGTGCGGCCGAGCGGATGACCTAGTCTCCACTCTCGTGTCCCGGACGCGATGCATCGCGTAGCGGTGCCGCGCAGCGTCCGGGGCACGCGAAATCCAGTCGTCCCTCTATCAAAGAAAAAGGCCGCCCGGTTTCCCGAGCGGCCTTTCCTGTCTTACGGCGGCTGCACATTTCATCGGGCGATTTCGGAGCTTCCAGACCGGGGGCCTATCTCCCGATCGAGTCCTGGTCGGCGGCCGCTGCATTTCGGGACAGTCGCGAACTGTTGCCCGAACCGAACGCGATGGTCTCCCATCTCCGTAAGATGCGACCATTGAGCCGCATCGCCCGCGTGGCTGCAATGCCCGCGCAGCACTCATCCCCGCTGTTCCCGTTGTCCACAGCAAAGCGAGGCGGATGCGGGTGCATCCACCCCCACGACAAGGGTTGAGACGGGAATCGGAAGGCTAGCTCGGCGTCCAGGGCTGATAGTCGCCGGTCGCCTTCGGCCGCTTGCCGCTGGCGAGCGTCGAGCCCGCGGGACGGTAGGCGTTGGCCGTGCCGGTGAGATTGGGCTGGTGCGGCTTTTCCCATTCGCGCGGCTGGTAGTTGTCCTGCGTCGGCGGCACGTCGACGGTGTGATGCATCCAGCCGTGCCAGGACGGCGGGATACGGCTGGCCTCGGCGTAGCCGTTATAGACCACCCAGCGGCGCTCGAAGCCGAGCACCGGGTCGATCGCCCCGCCGCGGGTGCGATAATAGAGGTTGCCCTGCTCGTCCTGGCCGACCAGCTCGCCGTAGCGCTTGGTCCAGAGTTGGGTGCCAAACGTCTGGCCATTCCACCAGGTGAAAAACTTGAGGAAGAACTGTTTCATGCGGCAAGGGCCCTGCTTCGTCGGGTCCTGATGCCATCCGGACGGCGAAATGTCCAGTTCGGCGCGGGCGGCAATGCCGCGCTGCAGATGCAGTCCCCGGCACGGAACGCTGCCGCAAATCGGACGCGATCCGTTCATGCCGGATACAGCGTCGCCATGAGAACTTTTCGTCGCACGCAAACCCCCGTGATCCCAGGAACTCCGGCCCTTTCATGGGGTTTGCTTCCGGGAAAAGGAGTTTTGATCATGAAAAGTCTGAAAGTCTTGAGCACGGCTGCGGCAGTGGCATTGGTTATCCCGTTGGCGACGCCGAGCTTTGCCCAAAGTCGGGCCGCAGCGGTCGGCGGCGGCGGAGCACACTTTGGTGGCGGCGGCGGCGGAGCACACTTCGGTGGCGGCGGCGGAGCACACTTCGGTGGCGGCGGCGGCGGGGCACATTTCGGTGGCGGCGGCGCCCGCATGGGCGGCGGCAACTTCGGCGGCGCGCGGATCGGCGGCGGCGGCGGCAATTTCGCGGCCGGCGCAGCAGTACGTCCGGGCGGTGGCAGCTTCGCAGCCGGCACGGTGAGCCGACAGGCCTTCTCGCCGTCCTACAGCGGTACACGCAGCGTCGCGACTGCGGGCAACTGGCAGGGTGGTAGCGGCAATTGGAGTGGTCGTCACTGGCATCATCGTCACGGCGGCGGCTTTTGGCCCGGGTTCGCGGCCGGCGCTGCGATCGGCGGCCTCGGCTCGTACGCCTATTACGGCGGCGGGTATTACGACGACCCCTACTATTACGGCGACAGCTACTATGATGAACCGACAGTGGCCGTGGTCCCCGATGGCGGCGGCGACTCCGCGGCCTACTGCGCGCAGCGCTACAAGTCCTACGATCCCGCGTCCGGCACCTATCTGGGCTATGACGGCCAGCGTCATCCCTGCCCGTAACACGACCTGAAACACTTGAAGAAGAAGGCGTCGCAGCGATGCGGCGCCTTTTTCATTCAGGCGCCTCACCTGTTTCGCTCGCCTCGTATTCGACATCGGCAAGTGTCGCGTACAATCGATGCGAGCGGACCTTTATTCACCGCACCGTGCATATCTACCCTTATCCAATCCCAAATTGACCCGACGCGCGATTCACCTGTATCAACTTGGCTGTGGGGACTTCGATGACTGGGAAGTGTCATGCCGCGCATTCTCGTGGTTGATGACGATCCGATGGTCGGCGCGACCATCGAGGTCCTCCTCCAACGTCAGGGCTTCGACGTCACGTTGACTGACGGCGGAGAAACGGGTTTGGCTGCGCTCGAAACACAGAATTTCGACGTGATGCTGGTTGACATCTTCATGCCGCATATGCGCGGCTTCGAGTCCATTCGCATCTTTCACGAGCGCGCGCCGGCGGTTCCGCTAATCGCGATGTCCGGCTACGCCTTCGCATCATCCGCCTCGCCCTCTCCCGACTTCCTCCGGATGGCGCTGGAGCTTGGCGCGACCCGCTGCCTGCGCAAGCCGTTCACGCCGGACACGCTGCTGACCACGATCCGGGAATGCATCGCCGTGCCGGGCGATGGCTCGCAGCCGAAGGACAAGAAAGAAGTCCCTTGATCCCAACGCAGCGCGTCATTCTCGGTGCTGGACTTGCCATCCTCCTGATCATCACCGCAGCCTCGATCGGCCTCGACGTCAAGTCACGGTCCGATGCGGCCTGGGTCAATCACACCGTCGGGGTGCTGAAGAAGATCTCCGACCTGCGCGTGCTGATGCGCAGTGCCGAGAGCGCCGCACGTGGCTACGAGATCTATCGCAACCCGAGCTTCAGCGAAGAATTCCAGGCGGTGCACGCCCGTATCGCACCCGCACTCGCCGACCTCAAGCGCAGCGTGCGCGACACTCCCGAACATGTCGCGCTGCTCGAGGGCACCGAGCCGCTGGCGCTGCGCCGGATCGAGATCGCCGCCGAAGTGATGCGCCTGCGCGCCGGAAACGATCAGGCCGGCATTGCCGCAGTCCAGGGCAAGGGCGAGGGCCGTGGCCTCATGGACACGGTGATGGGCAATTTCGATCATTTGAGCGCAGAGGAAGAACGATTGCTCGCGGCGCGCTCCCAGGATTCGCGCCGCACCGGCATCGTGCTGCTCGGCATCGACGTCGCCGGCGCGTTGGTGATCCTGCTGCTGGTCGTGATGATGATGCGCGAGAGCCGGCGCAGTGAGGGCGCACTCAAGAGCACGCTAATGGAGACCACGGCCGCCAAGCAGCAGCTCGAGGCCGCGGTGGCCGAGCGCACCGAGCATCTGGTCACCGCGCATGACGAGCTGCGCCTCTCGGTCAACGTGCTCCAGAGCACCTTTCACAGCATGGCGGAGGCGGTGCTGGTCATCGATGCCGAGGGCAATGTCCTTCTGTCCAATCCCGCCGCCGAGCGCATGCTGCTGCACCGGACCGGCATGAACCTGCGCAATCTGCGCGCGATGTCCATCGTGCTTCACGGCGACGGCGTCACCCCGCTCAAGGCCGACGAGTTACCGTCGGCACGCGTGCTGCGTGGCGAGCCGTTCGAGAACATGGAGATGATCGTCCGCCCGCACAGCGGCAATGCTCCCCGTCATCTCATGATCAGCGGCCGGCCGATGCTGGACGGGAAAGGCAACGTCTCCGGCGCGGTGCTGGTCTATCACGACGCGACCACCTCGCGCGAGACCGAGCGGCAATTGTACCAGTCGCAGAAGCTGGATGCCATCGGCAAGCTCACCGGCGGCGTCGCGCACGACTTCAACAACATGCTGACCGTGATCTCCGGCAATACCGAGACGCTGGTGGCGAGCCTGAAGCAGCAGCCCGAGCTCCAGCGCGTGGCACGCCTGATCGACGAGGCCGCCGAGCGCTGCGCCGAGCTGATTCAGCATCTGCTCGCCTTCGCGCGCAGGCAGCCGCTGCAGCCGCGCAACGTCGAGATCAACGCCGCGGTCGCGGACATCGCGAAACTCCTGCGCCCCACCCTCGGCGAGCAGATCGAGATCGAGACCGTGCTCGAACAGGGGCAGATGACCGCGCACATCGATCCGTCCCGCCTCACCAATGCCCTGCTCAACATGGCCATCAACGCCCGCGACGCCATGCCGAACGGCGGCAAGCTGCTGCTCGAGGCCCACCGCGTCGTGCTCGACCAGGCCTATGCGCAAAGCAATCCCGACGTGCGGCCCGGCCCTTACGTGATGCTCGCCGTCAGCGACACCGGCACCGGCATGCCGGCCGAGGTGCAACAGCAGGCCTTCGAGCCGTTCTTCACCACCAAGGAGGTCGGCAAGGGAAGCGGCCTCGGCCTTTCCATGGTCTACGGCTTCGTCAAGCAATCCGGCGGCCACATCAAGATCTACAGCGAGGAAGGCCACGGCACCACGATCAAGCTCTATCTGCCGCCGGGCGAAGGCATGACCGAGCCAGTCACCTCTGCCGCACCGCCGGCCGAGGGTGGCGCCGAGACCATTTTTGTGGTCGAGGATGATCCGCTGGTGCGCAACTTCGTCACCGTGCAGCTCCAGAGCCTCGGCTACCAGACCGTCGCCGCGCCCGACGGCAAGGCCGCGCTGGAGTTGATCCGGGCCGGCCAGCCGTTCGATCTACTGTTCACCGACGTCGTCATCCCCGGCGGCATGAGCGGACGCGACCTCGCCGACAAGGTTGCGACGATCCGCCCCGGCGTGAAGGTGCTCTACACTTCCGGCTATACCGACAACGCCATCGTCCACCACGGCAAGCTCGACGACGGCGTCATGCTGCTGACAAAACCCTACCGCCGCAACCAGCTCGCCGCGATGATCCGCAAGGCGCTCGGACACATGCCCACCGGCTAGCGTTTCTGCTTGGCGATATGTCCAATGGCGTTGCAGATGATCCGCGCTGCGCAGATCGCCCCAATATTCTGCAGATCACGCTCCGGCACCAATTCGACCAGATCAAGACCGACAATTCTGGCCTTCGAGGCGACGCCCGCGATCAGGTCTATGACGTCGAAATAGGACAAGCCGCCAGGTTGCGGCAGCAGCACGCCGGGAATGACGGACGGATCCAGGCCGTCGCAGTCGATCGTGATCAGGCAATTCGCGCTGTCCTCGATTGCACTCAGGACGGCTTGAACGCCCCGGCTTTTGAGCTCTCGTGCCGTAATAATCCTGGAGCCCCAATTCCGCGCGCAACTGAGCTCCTGCAGGCCCGAGCCGCCGATACCCCGTAAACCGACCTGCACAATGCGTTCGACCCAAGGCAACTCGCTGGCGCGCCGCATCGTGCTGGAAAACGTATGTGCTGAGCCGTCGCGCTGGTCCTTCCAATCCAGATGCGCGTCGATCTGCAGGATCGTCAGCTTGCCCATGTCTTCGAACGCCTCGAAGAACGGTATGGGGACAGAATCATCTCCGCCGAGCAGCATGGGTACCGCGCCGGACTTCAGGATCTTCCTGGTGGCGGACCTGATTGCATTCCGGTTTTGCTCGGGGGCCTCGGGTGACGTGGCAAGATCGCCGCCATCGACGACCCGGATTTGCTCCGGGTCGAGCAGGATTCCGTCTTGGTCGAAATCCCACCTGGCAAGGTCGGTCTGATAAACGCGCAAAGCATTGCGAATGGCCGCTGGGCCATTCGCGGCATGGCTGGTCCTGCCCTTCAAATGCGGCGTGGCGTCGGCAGCTCCGAAGATGACGACGTCGGCTTCGCCAAGAGGCAGGGCAAGGTCGCACGCCGCGACGCCGAGGAATGTGTTGCGGTCGCTCGCCATAGCCGTCTCGCTGGAGGCACTCAGTCCGGCCGACAGAGCCAATCCGCAACGCCTCCGCGAGTTCCTGACCTGCTCTTGGCCTGCCGCCGAGCCGAGCGGTCGAAGCCGCTCTCGCGGAGGACGTGACCTCATAAACGTCGGCTTACCAAGGCAAAGCGGAAGCTCCCACCTTCGGCGTGGTCGGCGGCTTGTGACCACAGCGGACTCCAGCGCGTCGAGCTTCCCCTGAGGGAGTGGACGAGTGGGCGGGCCGCTTTCTTCTGGAACGAAATTAAATTGATTTAATTCAGTTATTGTGATTTAATTTGGGCTTATCTCTGGACGGAGAAACGCATGCCAGATCAGGACGACCGTCGCGAGTTCTTAAGAACCTGCGGAAAGTTCGCGGCGGTGACACCTCCAGCCATCACCCTACTCCTGTCGACATCCCTTACATCGGATGCGATCGCGAAGTCGGGCGCAGGCGCGGTCCACGACGACCATCACCATCACGGCAACAACGGCTGGGGCAACGGCGGCGGAGACGGCAGCCCCAACGGCAAGGACGATAGAGGCCGCTGAGACGACGACACACGGCCTCCGGAAGGAGACACAATGCAGACCAGGCGCCGCGACGTAGATTGGCATTTCGCCAGCTTCGTTGTTTCGATGATCTGGCTCGCGATTGTTGCTGCCGCTCTTCTTGCAGTGCTCTTCCGAGGGCACCCTTGAGGAGTTATGAAGTACCTTTTTCATCGCGGTCGGCTGCTGGCTGCTGCTGAACCTGCTCTTCGTTGTGCTAGTCACGCCGCCGCGTAGTCGCCGGCCGCGACAGCTTGCTCGCACGATTCATGCGGTCAAGAAATTCATTATGAGCAGACGGCAGCCCCCTACCTGATGAGGGCAGCGACGCGCTGCAAAAAAAAACGACAGTAAGGCTGGCTGTTTATTTCCAGCGACGCCGCACCGCAGTTCGCTGTATCGTGCCGTTCCGTTTTTTCCAACAGCGGATTTGATTGCCATGCACCACATCCAGAGTACGCATATTGCCGCGATACTGAAACTGACCGCCCAGCAGCTTGAAGCACTTCGCACCCGCCCAGAGATCCAAAAGGAATATTCCGAAATCCTCGTTTTGAGAGAGAAAATAAAACTGGCGACCGATCTGAAGAAGGCTCGCCGGCAGCTCCTTACTCGGTCCCTGCCAAGCGCCTGAAGGGAGAGAACTCCACCCGTGCCTTGCGCTGTGAGGCTCGAGCAAGGAGCTGCTCGTTGGCATTCCAGCTTGTGGACCCGAAGCGGACATCTTAGCAGCGCCGCACGGCATATCTCGTCGCTGTGGCAGCGCAAAACAATACTTCCCGAATGCTGATAGCGCCTTGTCGGTTATCTCCCTCACAACCGATGTTTTGTTTTGCGAAAGCCCTCGATGTTCTTGTCAAATTCATCCGCGAGCGATTTCTTTGGCTTCCGTACGCGGCAGCGATTTCCGGGTGTAAGCGCAAGTAGTCGCGAAACAGCAGGAAATCTCTCCAGCGTGGATTGCATTGCTCCATGATGTGAAGATGGTGTGTCCAGGGTCCAGGCATCCTCTTCCGAAAAAACAGTTCACCAGGTAACCATGCTTCGTACTCGGGGATGTAGGTGTATCTGAGTTGCGCGAATGGCCTCACAAACGTGGACTTCGCGCGCAACAAGTTCGGGAGGCCGACCAAGATGTCGATAATCGGTTTGGCCGAGAGGCCGGACACAGACGTACTGCCCATGTGTTCGATCTTGAGCGCCGGACCGATCATAAATCGCAAGCGACGGCACTCCTGCTGGAAACGAACCGGCCAGTCGGGGTCATAGTCACGCACCTCGATGGCGCCCCTCCATACTTCTCCATTCTGTCCCCTCGCTGGAAGCTACCCTTCTCAAACGGCCCTGTTGGAGCAGACCACCGTTCCTGCATGTGATCGGACTCACTGCAATGCGCGGCATCTCCCGATATACGGGTCAGCTTTTGGGGCTTCAGCGACGTCGTGGGCGCACCATATTGAGGTCCATCCAGCGAGGCATGGCGGAGTAGATTTGCTCAGGTTGAGTTCTTCGCACTTTGACCCATAAGCGACATGGGTGGCTTGAAAATCCTTGCAGTGCAATAGGCCGTGCGGCATCGGATGGCTCGCGAGGACCGGGCGAAGCTGATAGATTGCCATCGTCAGGAGCTGATCGATGACATCCATTGACGAGCGTCTTCTCGAAAGCAAGATGACGCAGATCGAGCAGGCCCGCACTTGGAGCCCGCGCGTAATCTCCAAGTTCGAAACGCTGATTCGCAGTGGTGACGAGGTCAGCCTGTACCGCGCCAATCCGCTGGCGTTCGCCCGTGATCGCAGTGTGGCTGAGCCGGAGTCGATCGATCTGTTTCTCCATGCCGCTCGCGCCGGGCTGGTCGACATGCATTGGGACATTCTCTGCCCCCACTCGGGTCTGGTGCTGGAAAGCTTCGGGAGGCTCCGTGCGCTCCGGAGCCATTTCGTCTGCGGGCTTTGCGATATCGAGGGTCACACCGAACTCGACGACTTCATCGAAGTGTCCTTCTCCGTCTCGCCGCAAATTCGGCACCTCGCCTTGTATGACGTCGACAATCTCTCGATCGAAGATCTGCACTGGAAGCTCAAGTTCGCCAACAGCGGACGGCTGCCCGGCGGACAGACTCGATTTGTCGATGTCTTGCGCGGTTTCGTTCGCGGAATGACTTATCTGCCGTCCGGTCTGACAACGACGCTGCAGACCGATATTGGGCCGGGCGCGGTCTCAGGCGTCAACGTCCAGACCCAGGCGGGCTTTACGCTCCCGGTCGCGCTCGATCCCACTGCCGTGCAGATGCCGAATACTCCGACGATCGTTCGTGCCACCTATGACGGGCAGCGGTTCACGCCCGCCGTTTCGGCCGTGCCGTCGGGGCCTGTGATCTTCGAGATCAGCAACACCGGCCCTAAGCGCGGTTCGCTGCTCCTGATCAACTGGCCACCTGAAATCTTGGAAATGCCAGAGAAGCCGACCCTCGAATTCGATCCCTACGTCTCGGGCGGGATGCTGCTGACGCGTCAGACGTTCCGCAAGCTCTTCCGCTCAGAGCGCGTAGATGAGGAGGAGGGCCTCGGCGTTCGGCAGGTGACGTTCCTGTTCACGGACCTGAAGGGTTCGACCGCGCTCTACGAGCGCCTCGGGGATCTTAATGCCTATGCTCTCGTCCGCGAACATTTCGCTCTCCTCGACGCAATTGCCCATCGGCATGCCGGTGCCATCGTGAAGACCATCGGCGACGCCGTCATGGCTGCGTTTTTCCGGCCGGTGGATGCCGTGGAGGCAGCGCTGCACATTCTGCGGGACATCGGAGAGTTCAACGCCAAGCACGGCCAGCCCGCCGTCGTTCTCAAAATGGGGGCACATTGCGGTCCTTCCATCGCCGTGACCCTCAACGAGAATCTCGACTATTTCGGCCAGACCGTGAATATTGCCGCGCGGGTGCAATCATTCGCCGACGCCGGCGAAATCTGTCTCACTGAAGCACTCTACACCGCGCCCGCTGTTCGCCAGCTGCTGGCGGGCCACCATGTCGAGGAGTTCGAGGCGCCGCTGCGCGGCGTCGAAGGCGAGGCGCGAGTCTACCGGGTCACCGGCCGATTGTAGCCTAGGCTCTGCGGCAGTCCGCACTAGCGTAGTGATCGAAATGTATTTCCGACATCTGGCCGCCGCGAGGCGGCTTTTCTTGGACACGGCAAGAGCAAAGGAGTCTGTTCGTGGCCCAGAGCTGACCTGCCTGCGCAGCCGGTCGAGGACCGCTTGTGACCCAAAGCAGCCTTTAAAGCGGCTCGAAAATCATCTGCCAGCCCTTTCGGGTGTCCATGTATTCGCGAACCAGCTTGATCCGCTCGCCGGAAAGGACAAAAGCGAAGCAATAGTCATTCTCGTAGGGCTTGCCTCCAGGAAGAGTGGCTCGCATTCGCTCCTCGACGATCACAGTATCGCCATCGGCATGAATGCCCCGAAACGAGATGTCGACGTTCGAGAACAGATGATGCATTTCCGAGGCAATAAACTGTGCGATTTGGTCCGGTCCAATCATGTGGTCGGTGTGCTTGAGAGCGACCGCCGTGGCATTTCCAGCCGGTGCGATCCATTCGGCATCGGGAGTAAACAACTCCGCGATCAACTGCGCATCACGGGTTTTAAAAGTCTTCCAGGCATTGATGACGATCTCTTTAGGATTCGTGCTGTTCATTTTTGCTTCTCCAAGTGCTCAGCGAAGTTGGACCTTCTCTATAAGAAGGGCGCACCGATATCGCTGGCCGGAATCGGACCTGATCATCTCAGGGCTATTCTTCTGGCTGCGGCCTGCGGTAAAATGAGTCATGCTCAGTTTTGAGGTATGCAACACCGCGCGCTTGCAGCGCGATCCCCGCTATGACGGCCGTTTCTACACGGCAGTGAAGACCACGGGAATCTACTGCCGCCCGGTTTGCCCGGTGAAGCAGCCGTTGACCCGTAACGTGACCTACTATCAAACTGCAGCGGCCGCCGAGGCCGCGGGGTACCGACCTTGCCTGCGTTGCCGTCCGGAGACCGCGCCCTTCTGTGCTGCCTGGAATGGCACGCGTTCGACAGTCGCGCGGGCCTTGAAATTGATCGATGGTGGCGCCTTGGATGACGCTTCGGTTGCCGCACTGGCCGATCGGCTCGGGGTAAGCTCGCGCCACCTTGCGCGTCTGTTCGAACGGTACGTCGGGGCCAGCCCCCAACAGGTCGCGAAGACCAGGCGTGTACAGAGGGCGAAGCGCCTACTTGACGAGACGACTGAACCACTGGCCCAGATCGCCTACCGAGCTGGCTTTGGCAGCGTGCGCCGGTTCAACGCCGTCTTTCGCGAACTCTATGGGCGCTCGCCCTCCAGCATTCGCCACCGCCGCAGAGTATTCGCCTGAGGTCGGGCATCCCAACGTTGGTCCGCTGTTGGACCCATTGCGGACTAACTGGTCTCGCGCGGTTGTGTTGAAGCTGCTAGACACGTGAAGTGTCGCTGTTCTTACTCTTTTTTGGACTTTCACTGCTGGGCATTGCCGGATGGGGATTTCAATCCATCGTGGCAGAGCTAGATAGGTCGTGCCTCCCCCGGACGGACGCAATTTCTCGCAAGTTTCAGGTTGAGGCGTTTATCTGGGGGGACCGCGCGCCGTTGGCGCTGAGGCGTCGGTATATCGCAACACAAGCCTGCGCGGTCCCGGCGCTCCTTTGCCTGGCGGCTCTCGTGTGGCTCAACGAGCCGCGCCGCGATGTCCGCGCTTTGGGGGTGATCGCGTTCTGTTTCGTGTCGTTTGTCGTGGCCGCTTCCTTGGCCTGGAAGACTGCCCGAAGCAGCGGCTCAAAATTATCCTGACGGAGGCAACAATGCGTGGCCTGATCTACATTTGGGGCGCGGGAATACCGCTTCTGGTCGGGCTTGAGATATATCTCGCTACGAACGCTCTCCGAAACCTCGCTCCCGGGGTAGAAAGAAAAGACGTAGTATTTCTGAGAAGGTTTGCAGATGGCGGCAGCCCTCCAGGAGGTCGCTCCCCGAAGCATGGCGGACCAGATTTGCTCAGTTGAGTTCTTCGTATGCTGACCCGAAGCGGATGTTGTACTGTTTGCCAATGGCGAGGTGCTTTGGTCCCCCCATCGGACCACGTACGATGGCGCCCGACCCATGAATGATCACCGAAAGATCAAAGTCTTTTTTGAGGTGTTGGACGGCTCCTGTCGCGAGTTGGGTCTCAAGCGCTGGCCCGTATTAGCGCCGAGTTGGGACCTGAGGAAAAAGTCACGCTGACCAATGGGCTGTACTTCCGCGTCGAACGGTCTGGTTTGACCCTTGTGTCGGTCGGCGCTGGTGAGTGTCAATCGATGAAGCTTTCGGTCGATGAAGCAAAGCAGATATTCTCATCGATCGAGTCCGCGTGCACCAGTCGCGATGTTGTCAAGGTCCGGGCCGGAGAGCTATCTTGGACGACCGATGCTCGGCCGAAATCCAATCCTGAAAAGGTGGTTATCAGGTTCACGGGACCGCTGGGATTCACACGCACGGACGCCAAGCGTAAAGATGTTGCAGCAGCGGTCGTAGAGTTCGCCAACCGATTTGGGTAGAGACAATCCCCGCAAGGCAGGTCGGCTCTTGGCGCATCTGCGAGCTCGGAGACCTTCCGCTCTCCGGCCGATGTTGACGATGAACCGGAAGTCCAGGCGGCCAGCCGCTCATGAATATGCGCCCTACCGCGTCGCCAGCACCACGGCCGCCAGCGTGAACACCAGCGCCGCGATCTGCCCTGCCCCCAGCGGCTCGTGGAGCGCGATCGCGGACGCCACGACGCCGATGACAGGCACCGCCATGGTGCCGATCGCGGCGACGGAGGCCGGCAGGCGCGCAAGGGCAGCGAACCAGCTGACATAGGCGATGCAGAACTGCACCACGGTCGAATAGACCAGGAGCCACCAGCCGACCGGCGTCACCAGCTCCAGATGCGTGGTCTCGATGGCGAAGCCGATGATCGTGATGGGCAGGCAGCCGATCCCGATCTGCCAGGCCGCGGCCGTGATCGGCGGCAGTCGGATCGGGTACTTCTTCGAAAACACCGTGCCGAGAGCGAAGCCGAGCGCGCCGCACAGCGCCATGATGATGCCCGGCAGCTTGTCCGCGGTGGCGGCAAAGCCGTTGCCGCCCATGATCGAGGCAAGGCCGGCAAAGGCCATCACCAGCGCGATGGTGCGCAACAAGGTCGGCCGCTCGCCGAGCACCGGCCAGGCGATCAGCGAGGCCCAGACCGGCATGGTGTAGGCGATCAGCGCCGCTTCGCTCGCCGGCAGCCACAGCAGTGCCAGACCCATCAGCACCATCCAGCCGGTGACGTTGAGGATCGCGGCGGTCACGAGGCGCGGCCAGATCTCGCGCGGGACGCTGAGGCTGTCGGCGCGGATCAGCGCCAGCGCCGCCAGCAGCACCGCGCCGAGCACGCCCGTCGCCCCGCGCAAGGTCAGCGGCGGCAGCTCGGAGAGCAGGAATTTCGTCACCGGCCAATTGAAACCCCAGCCCACCGAGGTGATGGCGAGGAATATCAGGCCGGCCGGGGCGATGCGCGCTCGCGCATCCCGGCGGGTCGAATCAAGCATGTGGGTAGTCCGGCAAAATCGAGGGCAGCTTGGCGCGGATTCGCGCCTCCCACCACCACCCCGGCGGGCATGCCTGCCCTCACCTTCCGTAGCCCTACGTGAGTCCCCCCGAGGCAAGCCCGCGATTCAAAAATATACCTGCCCTGTGAACAGCGGGGTGAAGCCTCAGCGGCCCCCCAAGATGCAAATTTTTTCGGTTGGGAATCCCTGAGGACTCACTGATACTTGGCTCAACAACAGGCGCGGCCTTGCCCCCTGTTATCCCCCACAATCCACCATATTTAGTATTTGATTCAGGAACTCGCACTAGTTCTTGACGGGCGTAACGGAGAGTCCTAGTTTTCGATCCGTTCGGCGCGAGTGTGTTTGCGTCCCGCCGGCACTCCCCCAAAGGGTCTGCAAAACAGCACTCCGCCAAGCCAGACAAGGGCAGCGGGATACGGGCTTGTCTGCCCGGCGAGAGCGGACTTTTCGGGCGCCTGAACGGGCTGGAAACAGGCCCGGATGGCAATGGTTGAAGACGTGACGTTGTGGGGCGTTGAACGCATGTCGGGCTCATCCCTTTGGGGCGGATGGGCCTGGACGTGCCGGCGGATGATCGGTGCGCGCATCGAGCAATCGCGTCGGGAGAAAACGGGCCGGGTCTACCGGCTGAGCTGCGATGCCAAGGGCCAGGCGGCCTCGAGCACCGCGAAATGAAATGATGACCCGGCACGCCTGAACGGAGGCGGTCCGGTCAAAGATAGGACGGGGCAAGACCATGCGGATTGAGCGGCGCCACACCACTTCGGGACAGTCACCTTACGCCGGCATCGATTTCCGGCTGACCACGTCGGAGATCAGGAATCCCGACGGCTCGGTCGTGTTCAAGCTCGACAATGTCGAGGTGCCGACCGCGTGGTCGCAGGTCGCCTCCGACGTCCTCGCCCAGAAGTACTTCCGCAAGGCCGGCGTTGCCGCGCGCCTGAAGAAGGTCGAGGAAGAGTCCGTCCCCTCCTTCCTGTGGCGCTCCGTGCCCGACACCGAGGCGCTCGCCCTCCTGCCCGAGAAAGAGCGCTATGTCAGCGAGCTCTCGGCCAAGCAGGTGTTCGACCGTCTCGCCGGCTGCTGGACCTATTGGGGCTGGAAGGGCAAGTACTTCTCCTCCGACGAGGACGCCCAGACCTTCTACGACGAGCTCCGCTACATGCTGACCATGCAGATGGTCGCGCCGAACTCGCCGCAATGGTTCAACACCGGTCTGCACTGGGCCTACGGCATCGACGGTCCCGGCCAGGGCCATTATTACGTCGACCCCTTCACCGGCAAGCTGACCCGGTCGAAATCCTCCTACGAGCATCCGCAGCCGCACGCCTGCTTCATCCAGGGCGTCGGTGACGACCTCGTCAACGAGGGCGGCATCATGGACCTCTGGGTCCGCGAAGCCCGCCTGTTCAAATACGGCTCCGGCACCGGCTCCAACTTCTCGCGCCTGCGCGGCGAAGGCGAACGCCTTTCCGGCGGCGGCCGCTCGTCCGGCCTGATGAGCTTCCTCAAGATCGGCGACCGCGCCGCGGGCGCGATCAAGTCGGGCGGCACCACGCGCCGCGCCGCCAAGATGGTCGTCGTCGACGTCGACCACCCCGACATCGAGACCTATATCGACTGGAAGGTGAAGGAGGAGCAGAAGGTCGCCGCTCTCGTCACCGGATCCAAGATCAACCAGAAGCACCTCAAGGCGGTGCTCAAGGCCTGCGTCAATTGCGAAGGCTCGGGCGACGATTGCTTCGATCCCGAGAAGAACCCGGCGCTGCGCCGCGAGATCAAGCTGGCGCGCCGCAGCCTCGTACCCGACAACTACATCAAGCGGGTCATCCAATTTGCAAAACAGGGCTACAAGGACATCCAGTTCGACGTCTATGACACCGACTGGGATTCGGAAGCCTATCTCACGGTTTCGGGGCAGAACTCCAACAATTCGGTGTCGCTGAAGGACGACTTCCTGCGCGCGGTCGAGACCGACGGCGACTGGAATCTCGTCGGACGCACCACCAAGAAGATCACCAAGACCCTGAAGGCGCGCGACCTCTGGGAAAAAATCGGCTACGCCGCCTGGGCGTCGGCCGACCCGGGCCTGCACTTCAACACCACCATGAATGACTGGCACACCTGCAAGGCGTCCGGCGACATCCGCGCCTCCAATCCGTGCTCGGAATACATGTTCCTGGACGACACGGCGTGCAACCTCGCCTCCGCCAATCTGCTGACGTTCTACGACATCCCCTCCAAGCGTTTCGACGTCGAAGGCTACGAGCATCTCTGCCGGCTCTGGACCATCGTGCTCGAAATCTCGGTGATGATGGCGCAGTTCCCGTCGAAGTCGATCGCCGAGCTCTCCTACGAGTTCCGCACGCTCGGCCTCGGCTACGCCAATATCGGCGGCCTCTTGATGACCATGGGCCTGTCCTATGACAGCAAGGAAGGCCGCGCCATCGCCGGCGCGCTGACCGCGATCATGACCGGCATCACCTACAAGACCTCGGCCGAGATGGCGGCCGAGCTCGGCACCTTTCCCGGCTACAAGAAGAACGCCGCGCACATGCTGCGCGTGATCCGCAACCACCGCCGCGCCGCCCATGGCCAGTCCAACGGCTACGAGGGGCTCAGCGTCAACCCGGTGCCGATGGACCTGGTGTCGTGCCCGCAAGGAGACCTCGTCACCCATGCGCAAGCCGCCTGGGATGCGGCGCTCGAGCTCGGCGAGAAGCACGGCTATCGCAACGCCCAGACCACGGTGATCGCGCCGACCGGCACGATCGGCCTCGTCATGGATTGCGACACCACCGGTATCGAGCCCGACTTCGCGCTGGTGAAGTTCAAGAAGCTGGCCGGCGGCGGCTACTTCAAGATCATCAACCGCGCGGTCCCCGCCGCGTTGCGTGCGCTCGGTTATCGCGAGAGCGAGATCGCGGAGATCGAGGCCTATGCCGTCGGCCACGGCTCGCTCTCCAACGCGCCCGGCATCAACGCCTCGACGCTGAAGGCCAAGGGCTTCACGGATGAGGCCATCGCCAAGGTCGAGAAGGCGCTGCCGACCGCCTTCGACATCAAGTTCGCCTTCAACAAATGGACCTTTGGCGAAGACTTCATCCGCGACCAGCTCGGCATTGGTGCCGAGGCGATCGCGGCCCCCGGCTTCGACCTGCTCCAGGCCGTCGGCTTCACCAAACGCGAGATCGAGGCGGCCAACGTCCACATCTGCGGCGCGATGACGGTGGAAGGTGCTCCGCACCTCAAGGCCGAGCACTATCCGGTGTTCGACTGCGCCAACCCTTGCGGCAAGGTCGGCAAGCGCTATCTCTCGGTCGAGAGCCACATCCGCATGATGTCGGCGGCGCAGCCCTTCATCTCGGGTGCGATCTCCAAGACCATCAACATGCCGAACGACGCGACGGTAGAGGACTGCAAGTCCGCCTACATGCTGTCGTGGAAGCTGGCGCTCAAGGCCAACGCGCTCTATCGCGACGGCTCCAAGCTCAGCCAGCCGCTCAACTCGCAGCTCATCGCCGACGATGAGGACGAGGACGATGCGGTCGAGAGCCTCTACGACAAGCCGATGGCGGCACGCACCGCCCAGGTCTCGGAAAAGATCGTCGAGAAGCTGGTCGAGCGCATCATCGTGATGCGCGAGCGCGAGAAGATGCCGGATCGCCGCAAGGGCTACACCCAGAAGGCGGTCGTCGGCGGCCACAAGGTCTATTTGCGCACCGGCGAGTATGACGACGGCCGCATCGGCGAGATCTTCATCGACATGCACAAGGAAGGCGCGGCACTCCGCTCCTTCATCAACAACTTCGCGATCGCAGTGTCGCTGGGCCTCCAGTACGGCGTGCCGCTCGACGAATATGTCGATGCCTTCACCTTCACCCGCTTCGAGCCGGCGGGCCCGGTGCAGGGCAACGACAGCATCAAATACGCGACCTCGATCCTCGACTACGTCTTCCGCGAGCTGGCGGTGAGCTATCTCAGCCGCTTCGACCTCGCCCATGTCGATCCCAGCGAGACCGGGTTCGACGTGCTCGGCAAGGGCGTCGAGGAGGGCAAGGAGCCTGATGATCACGGCCAGCGCGCCTCCAAGCTGGTGTCGCGCGGCCTCACCCGCTCCCGCACCGACAACCTCGTGGTGATGCGCGGCGGCTCGACCGCGGTCGCCCAAGGCAACGACAGCGCACCGGCCGGCGGAAGCAAGGTCACCTCGCTCGCCTCCCACGGCGCAGGCCGTGCCGGCGACGTCCTGGAAGGCGCGGTCGCGCTGAAGCAGGAAGTGACCCACGACCTCTCGCCCACCGAGAAGCTCGAAGCCCTGCAGTGGAGCAAGGCCGGCAGCGCGCAAGTCGCGGTGCCCAGCAAGGCCGAGCGCCGCGCGGAAGCCAAAGCCAAGGGCTATGAGGGCGAGATGTGCAGCGAGTGCGGCAACTTCACGCTGGTGCGGAATGGTACTTGTATGAAGTGCGATACGTGTGGAAGCACGACGGGGTGTTCGTGAGGGGCTAGACAGCTAGGATTGCTGAGCCCGGATTTGCCTCGACATCTACGAAGGGCGGCCAGAAGGCCGCCCTTTTTTCATTGTCGCCTTGCAACTTATGGTTTTCTATCGATAACTACTTCTGAACCTGGTTGAAATGAGCTTTGGGACACTTGGAGCCCGCGGAGGCGGCAGATCGAGGGATACAGCAGCCGTGACAAAATATGCATTTGTTGATGGTGGCTTTATCGACGCAATGGTGCGGAAGACATCCGAATATTTCGCGATCGACCTCAGTCGTAACAAATCGATTACCGGGCAATCGCTGGCGGGCATCAAAGAACCTTTTACTACGATGCTTTGCCCGCCCAAAAGGACAATGAATCTGGCGAGGAATACGAACGACGAGTGAAACGCAAGCGAGAACAATTCGAGCTGGTTAATCGCACGCCTTTTATGCACGTTCGAGAGGGGCTGACGCGGGGACAAAACAAGACGCTGCGTCAAAAAGGCGTCGACATCTTACTCGCAATCGACGTTTTCAAACATGCAACGTCTGGCCACATGTCCGAAGCCCACATCATGACGAAGGACCTAGACTTCTTTCCACTTTTTGAAGCATTGCGGGACACCCCTGTAGCAGTGCATTTGCACTGCTATCCGGCCGAGACTTCCAGTGAATTAATGGCGTTGGCTGATGTCGTGGTTCCAGTCAATCCATTCAAGATATTGCAGTGGATGCACCACCAATCGAAGGATAGCTACGTCGAGTGGAACATCGCTTTGGGCGACGTGAATCCTCAGAAGCTATGCATGATCGGCAATTACGAAGGGCTAGACTTCTATATTTACCAGGACGACGACATGCCGTTCGTTGGTCGCGCCATGGCGTATAATCCTTCGAGCCTGATGCGCTCTAACCGATGGGAGCATATTGTCGACGCCTTTGAGGCCCGCGTCGGCAAGCGTGTCCACCTGGATCAATTGAACCGCTAACTGTAGCTCGCAGGATGGCTGGAGTGCAGCCCGTAGGATGGGTGGAGCGAAGCGATACCCATCGCCGCCAGATCGACAGAAGGGATGGGTTTCGTAAGGGCTCAACCCATCCTACGAGCTCATCAACACCCTGCCGCCGAATTGCCTTTGCGGTCGAGCCCTTCCCTCCTAAACTCTCGTCCTCACCGGCATCGGTTCCGGCGGGCCCGGTAGAAGCGGAGTCAGATTATGCCCAAACCGGAAAGCTTCCCGATCGAGAAGATCTTCGTTCCCACGAAGCAGAAGAAAGCCATCAAGCCCGAGATCGTCGGGGAGATCGCTGAAAGTATGCTGGACATCGGACAACAGGAACCCATTTCCGTCCGGCTCGACGGAGACCGCCTCGTTCTGGTCGAGGGACTGCATCGGCTCGAAGCCTGCAAGGCGCTCGGCGAGACAACCATTATCGGTGTCATCGTCCCGGCGGAGGTCGCTCAACACAAGCCGCAGCTTGCCGAACGGCCCGAAGTCGAGGCAGAGCGCCTCAAGATGGCGCGATTGAAACAGTTGCGCCTGGAGAAGGAAGCCGCGGAGGCATCGATCGCTGGCCGGAAGGGCGTCAACGGAACGGAAGCGCCGCGCACCCGTCCGACGAAAGGCGTTCGCGACAATCCGAAGGCATCACCGGGCCGGACTGCGAAATCGACACCGAAAACATTGTCGGACTGGATCACGCAGCAAAAGGGCCACGGCGGTCGCTATTGATTGTTGGCTCCAGCTCGTAGGATGGGTGGAGCGAAGCGATACCCATCACCGCTCGATCGGCGAGAGATGAAGGGTTTCGTAAGGGCTCAACCCATCCTACGACCTAGAGCTCAACCCAGCCTACGCGCTATCTACGCCCGCCTCACCGTATCTCGCTCATCGACACCTTGGCGGCGATCCCGCTTAACTCGGGCTGTTGCGGTGCGAACTCCTCGTTGGACGATGAGCCTAGCGAGACGTCGACCATCCTGCGCTTGACCTGTTCGCATGTCTTGCGGACGTCTTCGGTGAACAGCGCGCATTCTTCGATGCGCTTGAAGATCTTCCGACCCTCTTCACGATACTCCGCCGCCGTTTCTCGCATGAAGGCGATCGCATCATGGACCTGGGCAGTCAGCGCCTCGCATTTTTGCGCGGCGTCGATCAACTCGGTGCCCATGGCCTCGATCTCTTTTGCAGCGGACTCATAGTCCCGAACGACCGCCTCTGCACTGAGCGCGCCGACGCGCGTCACGCCCGCGGTGTGCTCGACGTAATCAGGCAGAGCAATGGAAGCAAGAGAGCTTCCCGAGCGTATCGATGCAATGTCCTCCTCGAGCTGGACCAAGTTTACTCCGTCCCGCCTGCGCAATTGTTCGACATTTGCCATTATTGATCTCCCATACGCACCCCGAACCCTTAACAGCATCGGGTTTATTACGGGGATAAGCTCCGTTCTACTCTGATGTATCCTTGACAGCCGCAGTTTTGCCGCTTTTTCCCGATTGCCCAATTGCACGCATGGATAGATTTATCGGCGTTCAACCTCTCCTGGTCGCGGCCGGCGAAGATGGCACGTGCGCCTCGCTAGAAGTCGACCTGTCGAGCAACAGACGCGCCAATACGCACGGTGAAGCGAGCACAGCTCGGATCGCGTGTGTGCGGGCCCGGAACTCGGATCACCTCTCCCCACTCGGAGAGAGGTGCTCCGCGCACAGCCGACCGACGGTGCTCTGGCCGCTGCGCAAAGACCGGCTAGTAGCAAGGCGGGTAAGGTTCGTAGCCGCAGCGGCGATAGCCGCCGTAGGCTCCGTAAGCCCCGTAAGCTGCCGCACCAACCGCAGCAGCTCCGACGCCCACGGCAACTCCGCGGCGCACGGCTGCACCACGATAGACGCCACCGCGATAGACACCGCCGTGATGAACACCAACCCGACCAACCCCGACGCCTCTTCGATAGGCGAAGGCGTCAGTCGAAACAGTCACGATGCAGGCGATGCCAATGATTGCGGATGCGGTAAGTGAAACGATGGTTCGGCGCGACATGTCCACTCTCCTTCCTGGATTGGGACGGTGCGTCAGCGCAATTCGCTAATGAGCGGGTTTGTTGATTTAGAGCAATGCGGGCCCTTGCGATCTGGCGGCCGGGTTCATAACGAGACAGCGAAAGTGTCACGCTTTACCTACATAGGGCATCAGCGGGAGCCACACCGCTTTCGGTCATGTACCTGACGCTCGCGACGCATGCCGGTTCGGCAATGCCACGCCCCACCCCCGTGCCCGCGATAATTTCTCGTTCGCACGCGCGTTGGGGGGACAGCGGCGCAACCTCTCCTTCCGGCGATAGGACTGCCGCACTCCGAGGCTGGGCGGCCCCGCCCCTACTTCGTATCGGCCTCGACCGCCTCCAGCAGCGGCATCTCGCGATGCGACTCGCAGAAGCGCGAGAGCTTGTTGCCGTTCTTGTTCAGCGCTTGCGTATCCACGACGGGATTGTTGCGGCGGCCGGCGTAGAACCCGGCGAGCCAGACGTTCACGGTCTGCATGTGGGTGATGCGCTGGGTGATGTACTGGTCGCAGCTGATCTTGGAAACGTCGACCAGCACCTGGGCCTTGGCCGGCACGGCCAGCAGCAGGGCCGCGAAGGCACCAAGGACGATCGCTCTTGTCTGAACCATGTGTTCCTTCCGATGAATGTCTGCACGGTGGCGACGGTCGGGCGCTGTAGGCTTGATCCAGATCAAGGGCGCCCGTTGCATACCCCGCGACCGCCCCACCCCGAGGCCTCGCCATAATTTCTCCTTCGCACGCGCGTTGTGTTGGACAGCGGCGAAACCTATCGTTCCGATCGGACTGCCACACTTCCATTGACGCCCGACGGAAGCGAGAGCGCATCGGTGCCCGAGACGAACGACCCCAAACCTGACGACCACAAGCCAGACGCCCCCAAGCCGGACGAGGGGCGCGCCGATGGCGGGCTGGCGCGGGCCTACGATCGGATCAAGAGCGCGGAGCAAGACCTTGCGCGGCTGGACCGGCTGGTTTCCGGAATGGAACGCGGCAGCGAAATCCCAGCGGCCTCGCGAGCAAGCGCCGGTGCGGAGGCTGTCGAGACTCCCAAGGACAAGGCTCCCGAGGCCAAGACTCTCAAGAGCACGGCGCCGGCGCCGGATAGCAGGGTTCGCAGTCAAGGCCTGAGGGGAGATCGGCCCATGCTGCGCGCTTTGGTCGGCCTCGTGCTGGCGATCGGCATTCTCGGCGCCGCCTTCGCTTCGCAATACAGCGATCGGGCCAGGTCTATGACCAAATCGATCATGGCGCGATGGGCTCCGCCGGCCGGGACTGAGCCTCGCCAAGCGTCCGCGGTTGAAACTCCGGCGCAACCGCCGGCGGTGCAACTGGCTGCCGCGGATGAGCCCGGCACGGTGCCCGCGCCGCCGGCCGGCAAGGACACGGAGAGCAATGCAGGGTTTGACGCTTCAAGACCAGCTGCTTCAAGACCCGACGCTCCAACAACGGGCGCCACGACGCCCGACCCCTCGTCGTCCGATCTCGCGCAATCGCTCAAGACCATCACCAGCGAGCTTGCGAACATCAACGGAAAGCCCGAGCAACTGAAAAGCCGCAACGAGCAGACGCTGCGCGAGCAGGCCGACACCATTCAGCAGCTCAAGGCGGCGCAGGAGAAGGATGCGGCGGCCAATGCGCGCCTTGCCGCACAGGTCCAGGCGCTGCAAAAGGAGCTGACGACGTCATCCGCATCGTCATCCGCACCTGCGTCCGCGAAACCCGCCGCGCGTAGCGTGATCACCAACGAGACCGCTGCGCCCGCACGGCCGCACGTGCAAGCGGCCGCACCTCGGCGACCCCGGCCGTCGCGAGGGCCCTGGATGCCCCCGCCCTATATGGTCGATCCCTACTATGGGGATCCGGATTGGTGAGCCCGCGGGGCGGATGAGCTGACGTTACGGAGCCGCCAATCGAAGGCGGCCCCGGATGTTGCGTTGGTGCGGCTAGCGCCAACCGCGATGACGGCCCCTGCTCCAGCCGTAGTGATGACCGCGGCCGCCACGTCCCATGTGACCGTGGCCATGTCCATGGCCTCCGCGCGCGAGAATCACCGGACTGTCGGAGCCAGCGACCAACGTCTCAGCCGCAACGCGGGGCATGGCAGAAGCGGAAAATGTCGACATTGCCGCGATTGCGCACGCGGCAACGCCGATCAACAAATGACGTATCATGTTGGGGATTCTCCAGGAGCCGCGTGATAGCGGCAGAGATGAATGCTTCCGCCGCCCCAGAGTTCCATCGAAACATCAGGGAACGGCAATGAACGCGAGCCCTTCTGCGCCGGCACGCACGCTCGCGGACCGGCATCAATCACGCGGCGAGATCTGAAGCTCCATCAACGCCATGCGCTCCAGGACAGCGGGGTCTCGCTCGCCCTCCTTCGCTGTGCGAAGGATTGTTTCCGCGATCGACCGGACATGCGCGGAGCTGACCGGGGCCGGCAGTGACGCCACCGCCGTGTCCAGCGCAGTTTTCATGATGCCGATGGTTTCAGGCGTAAAAGATGCATTCGAAAAGTCTAACATGCTGGATCCGATCCGGAGGTCATCACGAGCGTCTTTGCCGCGGGCGTCTCACCGGCGCCTGATGCGGCTGCGTGAGCAAGGGTCACCAACGCCGGCCCCAGCTGCCGCGCCAGCTGCTTCCCCATCCACCACCACCGCGCACCAGCCGGACGACGAGGAGCAGCAGGACCGCGCCTACGGTCGCGTTGACGATCGCGCTGATCATGCCGCTGCCGAGATGCACGCCGAGCTGAGGCAACAACCAGCTGCCGACAAACGCGCCCAGGATTCCGATGATGATATCGCCGATGATCCCAAAGCCGGTCCCGCGGACGATCTGGCCCGCCAGCCAGCCGGCGACGAGACCGACAAACAAGATCACCAAAAGGCTTTCGCCGGACATTCTCATTTTGTGACCTCGATCACTTGGTTGAAATGGCTGCTGATCTGCGCAATCCGGTCGACCAGGGCCGTCAGATGTCGCGGTAATGGGTCGTGCTCACCCCGAAGCCTGATCCGAAGGCGGTCTGCTATTTCATGAGAGATCGCCAGGCTGGAGCCGCGGTCGATCTGAATGGCATTGCGAACATGGGGGTTGTTCATGAAGGTTTCCGGTTGATACGCACGGAGGACGCTTCGCGCCGAGTCGCACTCACAACGCGACTGCGGTCTTTAACTCAGGCGAGGATCGGAGGTTCGATCTCGCAACGCTCGGGGATCACTGACACAACAGCCCCATCGAGCAAGAGTTCCTTCCGATCACAACTTATGTTTGAAATTCATCGGTCGCGTCCAAGCCAACGCGGGATGCAAAGCTCTTGTTATCGCCGACTCATCTATTTTGCAGCTTTTTCGGATATCGAGGCATCAATCGTCGTTAAACCAGAAATAGAATCGGAACTGCAGCCCGTCGAGACCGTTCGTTCCCATGGCTGACGTTCGTCGGCATCATATTCAAATGAATTGAAAGAGATCAGATGAAACATACTTTGCTGGCTTCCGTCGCCGTTGTGGCGTTGTTCGCTGCGACCGGCACTGCAATGGCTCAAGGCGTCAATCAGGGCGGCGCCAAGGGTGCGGAGTCCCCCGCTGCCGTTTCGCCGAAAGCCGAAACCGCGGCACCGATGAATGCGCCCACAGCAAAGGACGCCCCCACCGCGGCACCGCACGGCTCGCCAGCAGCGGCAACGCCGCAGCACGCACAGGGCGCGCCTGACGCAAAGCACTCCGGCGACGTCAAGGCCGATGGCAAGGCGAAGACCACGGAAACAATGGCCCCGGCCACCAGTTCGAAGCCGACTGCCGACAGCAAGACGCCCGGCGAGATGAAGGCGAATGGGATGACCAAGGCGCCCGATTCGGCCACCACGTCGAAGGACGTGAAGACCCCGACCGCCGAGAGCAAGCCTTCGGCGCCCGAGGGCAAGACGACCGGCAATGCCGCTACCACGGCGGTCGCGGCGCCTCCCGCCGAAAAGCGTACCCAGATCACTTCGGCCATCAAGCAGGAGAAGGTCGAGGAAGTCACCAACGTGAACTTCAACATCTCGATCGGCACCACCGTCCCGGCAGGCGTTCGTTATCATGCGATCCCGAGCCGCATCGTCGAAATCTATCCGGAGTGGCGCGGATACGAGTTCATTCTGGTGCACGGCAGGTACGTCATTCTTCGTCCGCACACCCACGAGATCGTCTATATCATCGAGGGCTAAGCGAAATCCGACGGATGACGCGCAAACCGAAAGGGCGGCTTATGGCCGCCCTTTTGTCGTTCGGCCCCACGCGATCATGATGGGTTTCGCAAGGGCTCAATCCGCCCGAACGGCTGCATATCCATTCACCCCTCTCCCAAGCCGAGAATGAAGGTTTCAAGATCGGGCGCGAGTTCGTTTGTGTTCGGGAAATCGGCGAACATGTCGCCACCGTCCACCGGTTCATGCTCGTGATCCCAGTAGAAGACCTGGCCATAACTGTCCTCCTCCAGACTCAGCAGGAACAGGTCGCCGCCGGGATCGGGAGCGAAGGGGCAGCTCAGTCGGGGAATTCGATTCATGCCCCGATACACATCGTAATTGTCGATGACGCCGTAGCTGTCGGTCGGATGCGTCGTGAACAGCACGTCCAAAACGGTGCGGTCGTTGCGCCAAGGCAGCTCGACGCCGCAGCGGTCGAAGCCGCCGCCGTCCGATTGCGCCAGTAGCTCCTTGTAGGGCGCGGGCAACGGCGCACCGATGTGTTGCTCCAGCGCACGGATGGCGTTGGAGGGCGCCGGTGGCCGTCGGTCGTCCATGAGATCCAGATAGTTCATCGGCCTAACTTTGTGCCCCGTGGGTCATCAAAGCGCCCGCGCCAGTGAGCCAACCGCCTCACCACACAACCAGATTGGTGTGGCCGAATCCCTTGGCGTAGTGGAACACCGAGCCCGTATGCTTCAGACCATCGCTTCGGTATCTGCCACTGGACGTTTTCCGCCGTCCGGATCTCCCGAGCGAAGCGTCCGGCTTCCGGCAGAGAAAATGTCCTGCACCAACCCGAGCTTGCCGAGTCCCAAAATGATCAGGCCGTTGATGTCGATCTCGTACCAGGCGTGCGAAATGTAGGCGTCGCGCGGAAACCGGTGATGGTTGTTGTGCAGGCCTTCACCGAAAGTGAGGATCGTGGTCACGAACTCGTTGGTGGTGCCGTCGTCGAGATCGAAGCGGCGGTAGCCATAGCGGCCGTCGCTGTGGCAGACCGAGTTGACCAGTGATGTCGCCATGGTCATGAGGTAACTGCGGAACAGGCCGGAGAACAGGATGCAGCCGGTCATCGTGTGCACGCCGCCAAACGCGTAGCCGATCGCGCCCGGAATAATCACTGCCGAGAGCGCGTACCAGTACCAGCGCGTCCTGGTGAAGAACATGGCGATCGGATCGGCCAGGATATCCTTGGCGTAGTATTCGGCATCCGTGGTGGCCTGGTCCCACACCCAGCCGCCTTGCGCATGCATCATCCCCTTAGCGAAGGTGACATAGGGGTTGCCGTCGCCGTCATAGTAAGGGCTGTGGACGTCGCCGGGCTTGTCGGAGTGAAGATGATGCCGGCGATGATTGCTCACCCATTTCAGGATCGAGCCCTGCACCGCCATGGTGGCGATGGCCGCGAACAGCGTCCGCATCACCGGACCGCAGCGGAAGCTGCGGTGCACGAAGTAGCGGTGCATGAAGCCGATGCCGACCGTGGACAGCGCGAACGTGCCGGCGAAGACCGAAACCTCCACCCAGCCGATGCCTTGCCAGAAGGCCCAGACCAGCGCCGCGATCGACCCACCGATCATGATGACGAAGGAGATGTAGGAATCGCGAAACTTGGCGTCGACCACGGGACCTTCGACCAGTACGCCCGGCGGCATTTTCCGCTCCGCAGCTTCCGCCGGCACCACGCTTTCGATTACGGTCATTCCAGCCGATCCATTCACACAAAATTAACCCTGCTGCGGCGCACAGTACAACCTCGGGTTATTTCCATCAAGGATTCGAGCTGCCGTGGGAGTACGGAGCGGCGACTTGAAAACAGGCGACCAGAGGAAAAAGAAGCCGGATTTCAAGGCCTGGTGACAGCGTTAACCAGGTACAAAGCCTCCGCAATGCACTCCCAGAAGACCGATGCCAGGACAAAGCAAGCGCCCCCTCCCTCGCCTTCGCAAGCTCCGGCGTAGCGCACGATCGATGCGAAAGACCTTCGCGCGCGCACCGCGGATGGTTCGGATCGCGGGCGGCGCGGCGATGCTGCTTGCGGTCCTCGTCCTCGTGAACATCGCCTATCAAACGGTGCGCAAGCCGACCGAGCTGTTCGTCCTAGTCGGCCATGCGCTCGACAAGGAGCCATCGGACACGTGGCGGCAATACGGGCCGCTGTTCCGCAAGCATTCCACCGCGACGATCACGCCGGAATTGCTGGCCGCGCTGGCGCAGGTCGAGACATCGGGCAATCCGCTCGCGCGCACCTACTGGCGCTGGCGATGGAGCTTCAATCCGCTCGCGATCTATCGGCCCGCATCGAGCGCCGTCGGCCTCTTCCAGATGCTGGACGCAGCCTATGCTGACGCCGCGCGGTTCTGCGTTCGTGGCAACGCGGTCACGGAGGCCGGCTGCGGCTCGACCTTCCTCTATAGCCGCGCGATTCCGAGCCACGCCATCGAGCTGGCATCGGTGTATCTCGACCGCAATCTCGCCGATGTTCTCGCCCGCGCGGGCGATGTGAAGGCGAGTGCACGCGAGAGGCAGGATCTCGCCGCCTTCATCCATCTCTGCGGCGCAGGCCCCGCAACGGCCTTCGCACGCCGCAAGTTTCAAATGGCCGCCGACGAACGCTGCGGCGATCACCTCGTCGCGAGCTATGTCGCCAGGGTCAACGCGATGAAGCGGCAGTTTGTGCGGCTCGCCGCGGAGGACGGCGACTAGCAAAGGAGCGTAGCCCGGATGAGCGAAGCGACATCCGGGAATGCTGCGGCAACGTCCCGGATATCGCTTCGCTCATCCGGGCTACAGGAGCCAATCAATTCCGCGTCCGTCGGTGGCCTTCACCACCAGTACGGCCAGCGCCATCCCTCGTAGCGGACATATGACGATACCAAGGGGGGGCCGTAGGGATCGACCCGGTCGTCTTCCGGGCGATAACGATAGCGTGGAACGATATTGTAATCCCAAGGCGTCGGCCGGAGCACGGGGACATCCACCCTCAGCCGTTGTTCATCCACCACTCGCGCCTTCCGCGCCCGGGCTTCGGCATCCGATATCCCGAGATTGCACAGCACCAGGGCGGTTCCGAGCGCACACGCGACAGTCATGATCTTCATGCGTTGGTCTCCTTCCCGCCAGAGTGCAAAAGGACGCAAAGCAAGGCAAGCGAATTTGCGATCAAGCTTTGCCGGAATGACCGATGCCGCGCCCCGCCGTCATTGCGAGCGGAGCGAAGCAATCCAGACTGTCGACCGTGGCCCTTACTCCCGCGCGCGCCGCACCGCCTCCGTCAGCTTCATCCTCTGCTTGTCCCACCGGCTCTGCTCCGTCTCGGCACGCTCCTCGAGCGCCGCGCGCTCAGCTTCGATTGCCTCCGTCCGCGATTCGTGCTCCCGCCTCGCTTCGTCCAGCGCCGCCTGCGCGCTCGCGACCGCCTTGTCGCGGCGCGCGCGCTCCTTGGCGCTAGCGGCCTCCTCCTTGCGGCGCTCGGCTTCCCGCCGCCGCTCTTCCTTCTCGAATGCCGCGGCGGCCTTGCGCACCTGTTGATCGTCGATCTTGCGGGATGGTTGCTTTGCAGCCTCCGCCGGAAGCTTTCTCGGCTTGGACTTCGCTTTGGGCTTGGCTTTGCGGTTCGGCCCGGCCTCGTCGTCAGCGAGATCGGTTGGCAACTCGGAATGCTCGGTGAACGGGCCGTCCGATCCGACCGGGCGCCGGAGCACCACGCCCGGCTTCTCCATCGTTGCCGCGACGATGTCGGGGTCGTCGGTCTCCTTCGCGGCGCCCTGATGGAACAGATTGGACCTGGCGCCCCAGGCGTCCAACGCCGCCTTCATCGAGGGCGCGGCGATCGCCTGGTCGTAGAAGCCGAGCGAGGTCTGGTAGGTCTTGAGTTTTCTTTTTGGTTTTGCTTTTTTCGGCATGTCGCTCCGCAGCTGGCAAGCCACCAGCTTCCTGCGGCGCCATCATGCCATACTGCCCCTGTTTTGCCCGACGAGTCAAATTCGATTCGGTATCGCCGAAGTCGATGCGGGGCGCGTAGGCCCAATACCAACGTTTTCGGATTTCCAACACACTGAAATCCCTCGAGATTTCTACTGTGCATAGGGTTGTTTTGGACGTTTTTGTTTTGACGGCTC
The DNA here is from genome assembly GCF_023073515.1 of Bradyrhizobium sp. 17. Taxonomy (NCBI): domain Bacteria; kingdom Pseudomonadati; phylum Pseudomonadota; class Alphaproteobacteria; order Hyphomicrobiales; family Nitrobacteraceae; genus Bradyrhizobium; species Bradyrhizobium sp. 17. The sequence goes on along the minus strand of NZ_JADPJQ010000130.1, from coordinate 512,877 downwards.
GCCACCTACGCTGCGTCGACATCCTCAGGCGCCGGCCCCGCGACGAGCCCGTCGAGGCCGACCATCAGGAGATCGGCGATGTGCATGAGCTGGTAGAGCGGAATGTCCGCCTCACCCTGCTCGGCCAGCGACACGAAGACCGGCGTGGCGCCGATCAGCTCTGCGAGCTGCGTTTGCGTGTAGCCGCGCCTCTCGCGCGCGCTTCTCACGCGCGCACCGATCCCGAGCCGGTGCCGGGACTGCTCGTCCGCGGTCATCATCACGGCCTGCTCGTCCGCGCTGGCATAGCCGTCCGCGAACGCGCTGCCGATCAGCCTCCCCTTGCGCCAGGCGACCCGGCAGTCCTTTCGCAGTCCGCTGCTGAAGACCAGCGTGAACTGCTCGGCGACCCAGAGCGAGGCGTTGAGGCCGAGGCGCGCGCCGGTGCCGGAGACATCGCGGATCGTGCAGGGCGCGCTGATGACCTTGCCGGTGCCGTTGTCGAATTCGACAATGCCGGTCCGCAAAATGTGATGTCTGACGGCGGCGCGGTGCTCGCTCATGACGGGACGCTCCTTGCGCGGCGACGTCGCAGCCGCAAATTCCGGACCTCGATACCGCAGAGTTTTTCCTGAACTCCTAAATTTCCAAGGGTTCGACCAGGACTGAAAGCCATGGTAAAGGATTTGCTCCCAATCCATCTTTATCCGACGGACAGCGTGCGGCGCGCCCGTGACGGGCGACGAGGCGAATAATGACCGACGCGATGAAATGCCCGACCTGCAACTCCGAGCACGCCTATCAGGATCGCGGCCTCTGGGTCTGCCCGGAATGCGGCCATGAATGGAGCGGCACGGCAGAGGCCGTCGCGGACGCCGCGCAAGAGGCCGGCGTGCGCGATGCCAACGGCAATGCGCTCGCCGACGGCGACAGCGTCATCGTGATGAAGGATCTCAAGGTCAAGGGCTCCTCCTCCGTGGTCAAGGGTGGCACCAAGGTCCGCAACATCCGCCTGCAGGACGCTACCGACGGCCACAACATCGCCTGCAAGATCGACGGCATCGGCGCGATGAACCTGAAATCGGAGTTCGTGAGGAAGGCGTAGCCGAGGCCCCGGACTCGCCAGGGCAAATCCGCCAGCGAGCGCGCCGAACGGCTGGGGCGGGAGCTGACCTGCCGCGGCGTCAAGTTTACCACCATCGAATGGTAAGCGCCGTCTGGAGGCTGCGATCTATCGCTGTCTCTGCGCCAGATAGAATCCGCACAGCACCGTCACCAATCCCGCCGTCTGCAATAGTGTCGGCGGCTCGCCGAGCAGGAGCCAACCGGTGAGCACCGTCAGCGCGGGCACGCAGGCGGGGACAACGGCGGCGCGGGCGACGCCGAGGCGTTGGACCGAGACGGCGAACAGATAAAGCGCAGCCGGGCCTGCAAGCACGCCCTGTGCCAGCGCCTGGATGGCGTTCTCACCGACACCGATCGCCGCGATCCGCGCGAGTCCGCCGGTCATGAGGTAGATCGGCAGCAACAGCAGCGACAGCACGTTGATGACGAGCGCAGCCGACACGGCGGAGACCCGCCAGTGGCGCACCAGCGCGCCGAAACCCGCGAACATCAACCCGGTCAGCACGAAGGTCAGATCGCCGAGCACGCCGTCAACGCCGATATGACCGATAGATTCCGCGCCGATCACGCCGAGCCCGCCGACGATGACGACAGCGCCGGCGATGCGCGACCAGGAGACATGCTCTTTCAGGAACAAGGCCGCGAGCAGCAGGCCGCCAAGCGTCGCGCAGGAGGGCTGGATCACGCTGCCATGGCCGAGCGGCACGAACAGAAAGCCAGTGTAGGAGATCAGCGACATCACCGGGCCGCCGAGCACCATCAGCGCAAGGCCCCTGCCCCAGCCGATGCCGCAGAGATCGGAGATTCCGCCGCGTATCACCAGCGGCAGGAACGCGATGCCGGACCAGACATAGCGATGCACGAGCAGATCGACCGGCGTGAAGCCGAGCTTGAGGCCGTGCCGCGTGCCGGCAAAGCCGAGCGCCCAGAACAGCGCCGCCGCAAGCCCGCAGAGCACGCCGACAAGCGCCGGCGCCTGATCGTTCTTCCGAATGAGAGCGTCGGCGCCGCTCGTCCGCTGATCCATGGGACAAAGCGGTACGCCGACAGAGGCCGTCGCTCAACCCATGTGCCTGCAAGGCTGGCACGCAAGCGAGAGACGCCAGCGCGCCTTCGCTCAAAAAAATCCGTGCTGAGATCGAGCCCATACGTCAGGCTGAGCACGAACACGAACAGCGCGGCGGCTGCGAACAAGGCGAGATGCTTGAGAATGAACGCGCGGGGCGAGACGCTTGCAACAACGGCTTTCTGTGCAACGGGCATGACTACTCCATTATGAAAATGATTCTTGGCTGCTCAATATGCGGCGCCCGCATCAAGCGCCGCGATTCAGAAAGCAACTATCAAAGAGATCACACTCGCTTTGAACGGCCGTACACAACCGGCACGTGATCATGACTCGCTGCGCCAAAAAAGACCGCGCTCCCGAAAGGGAACGCGGTCCGGGCAGACTCGGAGAAAGCGAGCCTGCATCACATTGGCTTGACGTTGGCTTGTGGCGTCCCCAGATCAGCGGGCGCTGCCCGTCGTGACGTCAGCCGTCTTCACCTGGCGCGGCGACAGAACGCGGGCCTGGTGGACCGAAGCGACAGTAGTGGGCGCCGAGGCCTGCTGCTCGACATGCGCGGCACCGAGCACGCGCACCTGCATCGGGGAGACCGGAAAGCCGTTCGCCTCATAAGTCGGCAGTTCGGCGGCGAAAGCCGCGGTGCTGCCCGCGATCGTCAGGATGGCGGCGGCGATCGACAGAGTCTTCTTGTTCATGGGTGATGCTCCTTCAGTGGAAGATTCGGAGCACATTTAAGCGCATTTTGCTGCATTGCGACATGCGCTGCTGCAACGCAACAACGCGCCGGGTGCATGGCAATATGTTTAATGCGCGCAATGTCTTGGCAAAATCACCGCCCCGGCGCGAAATGACACTAATGAGCGGCGGTCAGCCGCCGAGCACGTGGCCCCAGCCGTCGAAAACGTAGGCCTTCCAGATCACGGTTCCGTCCTGGCCCGGCTGGCTGGAACGCCTGAAATCGTCGGCCTGCTCAGCGGTCCAGGTGATGATCGTATCGGAGAACTGGTCGTGCAGGATGGCGGGCTCGGTGGGATCGAAGGCGTCCATCGGACGAAGCGAGGAATGCGTCATGCGCGCCTAACGCACTGGCCGTGACAAGGTTGCCCAACGTGCCTGCGAAACACCGTCACGGCGTCCGTGCCAATATTCGCCTTTATCGAATTTCGTACAACGCTGGCGAGCAAGCGCGCGTGGAACCGTGATGGAACCCGCGTTGCCGCCGCGCAACACCTGCTCGAAAAGCCCGCTTTCGCCGAACTGCGCCCTTGCGTCGCCACACCGTCCTCCGAACAATCGACGCGCGGCGTGCCTTTTCGTGCAAGACTGTTTGGCCAAGACTGTCTGGTCAGACTGTTCGGAGAAGACGAGGTTCAACAGAACCGTTTGGAGGCAGGGATCATGAATGATCGGCGGTCTCTTCTGGTGGCGGTCTCCTGCCCCTCGGCGGTTCTCGCCGGCTGGCTGGCGCTCTCTCTGTCCGCCTATGCCCCGGCCCTCATCGAGAACAGCGGCGCCAATGCTTCCGCCGTCTCGCGCGCGAAGGATCTCAGCCGACTTGACCTCGCCGACATCCCGCACGCTGCGGCCATCGAGGACGGCGTCGCCCTGACCTCCGATATCGCGGCCGCTGTCGCTGCGACACCAGAATTGGTCAATGCTGAAGCGGCAGCGCCCGAGGCGCCAGCTCCGGCTATCAGGCTCGCCTCGGCGGACCCAGTGCTGATCTTGCCGACCGAAGCGCCGCTCGCGCCGCAGATTTCGCCTGACCCGACACCAGTCGCCAGTGAGGTTGCTCCGGCTCCGGCGTCGGAGCCCGTGATAAAGCTCGCATCCGCCGATCCCACTGAGATCGTGACGACGGAGGCGCTGTCGCCCGCGACAATCGCGACCGGCCCCGCGCCCGTGGCGAGCAAGGCCTCGCCGTCTGCGGACACGACCGCGGTACTCGACGAATGCTACGTGATGGAAGCCTGCATCGACCGCTATCTCTGGGCGCTCTACCAGCGCACGGCCAAGGAAGACTCGATCAAGGTCACAGATCGCCGGGCCGTCACCGTCAAGCGCAAGGGCAAGATGGTCACAGTGATGCGCAGCTTCACGAAGCTGGTTGACGAGGACTTTGGCTGGAAGGATCCGAAGGCGGCCGACCGCGCCGGCATGTCGATGATGGACTACGTCATCGGCGGCATGGACAAGAGTTTCAAGAAAAAGCTGTTTCGCACACTGCTCGCGGCTGAGGCTGCCGGGCTTTCGCCGGGCATCACCAGCGCGTTCCGCGACGACTATCGCCAGTCGATCGCGAGTGGCCTGAAGGCCGCCTCCGACCGTTCCTATCACGGCGGCAGCACGCGCGGCGGCTACGGGCACGGCATGGCGGCCGACATCGTCAGCACCAAGGGCGACAACCGCGCGCAGCGCTGGGTCTCGACCGAGGTGCTGTGGAAGTGGGTCGACGCCAATGGCAAGGCGCTCGGCATCGGCCGCCCCTATCTCGGCCGCGATCCCCCGCATGTCGGCCCGGTCGATGGTACGGAATACGTCTCGCGCCGAGGCACGTCGGACCGCAAGGAAGCCAACGTCAAGCCGAGAAAAGCGCGGGCCGTGGCAAGCGCAAAGCCGCCGAAGGCGAAGGCACAGGCGACGCGCGAGCAGAAGGTCCCCGCGAAGCCGCAGAAATCAGCGCAATCAGCCACGAAGCGCGCGACCTGAGTTTGACGGCTTATCGTCGCGGCGTCGGCAACGGCACAAGCCGCATCTCCGCGGTGCCTGCTTCCTGCGTGCGCACCAGCACCGCATAGATGGTTTCGACTGCGAGCCGCACCGCCGCCTCGGTCGCTGTGCCCTTGGCCAGATGCGCCGCGATCAGGCCGGTGAGAAGATCGCCGGTGCCTGAGGGGCGGATCGGAAGGCGCGGCGTCGCAAAGCGCGACAACTGACCGCCGGCGCACAGAATCGTTTCCACCTGCCCTTCCGCCGTATCAGTGAGCGTGCAACCGGTGGCGACCACGTCGATGCGCCCAGTCCCGGCCAGCGCCGCGCACGCCGCGCGCAGGCCCTGCGCATCCGCGATGTCGAGGCCTGCGAGCAGCCCGAGCTCGAACTGGTTCGGCGTGGTCAGATTGGCGGCGGGCAGCAGCCGGTGCCGGACCACGTCCAGGATGCCGTCGGCGACATAAACCCGGCCGTCATCGCCGATCACGGGGTCGCAGAGATAGACCAGCTTCGAATTGCGGGTCAGCGCCCGCTCGACGAAATCGGCAATGACAGCGGCATTGCTGGGCGAACCGAGATAGCCGGTAACGAGGACCGCAGCCTCGTCGACGAGATCGCGCTCTTCGACGCCTCTCAGCAGATCTGAAACGAGCTCTGTCTCCAGCACCCGCCCGCGCAAGGTCGGATAGCGCGGATGGTTCGACAGCAGCGTTGTCGGCACGGCCGCGACATTCACCCCTTCCGCCTGCATCGCATAGGCGGCGGCGCTGTTGCCGACATGGCCGTGGACCACCTGGCTTTGAATGGAGATGACGAGCATGAGGGAGGTCCGTAGGAGTAATTGTCTAGCGAGAGAAGGGTCGCCCGGATCACGAAAACTCATATCCAAGTCCCGGCCGCAGCGCTTGCATCTTCCGCGCCAGCCGCCGATGCCCGCTCTCCTCCGACCGCGCAAGCCGGCCGGCGACCGCGACGTGGTCCACATCGCTCTTGTGCTGATTGAGCTTGGCCTGCCCCTCGACGGTATCCACCACGAGATCGACGACGCGGATCGCAGCCAGCATGCTCTCGCGCTTGCCGGGCTCCATCTGTGCGAGGTCCCAAGGTTTTTTTGGCAAGCGCGCTTCCGAGACCGCGAGTAGTGCATCGCCGTGCCTGCGGTTCTCGTCGAGCCCGCGCAGATGCGCTACGCCCGACAGGTGCACGGCCTCGTAAAGCCAGGTCGAGACGTTGTCGCGCGAAGAATACCAGTCATTGGAGATGTAGGCGTCGTCGCCGGCAACGATCAGCAGAAAGCGCCCCGCACCATCCGCGAGCGGGACGAGCGGATTCCTGGCGGTGAAATGGATTTGCACGATCGTGTGCCCGTCGCGCTGCTCCAGCACGAAGGGCACATGCGAGGCGCGTGGACCGCGCTCATCCGCCGCGACGATCGTGCCGAAGCCGCGCTGGCTTGCGAATTCCAGCGCTTGCTGCTCCTCGATGCGGAATTGGGGGCGGAGGACATGCATGGCGGGGCGCTCGTTGACTGGCTGAAGGACAAACCGAGGCTAACTCATGATCCAGTCAAGTCAGAAGGGGTATTGGCCCGCAAACGCGGATGTCAGGAATGATCCCGGAGTCGTGCCAGCTCATCGATATAGGCGCAGAACATGTCGGCCATTGCGTCGGCGTGACGCGCGATCTCCGCCTCGTTGCGCGGTGTCTCCGAGAACTGCTTGCCAACCTCGCTCAGCGTCGTCTTGATCAACTCGCCGGCAAGCGCCCGCGTCGCATCCGGCGCCCTGGGCAGGGCCTCCCGCATGAAGGCCGCGACGATGCCCTTACCGGCGGCCCGCGCGTCGTGTGCTTCGGGCGCATCGCGATAGAGCGGCGCGGCGTCGCTGAGCGCCGTGCGGATCGCAGCCTCCTCGCACTCGGAACGAATGAAGGCGTGGACGAGCGCGCGCAGCCGTACCAGTGGCGGTTTCGCCCGGTCCGCCAGGATGTCAGGAGCTCGCTCGTGCGCCGCCACTCGTCGCTCTGGAGGCGGAACAGGATCGACGCCTTGTTCGGAAAATATTGATAGAGCGACCCGACGCTCACCCCGGCCCGCTCGGCCACTCGCGCCGTCGTGAAACGCTGCGCCCCCTCCTTGGCCAAGACCTGAACAGCCGCGTCCAGAATGGCCGCCACCAGCTCGTTCGAGCGGGCCTGCTGTGGCTGTTTTCGTGAGGAAACTGAATGGCTTCGGCGATCTGCCATGGCACCCTCGGGCAACGCGAATAGCGAATGCGACGAATTAGTCGTATTTCAATTCTCACGCAAGCACTCGCAGCACGGCGACATCTGGAGACTACACATGACCACCCGACCATCACATCACTTGCGCCACTGCTCGATCGTCTGTTCGACCAGGACGAAGCGGCGCGCGGCGCGATGCGAGCCGCCTTCGCCGATGTGACCGACGCCGACCGCGCACGGATGATGCGGAGCAAGACCGCTTACCGCGACCTCTACGGGCGGCTGAAGGACGCACCGCTCGCGGTCTCCCGCGAGACCGGTCAACTGCTTTACATGCTCGCACGCAGCTCCCGCGCCAAAGCGATCGTCGAGTTCGGCACCTCGTTCGGCATCTCGACCCTGCACCTTGCCGCGGGCTTACGCGACAATGGCGGCGGCCGCCTCATCACCAGCGAATTCGAACCGTCCAAGGTGGCCCGGGCGCGCGAGAACCTCGCGGCCGGCGGGCTGCTGGACCTCGTCGAAATCCGCGAAGGCGACGCGCTGAAGATGCTTCAAGTCGACCTGCCCGACACGATCGATCTCGTGCTGCTCGACGGCGCCAAGGCGCTCTACCCCGATATCCTGGATCTGGTCGAAGGCCATCTCCGGCCGGGCGCGATCATCGTCGCCGACAACGCCGACGACAGCCCCGACTATCTGGCGCGCATGCGCAGCCCCGGAAGCGGCTACATGTCCACGGCCTTTGCCGAGGACGTCGAACTCTCCGTGCGGATCAACTAACGCCACGTCGAATCGGCGCGACACCAATGAGCCGCCGCGCGAACCATCGCGCGGCGGTTTCGTGCTGCGCTCCGCCGTGTCGCAGGTTCGTCACTGACGCGTGATAGTTGGACCCGGCAATGTCGCTGCCGCCTTCGTCGGCATCGCGCTGATCGTGTCCGGAGTGGTGGTCATCAACCTGTTCTCGGCGGCCACGGTGCATTGATGCCGGCAAGGCCTTCAGCTTCGCGACGCCGTCTCGCAGCCGGCTCACGCTATTGGCTTTGCGACGGCTTGGGAGGATGCGGCCTGGATCGCTTCGCGCCAGGCTTGGCCGCAACTCGCGGCGGCGCCGCATCGACCGATTCCAGATAGGCGGCAAGTGCCTTGGCTGTATCCGAACTGGTTGCGTAATGGTCTTTCAGGAACCAGGACAGCGTCAGGTTGAAGCGCCCTTTGGCAAGGCCGCGGGGGCTGCGATGGCACGTCGTGCAACCATCGGCGAAGAGCTTTTGCGGCGACTTGCCGGCATCGAGATTTTGCGCGGCGGCAAATGTCGCCGTCAGAACGGCCGCGGCTGCAAGAGTCATCGTTGGAAGAGTCATCAGGGGCGCGATCAGATCGCGCCCCGGTCGAAAGTACGAGATCAATGTCGTCCTGCCCGGTCTTGCGGTCAGGCCGCCAATAGCTGATCGAAGTCGGGCGGCGCGTAGGCCTTGCCGTCCTGGTCGGTGATGACGACCTTCCACCCCTCGCTCGCCCAAACCTTCGCCTTCGCCACGATGAGCAAACGGCTCTCGCGGGCAAAACTGCACTTCTCGTTGTCGCGTTCTGCGACCATCTTGTAGGCCAATGCGCATCCCCTTGCGTTGCCCCTGCACCTGCTCTCGTCGTGGCAGCGGGCTTTGGCGGCAATTCGCCGGGAGCGTGGCAATTTGGTGCCATCCGCGGCAGCATTGTGCTTTGTTCCGGCTGAGCGAAGGAGATCGATCGTGCGCCGCTTCATCAATGCGATTCTGCTTGTCGCGGGCTTGTTTGGTGCGGGCCTGCTCGGCGTGCCGCCGACAGCCGCCCAGACCTACGCTCCGCGCCATCCCGTCTGCATCGAGATCTACACGATCGACGGCCGCAGCATCGATTGCAGTTTTGCGACGATCGCGCAGTGCGCCGCGACCGCCTCCGGGCAGTCCGCCCAGTGCTACGCCAATCCTATGCCACGCGGAGCAGACAGCTGAGCCCGGTTCCGTCGCCGCCGCGACGAAGCCGATAGCATCAGGTCAGCGCTCCGATCAGTGGACGCGAATGATATGGGGACGGCCAAGATCGATCAGCCCCTGCACCGCCGAGAGGCGGTCGTCGAGAGCTGCGATGGTCAGCAACAAATTGTTGCGGCGTTCGTCGAGAAGGCCCATCTCGGCGCCGGAGAGTTTGGTGCTCGATCGCTCCTTTTGAATCACCTCGAGAGATTGGCGCAATCCGGCAATCAGGCCGGACAGCTGCTTGGCTTCCTTGGTCATCGACCGCTTGGCGACATTGTGGCGGCGCGTCTCCGCCTGGTTCTGTCTCATCGTCGTCATCCTCCCGTGCCCCGCTGCCCCGAGTGGAATGCTTACAGCTTTGAGTAGACATATTACGATCGATGAAATCTGCCCGCGAAGAAGCTTCTTAAATTGTATGGGCAGGGAACCCGTTCCGGCCCAAACAGAAAGCCCGGCGCGAGGGCCGGGCTTTCGTTGGCAACTTTAGTGCTTTTGGTGCCCGCCACCGGGACCGCCGGCCGGGGCACCGCCGCCGTGCGGCGCGGCGTTGATGTGAGGTGCGCCGCCGCCACCGCCGTGAGGCATCGCAGGCGCAGCCGCGCGCGGCGCAGGCATTTGGGCATGAGCGTTCATCGGCGAGCTGTGGCTCAAGTTGGGTTGGGCCACATGCGGCATCGCGGGCCGGCTCGCCGGCGCCGCTGATACACGCGGCACCTCATGCGGGCGCGCCATCGGCTGCGCACGCACAGCCGCGCGGTGTGCGGCCTGCTCGTGCATGATGCGCGCTTGTGCATCGCGCGGATTGCGGCCCTGGAGATTGGTCCGCTCATGCGCGATGCGGTCGCTTCGTCCCGCACGGCTCCGGTCCGCCGTCACCGCAGTCTCGTGCCTCGCCATCGCGGCGTCGCGCCGTGAAGTTATGGCATCGCGACCGGAGACCGCGGCCGCGCCCTTGACACTTTCCTTGACATTCGCACCGTTGCGCCCGAGTGCGACCGCCGCATCGCGCGTTGCCGCGCGGCCGATGCGAGCCGCGCGCGGATCGATCGTCATCCGCATCGCGTCGCGCTGATGCGAAGTCCAGTAGCTATTCCAGTGGGCATGCCGCCGATACCAGGGCCGCCCCTGATAATAGCTCGACCAGTACGAGGTCAGCACGAAGGGGACGATTGGCACGTCGATCTCGTCGACATAGTCGGGGAGATAGACGTAGTGATTGCGGTAGAGATATTCGAGGTATTGCGACGACACCCAGCCACGGTCATCCGAGAAGCTCACGTCGCACCAGGCGTTGCCGCGCAGGCAACCATGGATATCGACGCGGGCGCCCTCGGGGATGCGATCGACCAGGGGAAAGCCCGAACCCGGCCCGGCGCGCAGGCCGGTCGAGACGGTGACCATGCCCGGTGCGGCCAGCGCGGCCGTCGGGGGGAGCAGCAATGCGGCTAACAACACGCTTCGGAATTTCATGGCGTAGTCCTCCTCTTTCGAGTCGGAACGCGCCAGCGGAACGGGCGTTCCGCGTACGAAGGTCTCATCCGCCAAAAGATCGAGACGGATGCCGCGCGCGGTTCAATATTCATTCGCCGTTCATCGACACCGCGCGCAGAGAGAGCCTACGTGTGCGCCGCCGGCCCGTCAGTTCACTTGCAGCATGAAGCCGTCGAAGTACGCAGCAAGCGCAGCAAAATCATCGAGCGGCAGCACGGTCGCGACATACTGATCCGGCCGCACCACGACCATGCAGCCCGCCTTGCGGTCAATGCCGCGCATGGTGAAAACGTCCTGACCATTCTTGAGGTCCGGACAGAACATCTTCTCGTAGTCGATCAGGCCGTAGCGGCCCTTGCGCGGCAGCAGCAGCGCAGGCATCGCCTCGAGAGCGAGCTCGCGATGATCCTGCTGGAAGACCGCCCGCAGGTCGATCACGCTATCGATGTCGGCGACCGCGGGGGTGTAACGCCGGACCGGCGACTCCCGCGCATCGGAGAGAAAATTGCACAAGGCGCGAACGGCCGATCCGGTTGCTGCGGGATCCTCAGCGCCGGAGAAAGCGTAGATGCGGAAGCGGCCATCCGCCTGCGCAGCGTGACCGAGATGCACCGGCTTGGCATCCGCAAGCCGGATCACCGGTGCGGAATGAAATCGCGTGCCGATGACGAGGCCTTGCGCGAGATGCTGGTGGGACGTCGCTCCCGTCAGAACCGACGGGCGGTAATGCGTCGCCGTACCCGCGGTGTAGCGACCGTGCCTCACGAAATAGTCCTGCGTCCTGGCGGCGTCGGCGCCGCCGGCCTTGGCGGCGGACGCAAGAATCCCCGCCCATTCCCGGTCGAAATCGATCAGCTCTTTGGCAACCGCCTGGCGCTCGGCCGAATAGGAATGCAGCAGGCTCGGCGCAGACTGCTTCCGCAAAACGGCAGCGAGCTTCCAGCCGAGATTGAAAGCGTCCTGCATCGAGACGTTCATGCCCTGCCCCGCCTTCGGGCTGTGGGTGTGGCAGGCATCGCCGGCGATGAATATCCGCGGCAGACGCGTAGCCGTCTCGGTCTCCGGCACGTCGTCGAACTTGTCGGTCAGGCGCTGGCCGATCTCGTAGACCGACCACCACGCGATCTCCTTCACATCGAGCGTATGCGGCTTGAGGATCCGCTGCGCTTTCGCGATCACGTCGTCGGCGGTGATATTGCGATTGGCGACGCGCTCGCCGATGTCGAGCTTGGCGAGCTCGACATAGAGGCGGACCATGTAGCCGCCCTCGCGCGGAATGATCAGCAGGCTACCGTCCTTCGCCGACTGAATCAGAGCCTTGAAGCGGATGTCGGGAAAATCGGTCACCGCCAGCACGTCCATCACGCCCCAGGCATGATTGGCGGAATCGCCGAGCAACTCGCGACCGATCGATTTGCGCACCGTGCTGCGGGCGCCGTCGCAGCCGACGACATAGCGCGCCTTGATGGTCTCGACCTTGCCCTCGTTCTCGGCATCGACCCGTTCGAGCCGCGCTGTCACGGCATGGTCGGCGGGACCCGCGGCCGGATCGACCTGAAGGTCGAGCAGGCGCCGACTGTAATGGGGCTCGAGCCTGCCCGGCGCCTTGCGCATGACGTCGAGAAAGCCGTCATGGATGCGCGCCTGGTTGAGAATAACGTGCGGGAATTCCGACAAACCGTCCTCGACGTCCTGCACCCGGCCGCTGCGGACGATATGTTCCGGCACCCGCTCGTCCGGCTTCCAGAATGTCGTCTCGTTCACCCAACAGGCTTCCTTCAGGACGCGCTCGCTGAATCCGAAGGCGTGGAACATCTCCATGGTGCGGCATGCGATGCCGTCGGCCTGCCCGACCAGCAAGCGGCCCGGCTTCTGCTCGACGATGCAGGTCTTGATGTCGGCAAACTGCGCAAGCTGGGCCGCAAGCGTCAGGCCCGCAGGGCCACAGCCGACGATGAGGACATCGACCTCTTCGGGCACGCCCCCCGTTGCGCCAGAAGGCTGAATGCGCGCGGCGGGATCGGCGATTTCGGGGTCGCCCGGCTGAAATCCATTGAGATGGAATTGCATGAGCACCTCTCCCGCCGATGTTCTGTTTGGATATTGCTCAGTATGCTGACTATCAGTATACTTGTCAACGACCCCGGCCGTTCTGCCCCAACGGAGAAATTCGGTGAAAGACAACAACGACATGCCCGGACATCTGGCGCGCCGGTTCCAGCAAATCGCGGTCGCGGTGTTTCTGGCCGAGGTCGGGGATGCCGGCTTCGACCTCACGCCGGTGCAATACGCCGCGCTCGCGACCATCAAGGCCAATCCGGGGCTCGACCAGGTGACGCTCGCAGGATTGATCGCCTACGACCGCACCACCATCACCGGCGTGGTCGACCGGCTCGTGCAGAAGGGGCTCGCGGAGCGCCGCGCCTCGCGCCGCGACCGCCGTGCCCGCGAGCTCGAGATCACCGACGAAGGCCGCCGCACGCTGCGCAAGATCACGCCGGCCGTGGAATCCGCGCAACGCATCATGCTGCGCGGCCTCAGCGCGAAAGAAAGTGAGGATCTGATGCGCCTTCTGCACAAGGCCATCGCCGCCGGCAACGAGCTCAGCCGCGCCCCGCTGCGCGGAGTGCAGGCATAGAGCGTTTTCGAGCGAGGTGGATACCGCTTCGCGTCAAGAAAACGTGCCAGGACAGAAAGCCCCGTAATTCTACCCCTCATTGTCGCAGTATCGCGAAACCAGGAACTAACCTTCGGCTGTTACGGTCGACGGCATTCGGCGTTTAACGCGCGATTAACTTTGCCGGTCTGGAGTTTCGGATGTTCAGGTTCCTCATTGCGGCGGCGGCGATCGCGCTCTCGACCGCTCCGGCGCTCGCGAATGGCCATGGCGGCGGCGATGCCCCTCCGCCGCCGAAGCCCGCGACGTCACCGGCGAAAGTCATCCTGACCAAGCAGGGCCCCACGCTCGTGGACCTCAACGGCATGACGCTCTACTATTACGAGCGCGATACCACCGGCAAGACGTCGAACTGCAACGGCAAATGCGTCGAGAGCTGGGTGCCGCTGCCCGCAACGGCCGATGCCAAAGCGGTCGGCGACTTCACCGTGATCAACCGTAACGACGGCAGCAAGATGTGGGCCTATCGCTATCGTCCGCTCTACACCTCGCCGGCCGACAAGGCGCCGGGCGAGGCCAATGGCAATGCCACGACGCTGCAATGGCGCGTCGCCCGTCCCGAGAACTAGGGCGACCTCACCCGCGCCAGCTGGGCCGCGCCTCGACTTGCGCGTTCTGTCCGGGCGGCAGCACCACGACCATTGAGTTGAGCTTCACCCGGTCATAGAGATCGATCACGTCCTCGTTGCGCATCCGGATGCATCCGGACGAGATCGCCTGCCCGATATATTCCGGCTGGTTGGTGCCGTGGATGCGGTAGAGCGTGTCCTTGTTGCCGGCATAGAGATAGATGCCCCGCGCGCCCAGCGGATTGGCGGGGCCTCCGGGCACCCGCGCCGGATAGGGCCCGAGCCGCGCCTGGATGTCCGCCGTCGGAACCCAATCCGGCCATTCCGCTAGACGACCGACCCGCGCGACTCCGGAGAACGCCATGGCCTCCTCGCCGACCGCGACGCCGTAGCGGATCGCCTTGCCTTCGGGCAGCACGAAATAGAGATAGCGCGCATCGGTATCGACCAGGATCGTGCCCGGCTGCTCCTTGCGCGGATAATCGACGATATGACGGAGATATTGCTCGGGCACGTTTGCTTGCGCGTAAGGCGTATGCGCCAGCAACTGCCGGTCGCGGGTCGTCATGCTCGCGTCCGTCGATGGCGAAAGCGTCGTCTGCATGCAGCCGCCCAACGGAAGCATGGCAAGGACGAGTAGAACGAATAAGGATCTTGGCACCGCCGGCCCCAATAGCGATAGCAGCGCCCCAGCAACACCAGATGCTGCCAAAATCGTGCTGAAAACAAGGCATTGTGGAACAATTACGCGTGTTGTCTGAGGCGGGTTCCATCACCACAAACGGCGCAAGAGCGTCGCACAGTCTCCATCCCCTCGCCTTGCTTTGGTCAAACCCGGCTGGACTCGTGGGTCATGGTGCTTGGGCCTCATCGGATTTGGGGATTTGGATGGGCCCACCTCAACGGATCTGCTCGCGCCAATGCGAACGACCGATACCTCAATACTCAACACCTGGGGCTTCAAAACACCCAGGCTTCAAAGGAGCTGCGATGCTCGCGACGCTGAACTCTCGGCAAATCGTCGATGAGATCGTGAAGGACACGGTCACGAACAACGACCCGCACGACGCGGTGCAGATTTCGCCTGACATTTTGCTGGCCTCGCGCCCTCTCAGCGTTGCGCCCGCGCTCGCGCCTGAGATCACGGCCCGTCCCGAACCCAAAATAGATCCGGCGTTCACGCTGAAGTCCAGAATGAATCCGGAGCCGAAGTTCAGTCCCGTCGCGGAGCCGCAGACGGCAGCGCCCTCGGTCGACACCGCCGTGCGCGTTGCGGCCGGTGATGGTCTCAGCCGGCAGAAGCGCTCCTCCGCTGGCAAATGGCTGCGCGGCGCGTTCGTCACGATGCTGTTTGCGGGCGGAAGCGCGGCCGCTACTGTCGCCTGGGAGAAACATGGCGACACCGCAAGACAGATGCTCGCCGAATGGACCCCGGCATTGGCGTCGCTGCTGCCTTCGACCTCGCAGACCGCACCGCTCGCCGCCGCACAGGCTGCGCCGCCTGCGGACCAGGCCGCAACGGATCAAGCCACAACGGATCAAGCGGCCGATCAATCTGCGGCTCCGCCTGCAACCCAGCTTGCAGCAGCAGTGCCCCCGGCAACACAACCCGATCCTGTACAATCGGTGCAGTCGATGACGCGCGATCTCACCGCGATGGCGCAACAGATCGAGCAGCTCAAGACCAACATCGCCGAGTTGAAGGCCGGGCAGGAGCAGATGGCACGCGAGATGGCGAAGCCGCCCGCGCCGAAGCCGGTGGCCGATGCGAAGCCGCGCGTCGATCCGCGCGCGCAAATGTCCGCGCTACCGCCGCGGCCCGCGGCGCCGCCGGTTCGCAAACCGAAGCCGGTCGTGTCGCACACCTACATGCCGGCTTATTCGCCGGCGCCGCTCGCTCCGCCGCCGCCGGCCTCGCAGGCTGCCGCAGCCCCACCGCCCGCTGCCATGACGACGCAAGCCGTTGCCGACGACGATGGACCTGTCGTGCGCCCGCCTATGCCGCTGCGCTGAACGATCGTCACGCGACGACACGAAGCGTCGCGCCAGCGATGCTGCCCGAGTCGATGTGATGCGTTGAATCCGGATGACTACGGGAAGCGAGCTTCGATCGTTTTCCATCAAGAGAAAAGGCCGTCGGGATCTATGCCGGCGGCCTTCTCTTGCAGCTGCCGGTTCCCGGAGCCCGGTTCTGCTGCAATTCCATGCCTCATGATCACGCCGACATATTTAATAAAATCTTAACACGCTTGAATGCTGCACATCATTTCTGCGCCATAAGCATAGAGATTGCGCGCGCCGTTCATTCGATAAACATCGACTCAGTGGTACCATCGGTCATGTGTTGAAACGTCCACCCGAAGCTCAATTCGTCACACCGGGGAATTCGGATGCCCTACTATTCCTTCGATCTCGTGGTTGGTGAAGAGTTCAAGAACCAGGGCGGTATCATCCTCGAAGACATCGAGGTCGCCTCCGATCGCGCCGTTCAACTGGCTACCGAGCTGTCGCAGGTGAAGCCCGAGCTGCAAAGCAAGGGTTGCGCTGTGCGCGTCACCGACCGCGATCACAAAGAGGTCTATCGCACGCCGCTGGATCCGGTGCCGGCCTGGCGGCGCTAGCTCGCCGGCCGGCTTCGCGGGCGCACGCCATCCCCATTGCGGAGCGGCGCGGCAGCCGCTAGCCTTCCCGAAAATTCGGGGAGGTACCAAGGATGCGCGCTGGTTTTCTGATGACGGCCCTGTTGCTGCTGGCCGCGCCGGCCCAAGCGGCCGACCATCCACGTTCGACCTATGTCACGTTGGTCTTGCAGGCCTTCGCCGCCAAGGTCGAATGTCCGGGCACCGATATCGTCTACCAGGATCTGGTGCAGAAGGCGGAGCAGATGCAGCTGCCCGAAGGAACCACCGAGAAGGTCCGCAAGGCGATCGCCTGGATGCACACGGGCGGCAAGATGGGTGAGAAGCAGGACGACGATCTGATGGCCGAGGTCGCGGTGGCCACCCAGGCGACCGACCTCAACCAACGCCGCCTCGGCATGCCCGGCTGGTGCGAGGCCCAGAAGACCAACCTCGCCGGCCTGATCCGCAGCAAGGGCGGCTAGCGTGATCGTGCGGCGTTAAGCACACCGCGCCGGAATTTTTGGTTCGGCCAATAATCGTCACATTTCTCGCCAGCATGCGGCTCTTTTCGAACTCGAACAGGGGAGCCCCATGCGGATCAACCATGTCCTTCTCGCGGTCGCGTTTGCCGTCGCACCGATGCTGACTGCGCCCGTGCTGGCGAAGAATTCCAATGCCCAGAAGGGCGAGGACAAATCGACCTCGTCTTCGTCGTGTAGCGCTTATCAGCAGGCGCCGGATGGCTCGTGGGAGCCGCTCCCCTGCAAGGAGACGGGCGAGCGCTCCCAGCCGCAGACACAGAATCGCACTTCGCCGCAGGGCGCTGACCGCGGGGAGCGTTGAACGCGGGGGAGTGTCAGCTCTGGTGCGGACCGCGGATGATCTTCATCGCGTCCGCGATGTGACGCCACTCTTTGGCCTCGTCGGCCTCGCCGCGGCCCTCACAAGCCCTGGCCTGTTCGGCGGCCTTCGCGATCGCAGCAAAACCATGCTGTTCCAGCATCTGGCGCGCGACGGTGTGGACCTGGACCTCGGTCATCATGGGCGTTCTCCCGTTTGACGAAACCGCGGTGCATCGCGCCGCCGCGGGTTTTTCACAACGATTGAGCCCCGGACCTCGTTCCGTAGCGTTCATGTCGGCGCGCAAAGGCGGCCCGCTATGCCCAGCGGACCGCCTTTTCACCCACCCCAATTTGAAGCGTCGCGGCTGAGGTCCCTAGCCGGCCGCCGCGCGCTTGCGCTCGAAATCGTTGGGCACCTCGATATCGACCTCGAGGGTCGAGACCTCGTCGCCGCGATCGAGCCGGACAATGACCTTGGTCGGGTCCAGCGTGACGTGCCTGGAGACGACCGCGAGAATTTCCTCACGCAGCACACCGAGCAGATCGGGCTGGCCGCGCAGTCCGCGTTCATGGGCAAGCAGGATCTGCAACCGTTCGCGCGCGACGGGTGCAGAGGCCTTGTTGCCGCGGAGAAGCCGAAGCAGACCCATGCTCATGCGGCCCTCCGTCGCAGCAGGCGGTCCATGAAGCCTTTGCGCTCGGTCGGCACCTGCATCGGCACGGTGTCGCCGCAGAGCCGCCGCGCCGCATCGATATAGGCCCGCGCCGGGGCGCCTTCCGCGTTCGACAGCGTCACGGGCGTGCCGACGTTGGAGGCGCGCAGCACGTCCTGGCTCTCGGGGATGATGCCGAGCAAAGGTGTTGCAAGAATTTCGAGGATGTCCTCGATGGTCAGCATCTCGCCGCGCGCGGCGCGCGAGGGATCATAGCGGGTGATGAGAATGTGCTTCTCGACCCGCTCGCCCTTCTCGGCCCGCACCGTCTTGGAATCGAGCATGCCGATGATGCGATCGGAATCGCGCACCGAGGAGACTTCGGGATTGGTGACGATCACGGCTTCGTCGGCAAAGCGCATCGCCATGGAGGCGCCGCGCTCGATGCCGGCCGGACTGTCGCAGATCACCCAGTCGAAACGGCTGCGCAGATCGTCGATGACCTTGCCCACGCCCTCTTCGGTCAGCGCGTCCTTGTCGCGGGTTTGCGAGGCCGGCAGCAGCCAGAGGTTCTCCAGCCGCTTGTCCTTGATCAGGGCCTGCGGCAGCTTTGCGACGCCCTGCACCACGTTGATGAGGTCGAACACGACGCGGCGTTCGGCGCCCATCACGAGGTCGAGGTTGCGCAAGCCGACGTCGAAATCGACGACGACGACCTTTTCGCCGCGCTGCGCGAGCGCAGCCCCCAGTGCGGCGGTCGTCGTGGTCTTTCCGACGCCCCCCTTGCCTGACGTCACGACCAGTACCTTGGCCATCTCTCAAATCTCCTTCTGGTCAGTTCAGCGCAGTAATTCGCATGGTGTTGCCCTGCAGCCAGGCCTGGGCCGGCTTGCCGCGCAGGGCCGCGTCGATATCGTCGGCGGTCTGGTAAAAACCATCGATTGCAAGCAGTTCGGCCTCGATCTTCTGACAATAGATGCGCGCGCTCGTGTGACCGTTCACGCCCGCCATGGCGCGGCCGCGCAGCGCGCCGTAGATGTGAATGGAGCCGCCGGCGACGACCTCGGCGCCGGAGCCGACCGAACCCAAAATGGTGACGTCGCCTTCGGGGAAGATCACGGTCTGGCCCGACCGCACGGGGGTCTCGAGCAGCAGCGAGGTCGGCTTGGTCTCGACCTTTGCCTCGACCTTCTTGGGCGCACTCGGCTCGACCACGCAGCTGCGCCCGCCCGAAAGCAGCGGCGGCATCATGGGGTTCAACCGGCCCTCCTCCACGCCCTCGATCCCGAGCACGCGGATGTTGCGGTCCTGAAGGCTGGTGAGCAGATGGCCGATGCCGGACTGGCTGAGATCGACCGAGGACAGGTCGATCACCACGGGGCGGCCGGCGAAGAAGCCCGGCGAGCGCGCGATGGTGGTGTCGATCTCCTGCAGCCAGTCCTGGATGGGAACCGTCGGCACGAAGACGAAGGCCACATAGGAGCGCCCGCGCAGGCGAACCATTTGGCGTTGAGGTTTTACTGCAGCCTCCATAGCGGCCGACTCGTCCCCTGTTATTGAATGGTTAACGATGCCGCCGATATGGTTAATGGCCGGTTAATTTCTCCGTGGGGTTACGTGGCATGGAAGCGCACCAAGGGCGTTGAGCAGGCGCTCTCGCCCCGCACAACGGTCATCGCCCGCGAAGGCGGGCGATCCAGTACTCCGAGACGGTTGCGGGTCAGCCGCAAGGCTGCGGCGTACTGGATGCCCCGGTCAAGCCGGGGCATGACAGCGGAATGTGGGGCCGGCGCGGCGACCAGCCCCCTACTTCTTCACCTTGCTCGCATCCATCTTGATGGCGGGGTCCAGCATCTTGGTCGTGAACGCTGTCGTGACGTCGAACGGCTTCTCCATGCCGAGATAGGTCTGGACCAGATCGTAGTCCTTCTTCATCCGCTCGCCGTCGATCCAGCCGAGTGCCTTCGTCGTCGTGAATTCGTCCGTCATCAGGAACTTGATGCGCTCCCACTGGCGCTCCTGGTTCTCCTTGTCGAGACCGGAGACCTGATCGAGCAGCGCCTTCAGGCAGGGCGCGGCGTCGGCGACGCAAGTCGCGAAGGCCTTTTGCGTGACCCGCACGAACTCCTCGACCAGCTTCGGGTTCTTCTGCAAATAGCCACCGTTGACGATCAGCGAATTGCCGTAAGGATTGAGCCCGATGTCCTTCCAATTGACGTAGCCGAGATCGCTTCCGAACTCGATCACCTTCAAATCGTGCTCGTTGTAGAAGTCGCTGATGATGTCGACTGTATGGCTCTTGAGCGCGGCGATCTTCGCCGTCGGCCCGACATTGACGAAGCCGACGGAGTCGGGCGCAAGCCCTGCAGCCTTGGCGAAGGCCGGCCACATCACACGCGAGGCGTCCCCGGGCGGATTGCCGATCTTGTGGCCGGCAAAATCCTTCACCCCGTTCACGCCGTAGCTCTTCAACCAGTAGAAGGTCTGGCCGGTGTTGGCGTAGACGCTCATCACGGCAACAGCGTCAGCCCCCTTGCTCTTCGCCACCAGCATGGTGGCGAGATCGGCGACGCCGAAGGGCGAGCCGCCGGAGCCGACCTTGGCGGCGGAGACGCCGGAGCCCTTGCCGACCTCGATGGTCAGATCGATGCCCGCTTTCTCGTACCAGCCTTGCGCCTTGGCGTAATAATAGGGCGAGTGATCGGCCGTCGGCGCCCAGTTCAGGATCAGATTGACCGCCTCGCCCGCGTTCGCGGGCACGACTGGTGATCCGAGCATCAGGGCCACAGCCAGGGCCGAGCCCGCCGCCTGCAAACGCTTCATCGCATCTCTCCTCGTTGCCCGCGACCGGCTTGTCGCTCTCCCCCCGTGAGGATACCAATGCAACAAGGCCGCCCTCAACTTGTCAACTGTTTGGTTGGAAATGCCCGCAAAACGTTCAGGCGACACCGTGCCGCAGCGGCGCGACCCGGTCGCCACACGCAAGAAGCTGCTCACCGCGGCGCGCGAGGAGTTCGCCCGGCACGGCTTTGCCGGCGCCCGCGTCGACGAGATCGCAGAGCGCGCCGGTGTCAACAAGCAGCTCGTCTACCATTATTTCGGCGACAAGGACGCGCTCTATCTCGCCGTGCTCGAATGGGTTTACGCCGATATCCGCGAGCAGGAACGTCAGCTCAATCTCGAAGGCCTGCCGCCGGGAAAGGCGATCCGGAAACTGATCGAGGCCTCGTTCGATTACCTCGCGACGAACCCCGATTTCATCGTGCTTCTGAACGACGAGAACCGCGGCGGTGCCCGCCACGTCCGCGGCTCGACGCGGCTGGAGGCGATGCATTCGCCGCTGGTGAAGAGCGTGTCCCACATCCTTCACGAAGGCGTCCGCGCCGGCATGTTCCGCAAGGGGATCGACCCGATCCAGCTCTATATCTCCATCGCGGGCCTCAGCTATTTCTATCTCTCCAACACGCCGACGCTGTCGGCGATCTTCGGCAAGGACCTGTCGAGCCGGGCCGCGCGCCGCGCCCGCCGCCGGCACGTCGCCGATCTCGTGCTGCATTCGCTCCGGCCATAATCAACCAACTGGTTGAAACTTCCCTCCGGGATGGCTAGGCTTGCGACCAGCGGCAAGGTGGCCGCTGACAACAGGGAGTAACCGGTGACAGGAGACGGCGCCCGCAATACGCGCAGCTTTGCGATCGTCCTAATCGTGCACCTCGCCGTGCTGGTGCTCTGGCAGGTGCTGGTCGATGCCTTCCACGTCCCGAAGTTCATCCTGCCGTCGCCGCTCGCGACAATCCAGACGCTGGGAACCGCGAGCTACGCCTGGGGCGCCAATACGCTGGTGACGGCGATCGAGATCCTCGGCG
Source organism: Bradyrhizobium sp. 17 (assembly GCF_023073515.1). Lineage (NCBI taxonomy): Bacteria > Pseudomonadati > Pseudomonadota > Alphaproteobacteria > Hyphomicrobiales > Nitrobacteraceae > Bradyrhizobium > Bradyrhizobium sp. 17. Next base: position 491,029 of record NZ_JADPJQ010000130.1, on the reverse strand, counting down.
GCTTTGCGCTCGGCGCCTTCGTCGGCGTGACGCTGGCCGTCATCTTCAGCTGGGCGCCGCTGATCAGCCTCGTGCTGCTGCCGCTGTTCGTGACGCTGAACATGATCCCGAAGGTCGCGCTCGGTCCGCTCCTCATCGTCTGGTTCTCCTACGGCATCGTGCCGAACATCCTGATCGCCTTCAGCATCTGCTTCTTCCCGATCCTGCTCACCACCGCGCGGGGCTTGCGCGAGGTCGAGCCGGATCTGCTCGACCTCGTCAAATCGCTGCGCGGCTCGCGCTGGACGCTGTTCCGCAAGATCCAGCTGCCGGGATCGCTGCCTTACATCTTCTCCGGAATGAAGGTCGGCGCCATCCTCGCGGTCGCCGGCGCCATAGTCGGCGAGTTCATCGCCTCCGAGCGCGGGCTCGGCTACCTCATGATCCAGGTGCAGTCGTCGCTCGACACGCCCGCGATGGTGATGGCCGTCGTGCTGCTCACCCTGCTCGGCGTCGCGCTTTACGGCTTCGTGCTCGTCCTCGAACGCATCTTCGTCGTCGGCGACGCAAGACAAACTTGAAGATCAAGGACCACAACCATGCTCCTCACCCGCCACAACCTGCCGAAGACCATCCCTGATATCGCTGCGCTCGACGATCTCCTGTGCCGGCCGACCCAGGCATTGATCGACGACCTCGCCCGGGTCGGCGGCGACATCATGATCCTCGGCGTCGCCGGCAAGATGGGGCCGACGCTGGCGGGGCTTGCCAAGGCCGCAGCGCGCGATCGCCGTGTCATCGGCGTCGCCCGCTTCAGCGACGCCGGCGTCAAGGACTGGCTGCACGCGCGTGGCGTCGAGACTATCAATTGCGACCTAATGGACGAGACCGCGATTCAGGCGTTGCCGAAGGCGCCCAACATTGTCTTCATGGCCGGCCGCAAATTCGGCGCTGAGGGCGATCTCTCGCTGACCTGGGCGATGAATGCGCACGTGCCGGCACTGATCGCGCAGGCCTTCCCCTCGTCGCGGATCGTGGCGTTCTCGACCGGCTGCATCTATCCGTTCGTCCCCGTCGACGGCAAAGGATCGGGCGAGGACATGGCGCCGAACCCGCCCGGCGAGTACGCCCAGTCCTGCGTGGGCCGCGAGCGCATGTTCGAGTATTTTTCGCGCAAGTTCGGAACGCCCGGGCGGCTATTCCGCCTCAACTACGCGATCGACATGCGCTATGGCGTGCTGCACGACATCGCCTTGAAAGTGCTCACGGGCACGCCGATCGACCTCAGCATCGGTCATGTCAATTTCATCTGGCAGGGCGATGCCTCATCGCAGGCGCTGCGCTGCCTCGCGCATTGCACAGCGCCGACCTCGCCGATCAATGTCAGCGGCCACGAGATTTTGGCGGTGCGCGACCTCGCAGCAAGATTCGGCGCCAGGTTCGGCCGTATGCCGGTGCTGACAGGAAACGAAGAGCCGACCGCGTGGCTGACCGACACGTCCAAGGCAGTCGAGCTTTTCGGCCTGCCGGTCGTCGACACCGAGCAGCTGATCGCCTGGACGGCGGATTGGGTGTCGCGCGCCATGCCGAGCCTCGGCAAGCCCACCAAATACGAGGTGCGCGATGGACGCTACTGACGATCCGCGCATCATCCGGCTTGGCGTCGAGGATGCTGCGGCGGGCCTCGCGCTCTCGACAGAGGCGCACTGGAACCAGAATGAAGACGACTGGCGGTTTTTCTTGAGCGACGGCGTCGCGTTCGGCATCCGTGATGGCGCGCAACTGGTCGCGACCGCAGCACTCCTGCCCTACCCCGGCGACAACGCCTGGATCAGCATGGTGCTGGTGACGGCAAGCCATCGCCGACGCGGTCTCGCCACGCGGCTCGTCGACGCCTGCCTGGCGATGGCGCGCGAACGCGGCCTGACGAGCTGGCTCGACGCAACCCCGGACGGTGCTGCCGTCTATGGGCCGCTCGGGTTCACGCCGACCCTGCAATTGCGCCGGCTCAAGCTGGTGAAATCGGCATCCGCGTCCGGGCAGGCACCTTCGTCCGCGACGCTCGACGCGCTCCGCGCGCGCGACCGGCGCGCCACGGGCCTCGATCGAACCGCCCTGCTCTCCAACTTCGCGCAGCGTTCCGGCTCGCGCATCGTCGCCGCGAACGGCGCCATCGCGCTGGTTCGCGACGGACGTACCGCGCGCCATATCGGCCCGCTGCTTGCCGACGACGCGGCAGCCGCGCTGACCCTGGTCGATGCCATCGCGCGATCGGAGACCGGGCCGCTGCTGCTCGATGCCGTCGCGTCGCAACCCGCGTTCCCTGAAGGATTGACCGCATCCGGCTGGATCATCGAGCGCCCGTTCCAGCGCATGCGGTTCGGCCCCGCTAATACCGCGGGTGAAGACATGCCATTCGCCGTCGCCGGCCCTGAATTCGGATAGGACATCATGCACCACAGCCAGATCAACAGCGAGATCCGCAAGCTGATCGCCGACGGCACCGTCCTGCCGGCGCATCCCCTCGCGCTCACCGCCGAACGCCAGCTCGACAAAAAGCATCAGCGCGCGCTGACGCGCTATTACATCGACGCCGGCTCCGGCGGCCTTGCGGTCGGCGTGCACACCACGCAGTTCGCGATCCGTGACGTCGGCCTCTATCGTCCCGTGCTGGAGCTCGCCGCCGAGACGGCGGCGAACTGGACCAAGCGTCCGCTGGCGCTGGTCGCGGGCCTCGCCGGTCCGACTAGGCAGGCCACCGCTGAAGCCCGCACCGCGCGCGACATCGGCTATCACGCAGGGCTCCTCAGTCTCGCTGCGATGAAGAGGGCGTCGGAGGACGAGATCATCGCGCATTGCGCAGCGGTCGCACCCGAAATTCCGCTGGTCGGCTTCTATCTTCAGCCGACGGTCGGCGGCGTGGTCCTGTCGAGCCGGTTCTGGCAGCGCTTTGCCTCGATCGACAATGTCATCGCGATCAAGATCGCGCCGTTCAACCGCTACCGGACCCTTGATGTTTTGCGCGGCGTCGCGGCAGCCGGCGCGCTCGACCGCGTTGCGCTCTATACCGGCAATGACGACCACATCCTGCTCGACCTGATGCTGCCGTTCGACCTCCGCGACAACGGAATCACCACGCGCACTTATTTCAAAGGCGGCCTGCTCGGCCACTGGTCGGTGTGGACGGCGAGCGCGATCAAACAGTTCGAGCGCTGCAAAGCGGCACGGCACAAGGACAGCGTGCCGGCCGATTTGCTCGCGCTCGATGCCCGCGTCACCGATTGCAACAGCGCATTCTTCGACGTCGCCAACGATTTTCACGGCTGCATCGCCGGCTGCCATGAGGTGCTGCGACGGCAGGGCCTGATGCAGGGCCTGTGGTGCCTCGATCCGAACGAGGGCCTGAGCCCCGGCCAGAAGGACGAGATCGAGCGCGTGTACCGCGAGCATTCCGACCTCAGCGACGACGCGTTCGTGGCCGCAAACTTGGATAAATGGCTGGCATGAGCTCAAGCCCCTTCATCAGCCTGCAAGGCGTCCGCAAGGTCTATCGCAGCGGCGGCGCCGAATTCCTGGCGGTGTCCGACGTCACCATGGACGTGCAGGAGGGTGAGCTGGTCTCGCTGGTCGGCCCGTCCGGCTGCGGCAAGACCACCGTGATGAAGATTTTGGCCGGCTTGCACGACGCCGACGGCGGCACGGTGAAGATCGGCAACGCCAAAAGCCCGTTCGATCCGACCCGCGACATTGGCATGGTGTTCCAGCAGGCGTTGCTGCTGAAATGGCGGACGATCCTGGACAACGTGCTGCTGCCGGCAGAGATCGTCGGTCTTCCGATGAAGGCCGCGCGCGAGCGGGCGCGCGATCTGCTCAATCTGGTGGGTCTTGCCGGCTACGAGCAGAAATATCCGCGAGAGTTGTCCGGCGGCATGCAGCAGCGCACCGCCATCGCGCGCGCCTTCATTCACGACCCGAAACTGATCCTGATGGACGAGCCGTTCGGCGCGCTCGACGCCTTGACGCGCGAGCAGATGAATCTGGAGATGCTGCGGATCTGGCGCGAGAGCGGCAAGACCATCATCTTCATCACGCACTCGATCCAGGAGGCCGTGTTCCTGTCCTCGCACTGCGCCGTGCTGACGGCCGGACCTGCGAAGATGGCCGATTATTTCCCCATCGACCTGCCCTTCCCACGGGCTCTGCCGCTGAAAACGACGGACGCGTTCGGCGCCTATGCGCGGCGGATTTACGAGAAGCTGGGTTTGGGCGCGGCTTAATTCACCGCACGATAGATGCTGTAGGGTGGGCAAAGCGACTTGTCCGCCGTAGCTCGAAGAGCGAAGGAGGAAGCGTGCCCACCATGGCGAGGCAAGCAAGCAGTGGTGGGCACGGCGCAAGTGCGCCTTTGCCCACCCTACGGGAGTTTGCGCGATCAAGCCTTGTTGCGCATCTTGCCGAGCAGATAATTGTCGTAAAAATTCTCCGCGATCTGCGTGTAGAACAGCAGCTTCTTCATATAGGCGTCGTGGCTTTCCTTGGTGCGCTTGAACAGGTCGCTTTTGGTGGCGAGCTCGTTCAGATGCTCCTGGGTCGCGGTGTAGCAAGCCTCCAGCACCGGCTGCGGAAACGCCTTCAGCTCCGCGCCATTGGCGATCAGCCGCTTCAGCGCCGCCGGATTCACGCTGTCGTATTTCTCGAGCATCCAGGCGCCCGCGGCCGACGCGGCCTGGTTGACGATCGCCTGGTACTGCTTCGGCAGCGAAGCCCACTTCTCGTCGTTGACGATCATGTGCAGCATGGCGCCGCCTTCCCACCAGCCGGGGAAGTAGTAATATTTGGCGACCTTCTGGAAGCCGAGCTTCTCGTCGTCATAGGGGCCGACGAATTCGACTGCGTCGATCGTGCCCTTCTCCAGCGCCGGATAGATGTCGCCGCCCGCGATCTGCTGCGGGACCACGCCGAGCCGCGCCAGCACATGACCACCCATGCCGGCGATGCGGAATTTCAGGCCCTTGAGATCGTCGACGGTCTTGATCTCCTTGCGGAACCAGCCGCCCATCTGGGTGCCGGAATTGCCGCAGAGGATGGCGTGCACCTTGAACGGCTTCAGCGCCTCGTTGGTGAGGTCGGCGCCGCCGCCGAAATGCCACCAGGATTCCTGATGGCGATGGTTCATGCCGAACGGCGCGCCGGTGGCATAGGCCAGCGCCGGCTCCTTGCCGATGTAGAAATAGAGCGGGGTCTGCGCCATGTCGACAGAAGCGGTGCTGACCGCATCGAGCGCCTGCAGGCCGGGAACGAGCTCGCCGGCCGCGAAGGTCTGGATCTGGAATTTGTTGTCGGTGGCCTCGGCAACATATTTCGCAAAAGTCTGAGCGGTGCCGTAGATAGTGTCCAGCGACTTCGGGAAGCTCGAGGTCAGGCGCCATTTGATCTCGGGCGCGCTTTGCGCGATCGCAGGTGCGGCAACCAGCGTCGTCGCGCCGGCAACCGCGCCGCCCTTGAGGAATGTACGGCGTTTCATGATGGTCTCTCCCTGAACTATGTTTCAACGTATCGGCTTGAGCGCGATCTTCGCCGACCATGGCCTGTTGCTATAGCGGAGTTCAACTAGTGAGCGGTAGCCCGGATGGAGCGCAGCGCAATCCGGGAATCTTCCCAAATTTCCCGTGTCGCTCTCAGAGCAGCTTGGCGCTCACAAACAGCGCGCGCACGGCGTTGGTCGCCTGCACCACGAGCATGGCGTTCTCGGCGGCACCTTCGAGCGCCGCGACCGCGTCTTCATGCAGCGAGCGGAATTCCATCCACTCGACCGATTTGAAATTGGTGAGGAATTGATAGGCCTGGCCGACGGTCGCGATCGCCAGCGTGTCGCCGTTCAGCTTGATCTTGAACGTCGTGCGCAGCGGGGTCTCGGAACTTTGCGGATCACTCATGGGCTGCTTCTGGACGATGACGGCTTAACGAAAGGAAAACGGCAGCCCCGCCGTAGCAGGCCAATATCCGGAGCAGATATCAGGACTCGGTGCTCGCGCGCTGCGAGGCGGTCGCCGATGGGGTCAGCCTCGGCACCACGACCAGACGGTTGAACTCACCGTTGTCGTAGGCTTTCATGAATCGATCATAGTCCTTGATCGAAACGCAGCCGTTGGAGTCGCCACGAGGCCCGAGCATGTAATTGTGGGTGAGCAGGCCGACGCGGCCGAGCGCGCTGGTGCCCTCGGTGGGCGTCAAGCGCAGTGCGCGGACGCCGTGAAACAGTTTTTCGCGCGGCTTCAGGTCGTAGGTCGCAGGCGGGGTCGCGCCAACCATGCGCTGGTCGACGTGCTCCGGGTCGTCCATCAGCGCGCCCATGCCGGAATGCGCTTCCAGCGCGATGCCGCTCGGCAGGTAAAGCGCCTTGGCCGAGATGTCGTAGACCGCGGTGCGCGAATCGTAGCCAAGCGCGGCGAGATCCGGCGCCTTGCCGAACAGGCCGCTGTCGGGCGTCAGCGAGGCCAGCCTGATCTTGTCGGTGAATTTTTCGAAGAAATTGCGGTTGTCGACCCTGGTCTCGGCATAAGCCTGGCTCGAGGCAATCTGGGCGGAGATGTCCGCCTGGGGCGGGCGCGAGCGCGGCATCGGGATGGCGTCAGCACGCTGCGATTGTCTCGTCTCCTCGGACATATGCCGGTCGTCATCGGTCAGGGTCGAGCGCCAGTCGTCGCCCTGGAGCTTCTGGGCGAGCATCGCCTTGGCATCGCGCAATTTGAGCTGGACTGCATTGACCGCGGAGCGCTCCAGCGTTCGCAGGCCGAACTCGCGGGCGGGCGGACTGCTGGAAGCCGAAGCGAATCGATCATCGAACGAAGGCGCATTGGCCGGCGGCAGTGCGGCGGTGACCAGCGAGGCCGAACCGCCGATATCCGCGACCCAGGCGGCAGCGCCCAGTGCCAGCGCGACGGCGGCCAGAGACAGCAATATGATCTCGGCTCGCCCAATACGGCGGCGCGACAATAGCCCCTCGGCTCGTGCCCGGTCGGAAACCATCAGATCCCCAAAATCGACCCCCGAGGGGACCCACCCCCACCCGGAGATTCTCTACCAGCTACCACATTGGGAGCCAAAAGTTAGGCATAATCGCGGCCGGCAAGGGCCCCGGCAAGCCATTCCAGGGTATCCCAAGGTATCTTATGACCGATCCGTTCGATCTAGAGCGCTTTGTCCGGGCCCAGGACCCGGTCTATGGCGACGTCCAGGGGGAGCTGACCCGGGGCCGAAAGCAGAGCCACTGGATGTGGTTCGTCTTCCCGCAGGTCGCCGGTCTCGGCTTCAGCGCCATGTCCCAGCGCTACGCCATCACCTCCCGCGCCGAGGCCCAGGCCTACCTCGCCCACCCCATCCTCGGTCCGCGCCTGATCGAATGCACGCGGCTCGTGCTCGCCGTCGAGGGCCGGACCATCAACGCCATCCTCGGCGCGCCCGATGATGCCAAATTCCGCTCGTCGATGACGCTGTTCGACGCGGTGTCCGACGAGCCCGTTTTCGACGAGGCGCTCGCCCGGTATTTTTCGGGCAAGCGCGATCAGGCAACGCTCGATATCCTCGCGGCCCTTGAGCGACAGCCCAAGTGACCGCAGCCACCAGCGTAAACCCGGGATTAACATCGCCTGCCTATTGTCCGTGCAAATAATTTCCCGCGCCAGTTGCCGGACAGAATCATGAAAATCGGTACGCTCCTGACCACCGCCATCGTCTCGCTCTCGACAGTGGGCGGCGGCCTCGCCGTCTACGTCGCCGTGACGAAATACCAGACGATGGAACGGATCACCGAAGCGCAGGGGCGGCTGGCGATCGTCCGGGCCGTCAGCGACATCCCGCGCTACCTCAATCCCGAGCGCGGCTTTTCCACCAACATCCTCTACGGCCCTCCCGCGGTCGACCCGGCGCTGCTTGCCGAGCAGGACAAGCTGCGCAAGCAGACCGATGCCGCCCGCGAAAGGATGAACGCGCTGCGCAAGGACCTGCCCGGCCCGTTCGATGACGGCAACACCACCGGCGGCAACATCGACGCCATCAATTCGAAGTTCACGGCGCTGCGCGAGGCCATCGACAAGGCGATGTCGGGCCCGGCGGAGGCGCGCAAGGACGCCGCCAAGAAGATCGTCGCCGACAACGCCGTGCTCAACGCCGGCGTGACGGCGCTACTCAACGAGCAGGTCCGGCGCATGGCGATCCTCAACGGCGATGCCTACCGGCAGGCCAGCTACGCCAACATCGCGATGACATTGCGCGACGTGGGCGGCTTCAACTCCAGCCTGCACAAGAACCTCGTCGGAGGCAAAAAGCCGGCGACCGACACCGAGAAGGCCGAGATCAGCCGCTCGCAGGGCCGCAACGATCAGATCGTGATGTCGCTGCTGGAGTTGCGCGGCAATCCCGCAACGCCGGCGAACGTCGCCGCCGCGCTGGAGAAATTCAGCGCGATCTACATCGAAGAGTTCGGCCGCGAGCTCAAGCTGGTGAAGGAGGGTGCGGTCAGCGGCAAGTACGAACACGACATGGACACCTATTACACCGCCACGCAGCGTGGCCTCAGCACTATCATCGAGGTCCGGGACGCCTTCTACGACAACGCCGAGCAGATTCTCGCCGGTGCATCCACCGCGGCCCACACCAGCTTCACCATCGCACTCGCGGGACTCCTCGCCGTGCTGATCGCCAGCGCCGGCCTCATCGTAACGGTCCGCCGCCGCGTCTGCGCCCCGATCGTCAACCTGACGACGCGGATGTCGCGGCTTGCCGAAGGCGAGGTCACGGAAGAGATTCCCGGCGCCGAGCGCTCCGATGAAATCGGTGCCATGGCCGCGGCGGTCCGGGTCTTCAAGGACAACATGATCAGGGCCGACAGCCTCGCGGCCGAGAAGCAAGCCGAGAACGACGGCAAGATGCGCCGCGCACAGGCGCTCGACGGGATCACCCGCGCGTTCGAAGCCAAGGTCACCGAGCTCGTCGGCGGCTTGTCCCGCGCTTCAGCCACCATGGAAAGCACGGCGCAGTCGATGACCTCGACGGCTGCCCAGACCAACAGCCAGGCCGCCGTCGTCGCCGCCGCCTCACAGCAGACATCGAGCAACGTGCAGACGGTCGCGAGCGCCACCGAGGAGCTGACCTCTTCGATTTCGGAGATCGGCCGTCAAGTGGCCCAGTCCACCGAGATCGCGGCCCGCGCCGTCGACAACGCCCGCCGCACCGGCGACACCGCCCGTGCGCTGGCCGAGGGCGCGCAGAAGATCGGCGACGTCGTCACGCTGATCCAGAGCATCGCCGAGCAGACCAATTTGCTGGCGTTGAACGCGACCATCGAGGCCGCCCGCGCCGGCGACGCCGGCCGCGGCTTCGCGGTAGTTGCTGCCGAGGTGAAATCGCTGGCGGGCCAGACCGCCAAGGCCACCACCGAAATCTCCGAGCAGATTTCGGCGATCCAGGCCGCGAGCGACGAGACCGTCACCGCGATCCGCAACGTCGCCGACGTCATCGGCGAGATCGACCAGATCGGCACCGCGATCGCGGCCGCGATCGAGGAACAGGGCTCGGCGACCAGGAGATCGCCCGCAGCGTCCAGGAAGCCGCGCGCGGCACCCAGGAGGTCAACACCAACATTTCAGGCGTGCAGCGCGCCGCCGACGACACCGGTACGGCCGCGCGGGAGGTGCTGGGCGCAGCCGAGCAGCTCTCGTCCCAGTCACGCGATCTCGCCGGACAGTTCGACCGCTTCCTCGGTGAGGTCAGGTCGGCGTAAGGGCTTAGTACGGCGGCGCCTTGCGCGCCCGCTGCGCCTTGGCCGCCTCGATCCACCATGCGAGATCGTCGGCGAAGCGCGGGAACGAGCGTTCCAGCGCTTTGCCGCCCTCGCCGATCGGTTCACCCGCTTCCGACAGCGTCTGTGCGATCGGGCCGACGCCGATGGTGCTCGACACCACCACCATGCCCATCTCCGACAACGTGCCATGCCAGGCGGTCGAGGCACGCGCGCCGGACAGGCGGCCGGCCGAGTAGCTCACGATCGCGGCTGGGCGCCAGAACCACTCCTCGAGGAAGTGGTCGGTGAGATTCTTCAGGCCCGGCTGGATGCCCCAATTGTATTCGCCGGTGACGAAGACGAAACCATCTGCGCCGCGGATCTCTCCGGCGAGCTTCTCCAGCGCCTCGGGTGCGGAGCCCTTGGGGTATTCCTTGTACATGCGATCGAGCATCGGCAGGCCGATCGCCTTGGCGTCGATAAACACGACGTCGTCGCCGCGGGCGCGCAGGCGATCGATGACGAAATTCGCTAGGCGTATGCCCATGCGGTCGGAACGGTAGGAACCGTAGAGGACGAGAATGCGATTGCTCATGGGCAGCAGTATAGCACGGATCATCAGGCCGGCCCTCAACGTTTTGACGCGCTAAGTTCGCCGTCCGGATTCAAGCGTTTGCGAAGGTGTCTCGCCGAACTGGTCGCGATAGCTTCTGGAGAAGTCGCCGAGATGCCAGAAGCCGAACGCCAGCGCGACGGCCTTGACACTATCGGCACCCGCGAGCAGC